>NZ_JBBHKY010000011.1:0-83280 GCF_037482665.1 Corynebacterium sp. H127
ACTGCCGAGCATGTCCAGTTTGTGCAAGATGAGCTCAATGACACTCCGCGAATCGTGCTGGGTGGGTGCACTCCTCGTGAGATACTGATGAAAACACTCAATGGTGCATTCACAGCTTGACACCGCCCTGGGATGTTCGGCAAAAGGGGTTCGGCGGGAAGCGCGACCGCGGCCTAAGAACGCGAAAGTCGCCCGTCCCGCACTGGCTGTTCAGCGGGATCAGGCGACGTTAGTGACAGATGCTAGATGAACATCAGTACTGCGGTGATCAGCCACAGCAGTGCGAAGATGCCGCCGAACATGGAGAGCTGGCCCTTCGCCTTCTTCCAATCGGCAACCTCCGGGTTAGCTGGCATTTCATCGGCGTCGAGTAGCCCGAGGCCTGCCATCAACTTCTTCTGGCGTGGCAGGATCAGGAAGAACAGGAGTGCCCAGGCGATGACGGACAGGCCGATGGCTGCGTGGAACTGGCCCTGCTTCATGTACGCAGAGTCCATCATGAATACGCCTACGCCCAGCAGGGGGACGAGCAGGGAGAGCATGCCGTAGGTGGTGGAGATTTGGTGGAGCAGTTTTGCTGCGCCGCGGGCAGTGTCATCGCCATTGTGGGCAGCCAGCGCCTTGACCTGGAAGCTGGAGGTTGCCACGGTTACTGGTCCGAGGAAAAGGACTGCGCTCAGGACGTGGAGGGCGATCATTATTGTGCTCAACGGTCGGGCCTTTCAAAACATTTGGGTGATAGTTCAACAGGTCACCTTAGCCACACACCGGGGAATTCGCTAACTGAGCATGCCTGTTGCATCACCCGGATATCGGCAGTCGGCAAGGCAAGTTGGTAGGTGGCGGCAACATGGGCCAGCCGCCGCGAATACCAACATCGGGTGTTCGTGCGCGAAGGTAGCCACTGGCTCGGCAGCAGGTCAGATTTGGCTTGGTTGGCTTCCTTGGATACAGCCACCAGGTTGCTGGGATCATTGGCAAACCTGGCACGGGTTTCCGGGGTCCACGAATGCGCGCCCAAATCCCAGGCGGCACGCAGGGGGAAGATGTGGTCGATTTCCACGGGGTTGCTGAGCTCGGCACCGGAATAGGGATCCTTGATGCCTGGGGTTGGCGTCACGGAGCAATCGGCGGCGGCTGGCGCGGCGAAGGCTTGGGTGAGGATCTGGGTGCGGGTGGTGCAGCTATGGCCGTCGATAAGCGTGGGTGCCCAATCGCTGAACGCCTCGCGCTCGTAGCCGTGCACGGATTGGCGCTGCGGGGCGCGCGGTATGTGTGGCAGGGTCGCGGAGAGCGCAGGGGCGTTGGTGGGGAAGACTGGGCGATCCAGAAAGAGCAGCAGGCAGGTGAACAGGATAAGGGTAAACAGCAACAGGCGGCTCGGCGTCATACTTAGATAGACTGCCGAGCCGCCCGAAAGGGTTGCGTTTTATTTACTGTTCGCGGAGCATCTCTGGGGTCAGGTTGCCCTTCACCTTGGACAGGCGGGTGGCCTGCGCGAACTGGATTTGGATCTTTTCTACCGGTGGTTTGGTCATCAGGGTTACTGTGACCATGGCTACCACGCTGGCGATGAAGCCGGGGACGATCTCGTACATGACGTCGGAAAGCGGGCTCTGGCCCCACGCGAAAGCGACGATAGCGCCTGCGACCATGCCGGCCATAGCGCCTGGAGCGTTGAGGCGCTTCCAGTACAGCGAAGCGATCACAATCGGGCCGAATGCGGAGCCGAAGCCAGCCCAGGCGAAAGCAACCAGGCCCAGGATCGAATCGGAAGGGTTGATGGCGAGCAGGCCTGCGACAATCGCGACGCTGAGAACCGCGATGCGGGACATCCAGATCAGGTTCTTCTGGGTCGGCTGGCGCTTGACCACGATCATGTACAGGTCTTCGATCAGCGCGGAGCTGGTGACCAGCAACTGAGAGGCGATGGTGGACATGATGGCTGCGAGCACCGCAGTGAGCACCAGTCCAGCGATCAGTGGGTGGAACAGGATGCGACCCATGTCCAGGAAGACAGTTTCAAAGGCTTCCCGGTCGGTGACCTGGATATCGGCATTCTGGGCGAAGAATACGGTACCGATCATTGCGGTGAACACCGCTCCGATCACACAGAGCAGCATCCAGAACACGCCGATGCGGCGGCCAGCAACGGAATCCGAAGGCTTACGCATGGCCATGAAGCGAACGATGATGTGTGGCTGGCCGAAGTAACCCAAGCCCCACGCGAGGTTGCCGATGATCGCGGCGATGGATACGCCAGAGACCATGTTGAAGAACGTCGGGTTACCGGTGCCACTGGTGTACGGGCCGTAGTCATTGTGGGCCTGCCAGCCGAAGATGTCCATCGGGTTATCCAGCGCAATCAGAGCCATGATCGGCACGATGATGAGCGAGGCGAACATGATCAGGCCCTGCACCGCATCGGTGTAGGACACGGCCAGGAAGCCGCCGATAAAGGTGTACGCCACGGTGATTACGGCGACGATCAGCATGCCGGTGAGGTAGTCCCCGCCGAAGGTGGATTCGAAGTACTTGCCGCCGGAGACCATGCCGGAGGATACGTAGAAGGTGAAGAAGACCAGGATGACCACTGCCGAGATCACGCGCAGCATCCGAGAGGTGTCCTTGACGCGGTTTTCGATGAAGCTCGGCACAGTGATGGAATTCTTAGCCACTTCGGTGTAAGAGCGCAGGCGCGGGGCGATCCACTTCCAGTTCGCCCAGCAGCCGACCAGCAGGCCAATGGCGATCCATAGCTCAGAGAATCCGGAGACGAACAGTGCGCCAGGCAGGCCCATGAGGAGCCAGCCCGACATGTCGGAAGCGCCGGCGGAAAGAGCAGCCACTCCGGGTCCGAGACCGCGACCTCCCAGCATGTATTCGTCGTATTTGCTGGTTTGCCGGTAGCTCCAATAGCCGATAGCTAGCATCGCCACCATATAGATGACGATCGCGATAATGAACCAAGTCTGCGTGCTCACAGTGCCTCCATAAGTCGTGTCGTCCCAAATAGATACTTAAGCTTTTGGCACTCTATTTCCTTAACAACGCTCCTTGCAGCCTAGGCAGTTAACAGAGGGCGCAAGGAATCCTCAAGGTGTTTGTTACTGGTTGGTTATCTTATCGTTGCCTCCGCGTTGCAATAGCATTAGTGCTACATGGGGTGCTCTGGCAGTACACCCACCGCCGAACTGGTACAAACAGATGTATGACTTCGCACCTGCTCCACGGATTCTGGACCAAAACGTCCGGGCTCCACTTGTGGATCGAGCAGGTGGAAGGGCACCGTATTGTGCTCCCCGACACCCTCGGCGATGGTGACCTGCCACCGCTGATCCGCGGGCTTATCGACGGCAAAAGCTTCCGTCACGTGCGCACCACCACACTGCGCACCCCCAAAGGCCGCGAAGTATCCCTGGACATTCCGACCGCGGCCTACACCCCACAACAAGCGGTAGAGCTGCTGCAACAGCTGGCAATATTTGATCTGGAAACCCCAGCCACTCCAACCGCACAGCGTGCTTACCTTGCTCCCGACCTGCTGTGGCTGATCCACCTATACCTAGGTCTGGAACAGTTCGTTCAAGCAGGGCGCGTGGTACTGCGCACCCGCTGGGAGGACGGTAAGTGGTGGCCACAATGGCAACTCATGACGGGCCTCGGGGAATTGGGCTGGCAGGCCCAAATGACGGCGTGCGCGCCTGGGGTGATCATCGCTAATGGCGGTTCTTCGGTAGTTGAGGACATCGCGGACGAGTTGCCGCACTGGATCGCAAACGCAGTGCTGCAGGATCTCTACGCCATCCCGCGTGTGACTCCCTGGCACGACTTCACTGAAGCGCTGCTCTCCAGCACGCCATTGCGACGCGGCGGGCCACAGTTGGTTACCCAACTGAAGACCTGGAAAGAATCGATGACCGGTGGGGAAGTATCCCTCGTGATCATCGTGGAGGAACCTGCCTCCGAGGACTTCGGTGTGGAAGGACGCGATTGGTACGTGCGCGTGCAGGCGCGACTCGGTGTGGACGCCCCGCGCCCAGTGCACTTTGCCCAGTTGGACAAGCCGACCACGCAGTTGATCGAGAAGAACATTATTAAGGTGCGGGACATCGCGCCCGTGCTCGGCGATGAGGCCGGGCTATCGGAAGCCCGCGCAGCGGCTCACTATGGTTCCGAGGACACCGGAGAGCTGGACATCGCGCTGACCACCGAACAAATGGTGCATTTTATTACCCATGAGGTGGCCAAGCTGCGGGCAGCGGGCGTCAATGTCATGCTGCCGAAGTCCTGGTCCACCTTTGAGCCGAAGCTCAGCCTCGAGACCGCCCAGGTCCATGACGGAGCCATTGCTGCCACTAAATCCGTGATTGGGCTCGACCAGCTGGTGGAGTACAACTGGAAGCTGAGCTTGGGCGATGTTGAGCTCTCCGACGCGGAAATGGACGAGCTGGTCAGCTCCAAAGCCGGGTTGGTGAAGCTGCGTGGACAGTGGGTCATGGCAGATGCCGCCGCGCTCCGTCGCGTTTCTGCCTACGTGGAAGAACTGTCAAAGGGTTCGCGCCGCGGGCTGCGCAAACGCATGGAGACCGCCATGATGGAGTCTCAGCTGGCACGGGCGAATGGGGACCCGCGGGCTGAGGAATTAGAAGCACTCGCCGAAGAATTGCGCGAGAAATACAATGCCGGTTTGAGCGATGACAAGGTCACCCTGGCTCAGCTGCGGGAATTGGCGCTCAAACTTGCGGAAGATACCCCGGTTGAGTTCGTCGGCACCAACTGGCAAACTGCGCTGCTCGGCGGGCAAGCCGAGGTCCCCGCCCCGCAGCGCGTAGCGATCCCAGATAGCGTGCACGCCGATCTGCGCGAGTACCAACGGCGCGGAGTGGACTGGCTGTGGTGGATGACCCAAAACGGCCTCGGGGCCGTGCTTGCCGACGACATGGGCCTGGGTAAAACCCTCCAGCTGCTCACGCTGCTAGCAGTGGAGCGTGAGCAGGATCCTGCGGTGGGGCCAACCCTTGTGGTGTGTCCGACTTCCGTGGTGGGCAACTGGATCAATGAGGTATCCAAGTTCACTCCCGGCCTCAGTGCGCTGAGCCATCATGGCTCAGATCGTCTCCTCGGTGAGGAATTCCTGAGCGCAGCGAGCAATGCCGACATCGTAGTGACCAGCTACGGGGTAGTCAGCCGTGACTTCAAGATGATGGGGCAGGTCGAGTGGTTCCGCGTGGTCCTCGATGAGGCGCAGGCGATTAAGAATTCGGGGACGCGGGCGTCGAAAAGCGTGCGGAGCCTGCCCTCCCAGCACCGGGTGGCGCTCACCGGCACCCCAGTGGAGAATCGCCTATCCGAAATGCGTTCCATCCTGGACTTTTGCAACCCCGGTGTGTTGGGTTCGGCCTCCTTCTTCCGCAATCACTTTGCCAAGGCCATCGAGCGGGAACAGGACGAAGCCATGACGAAACGACTGCGGGACCTGACCTCGCCGTTCATTTTGCGCCGCCTCAAGACAGACCCGGCGATCATCGACGACCTGCCTGAGAAGCGCGAAGAAATTCTCACCGTGGAGATGACTAAAGAGCAGGCCGCTCTCTACAAGGCACTGGTTGATGACGTGCAAGCCCGCCTCAACGACACCGAGGGAATTGCAAAACGGGGACTCGTGCTCTCCACCATCACGCGCATCAAGCAGATCTGTAACCACCCCGCGCATTACCTGCAGGACGGTTCCTTTGTCACAGTGATGGGCAGGCACCGCTCTGGCAAGGTCAAGGCGCTGATGGAGCTGGTCGATCGCGCTACCGAACGCGGGGAGAAGATGCTGATCTTCACCCAATACAAGGCCTTCGGGGACATCCTCGTGCCGTACCTGTCCGAACGCATGGGGCGGGAGATCCCGTTCCTGCATGGTGGGGTGTCCAAGATCGGGCGCGACCGGATGGTGGCGCAGTTCCAAAACACTGATGGGCCGCCAGCGATGGTGCTGTCCCTCAAAGCCGGCGGCACCGGTTTGAACCTCACCGCTGCAAACGTGGTGGTCCACATGGATCGCTGGTGGAACCCGGCGGTGGAGAACCAGGCCACGGACCGTGCCTTCCGCATCGGCCAGCGCAAGGACGTCCACGTGTACAAGATGATCACGCAGGGCACGATGGAGGAATCGATCCAAGATATTCTGGACGGCAAGATGCACCTGGCTACCGCCATTGTGGGTGAAGGGGAAGGCTGGATCACCGAGCTCTCGCCTGAGGAACTGGCGTTGCTCTTGAGCTATCGCGGGAGGGAAAACTGATGGCAGTGCGTTCCAATGATGACAACGTCATTTACGCCAACTTTGGCAAGAAGACACGAGTGAGCACGCCGCCGCCGGCGCCGAAACGCCGCGTGGTTGCCGAAACTCATCAGCAGGCGTTCCTGCGGGACATCTATTACACCTTGGCGGACGATGGCCGTATTACCCGGGGAAAATCCTATGCCCGAAACGGCAACGTGGTTTCAATTTCCGTCACCCGGGACCGTGTTGTCGCGGATGTCGCTGGCTCGCAAAACGAGCCCTTCGGGGTCAACATTGTCTTTCCACACCGCAGCGCTGAGGAACTAGAAACGGTGACAGCTGCGCTGCTGGAGTCCTCGAGTGTGCTCGGCGAGGTGCGGTCTGGAAAACTTCCCCCAGCGATGGTGGGGACGCTTCTTGCCGAGCAGCCCCACGAGGTGCGACTGCTGTGCGAATGCCCTGATTATTCGGGCTGCTGCAAGCATGCCATCGCGGTGCTGGAAGTGTTTGCGGACAAGGTGGAAAAGGAACCGGCGCTGCTTTTTGAGCTGCGGGGCTTGAGCTTCGCCCAGCTCGAACTCTCGATGCAAGCGGCGGCGAAGAAACACTCGGAAGTCAGCTCCGGGGCTAGCAACGAATCTTTCTGGGAGGGGGGCGAACTACCCTTGCTGCCGAACCCCAAGACCGCCCCGGCTATCGACGACTCTGACCTCGACGCACTGCACAAAGCCATGCGCTCGATCTCCTATACCTCTATTGACGAGCTACGGGCAGTAAGTGACATTGAGGATCTCTATCATCACCTCACACATCCGCGTTGACCTGCACTTTCGAACGCATGGGGGTACCCGTGTCCGGACTAACCGTTAGAAGTTGAAGCATGACTGAAGTGAAGTTTCTGCACACCTCCGACTGGCAGCTCGGGATGACCCGATGGTTTTTAGAAGGTGAGGCGCAGGCCAGATTTGACGATGCCCGCTTGGCAGCTGTTAGTCGGATCGGTGAGATCGCGGCAGCTCAGGGCTGCGCCTTTATCGTCGTAGCTGGGGACGTCTTTGAGTCCAATTCTTTACATCGCCGCACTCTCGGCAGAGTGCTCGAAGTGCTCAAGGCGCTTCCGGTACCGGTGTACTTGCTGCCTGGAAACCATGATCCGCTGACCGCGGACAGCGTCTTTTACTCTGCAGAGCAGGTCCCTGGCGTGCACGTCTTGAGTGACTTTACTCCTGTGGATATTGTCCCGGGGGTGCAGCTGATTGGCGCGCCTTTGCTCTCGAAACGGGCAGTGGAGGATCGGGTTGCTGCCGCCTTGCAGACAGTGCCCGATGATGATTCCTTGCGGATCCTAGTTGGACACGGCCAGGTAGCGGGCCGTGGTGAAGTCAAACCTGACCTCATCGACCTGCCCACAGTTGAGGCCGCCATCGCCAGCGGCAAGATCTCCTACCTGGCGCTCGGTGATACCCACTCCACCAGCCCAGTCGGTACTACCGGGGCGGTATGGTTCTCCGGATCCCCGGAGGTTACCGACTTTCACGATTTCACCACTGCAGGGGGCGGAGAAAGCAACTCCGGGAACGTGCTCGTGGTTAGCATCGACGGAACTAGAGAAGTCACCGTAGAACAAGTGCCCACGGGTAGTTGGCTCTTCCACGCCATCGAAGCTGACCTCAACTCCCGCGCTGATGTCGAGCAGTTCATCGCGCGTCTCGACGCCTATGAGAACAAGTCCCGGGTCGCCATAAAATACGGGCTGCGGGGCACCCTGGATCTTTCCGCGATGCAACTCCTTGAGCGGGAACTCGAGCGACTAGAACCCGTTTTTGCCTCGCTTAAGCCCCGCGCGCGACACATGGACCTGGTGTTGCAGCCGGAAGCCTCGGATCTGGAGGCGCTGAACATCTCTGGTTATGCCAAAGACGCGCTGCAGGAGTTGCTCGCCGCCGAAGATCCTGATGCCGATGCTGCGGTTCGCCTGATGTTCCGATTGGCAAAGGGGGCCTAGGATGCGGATTCATGACATAGAGCTCGCGCACGTTCGGGGCATCGAACACCTTGCACTGCGGGATATACCCGACACCGGTGTGATCGTCATTTCGGGAGAAAATGAGGCTGGGAAATCGACGATCCTGGAGGCGATCCACACGCTGAAAAACATTCGGCATGGATCAAGCAGCAAGGCGGTCAAGGCCTTGCAGCCCAAGGGGCGCGACGTGGGGGTCAAGATTTCCCTGCGGCTGACCCTTGGTCCGCACCGATTCCGAATTACCAAGCAATACCTGCGCAAAACCGCGGCTGTGCTGGAGCTAGAGACTCCGCGCCGGGAGAGCTTCACCGGGGGAGAGGCGGAAGAAAAACTCGCAGAACTGTTTTCTGAGTACGCCGACCAAAGCCTCCTAGACACGTTGTTCGTGAGCCAAGGACAAGTAGATGCCACGATCAAGGCCGCCGGAATCCCGTCCCTCAGCGCCGCCTTGGAACGGGTTGGCGATGAGTCCACGGCAGTGGTGGATGACACCGAGTTCATGCAGACGGTGGACAAGGAATACCTGCGCTTTTACACCAAGACCGCCAAGGAAACCGGGGAATTGGCCCAAGCCACGAACAGTCTGCGAGAGGCCGAACAGGCCCATGCCACTGCGCTGGCCACAAAGCAACAGTTGGACGGCGATGTGGACTTCGTCGAGCGGGAGACTGCCCGACTCGTGGACTTCCAACAGCGGCTGCCGGATGCCGAGGCGGAGCTGCAGCAACGGCAGGAACTTCATCAAGCCGCGACAGCGATCCATGCGCAGTTGCAT
Source organism: Corynebacterium sp. H127 (assembly GCF_037482665.1). Classification (NCBI taxonomy): domain Bacteria; kingdom Bacillati; phylum Actinomycetota; class Actinomycetes; order Mycobacteriales; family Corynebacteriaceae; genus Corynebacterium; species Corynebacterium sp. H127. Next base: position 9,079 of record NZ_JBBHKY010000011.1, read on the forward strand.
GAGGCGCAGGCCGCAGTGGAGCACCACAAGCTCAAACTCAAAGCAGCGAAGCAGGAACAAACGCAGCGCGCGGAACTGCGAGCGGCATTAACTGAACATGAGCAGAAGCTTGCCGAGCTGAGTGAGCGACGTAGCGAACTCGCAGCGAGCGTCTCTGAACAATCCGACAAACTGGCAGAACTAAGCGCTGCCGTAGCCAGCTTCGAGCTGCTCGCACAGCAAAACAAGGCAGACATTGCCACCGCGCGCCAACAACAAGAATTGCTGAACGCGGCGGCAACCCTGGCAGAGCAACAAGCGCTAGTAGCAGACCTTGATAGGCGCGATAAGGCGATAACGAAGCTGCGAGCTGAGCTTCCCGAACACGCGGTGAGTAAAGAGAGTCTTGCGGAGGTCAGCGAAGCTGCGATTGCAGCGCAGGTGGCGCAGGCGGCGCTGGATGCCAGCGCGGCCTCACTGCGGCTGAGCGCCACTGAAACCACAGACATATTTGTAGGAGGCGAAGAGATACAGCTCGGAAGCGACGCAGTTGAAATCGCGCTCACTGCGGCCACAGACATGTGCATTGGAGCGGTGACCGCTACCTTCACCCCAGCGTTAGGGGCGGCCGACCTCATTGCTCATGCACAGCACACCAAGCAGCGGCTGGATACGCTGCTCGGCGACTTGGGCTGCGATAGCGTCGATGGGGCCCGCGTGAAATATGAAGAACAACAGGCTGCGAAGCAGGCGCTGCGGTCTGCCCAAGGGGAGCGGACGGCAGTGCTCGCCGGGCGCGATGAGTTCCAGCTGCGCAGTGAATTGGCGGAGCTGAGCGGGCAGCTGGCGGATGCGGCGGTGCCGGAGCAGTCTGCGGAAGAGCTGGCCGAGCACATCCGGGTTTTGGACAAGACCTCCGAGCAGCTCGACAGTGATCTAAAGGCAGCGGTGGCCGAACAAAAGCGCCTGCAGCACGCGCTCCGAAATACGGAGCTTACGGTGGTGGAAGCACGCATCGAGGATGTGGCTCACAGCATGGAGCGCCAGAAAGGTCTGGTAGCTGCGGCCGAGTCTGCGCAGTCAGAACGAGAGCTGGGCTTGGCGGTGGATGCGGCTGCGGAAGAGCTTAAAGCAGCGCAAGAAGCCTTCGAGACAGTCCAGGCTAAGGCCGCGGATTGCCAGCTAGCTCAGGCGGAGGGACTGCTGGCAGGAGCGCAAGCAAAAGTGGCGACCTTGAAACAGAAGATTGATGATGCTCGTCTCAAGGTCGCAGAAAAGAAGGGGCAGATTGAGCGCGCGGAAGGCGCGGCGGAGGCACTGATCAAAGCGGAAGAAGCAATGGCAGCTGCGCACTACCGCCATGAAAGCGTGCTCCGGCAGGCCCGAAGTATCAAGCTGCTGCGCCACACGCTCCACTGCCACCGCGACGCGGCTCGGGAACGTTATGCCGCGCCGTTTGCCGCGAAACTCCACGAATTGGCGCACAACGTTTTTGGCCCAGGCGTGAGCTTCGCCCTGAATGAGCAGCTGGAGATCGAACAGCGTGTGATAGCCGATACCCCGATTGGCCTCGGGGAACTGAGCGGGGGCGCAAAGGAACAGCTTGGTATCCTCGTGCGCTTCGCAGTTGCCGAGATGATCGCAGCTGAGGATGGCGTGCCCATTTTCATCGACGACGCACTGGGCAGCACGGACACTTCCCGCTTGGAGATGATGAACTTTCTGTTCAGTCACATGGGGAAGAGCCACCAGGTGTTTGTATTGACTTGTATGCCAACGCGCTACGAGAATGTCGCGGGAATGCGCGAATACCCGATGGATGAGCTGAAATCCGGTGACTAGCCGGCCTTAAGGATTCGGCATGAGGAAACCCGCTAGGACTGCATATGGTCCTAGTGGGTTTTGGTCTAAAGAAAGGGGATTAGCCCTGGCGGATAGCGGAGCCTTCGATGACGATGTTGATGTCCTCGGAGAGCAGGACGCCGCCGGTGCCCAGCGGTGCGTTGAAGTCGATGCCGAAGTCCTTGCGGTTGATCTTGGTGGTGGCCTCGAAGCCGACGCGGGTCTGATCATAAGGGTCAACGGCCTCGCCGAAAATCTCAACGTCGAGGGTGACTGGCTTAGTGATGCCCTTGATGGTCAGGTCGCCGGTGACGGTGCCTGCATTGCCGGCGATGTTGAAATCGGTGGCGGTGAAGGTCATCTCTGGGAACTTGGCTACGTCGAAGAAATCCTCGCCCTTGATGTGAGCATCGCGGTCAGCGTTCTTGGTGTCTATAGATGCGGTCTTGATGACGGCGGTGGCAGAGGAGTCCTCGCCGATAACAATATTGGACTCGTAGTCGGTGAACTCGCCGTGCACCTTGGTTACCATCGCGTGGCGGAGCCAGAAGCCGATACGGGAGTGGGTGCTGTCGAGTGCGTAGGTGCCTGCATAGTTGCTCATGATGTCTCCAAAGTTTGATTGTGCGGTTTTTTTGCGCCTTCGAGCGTGCTGCCCGCTGGCGTGGAACTCACTATAACTAGCTAGTGGTGACGTGTCAACAAAAAATGAAGAAATTGTATCTTTTGGCGAAAAAACGATACCTGAGCAGCAAATTTAAAAATCTAAGAAATTTTTATTCAAATTGATAATTGATTTTTGGCGCAGGCAGAGTTATCGCATAAGGTGGAAGAAAATTTAAATATTCATTGCATGCGAGCACCCTAAAGGCGTGACTAAAACGGTCGGCGCGGGTGTAGAACAGGACAACACTTATGGCAAGCCCACGCTGGCTAACTGATGAAGAGCAGATCTTGTGGCGACTCATCCTCAACTCCATCCGTCACCTAGAGCGCGGAATGGAAGACACACTGCAACAAGAATCTGGGATAGGGGCCAGCGAGTTTGCGGTCCTCGTTTCCCTATCGGAAGCAGAAGACTGCGGAATGCGCCTGCGCGACCTCTGTCAGCTGCTGGAATGGGATCGCTCGCGCGCATCGCACCAGATCACCCGAATGGAACGACGGGGACTGGTGCTCAAACACAAGTGCTCCGATGATGCCCGCGGAGTGTTGGTGACCATCACAGACGACGGCCTCCGGCGCCTCGAGGCAGCCGCCCCCGGTCATGTGGAATCGGTTCGCCGACTGGTATTTGACCAGCTCACTGGCGAGGAAGTGGACTTCCTGCGCACACTGCTGGAACGCCTAGTCACGCCGCCACCGGAACCAACTGGCTGCAAAACGGAAGACTAACTAGGGGAGAAGATCAGGGTAAAACCTGATGCGCATTGCGGGTCCAGCAACAACAATGGGAAGTGTGACAAACACTAACCCGGAGTTTTGGAAAGGACCCGAAACAATGACTACCCCTAACAGTGGCAGCAACTTCAACGACTACACCAAGCTTGACGGTTCTATCCCGTTCCTGAATCGCAAGCTCACCCGCAGCAAGACCAACAAGGTCGTGACCGGTGTGCTTGGTGGCATCGGCGAGACATACGGGATTGATCCCAATGTCCTGCGCATCCTATTCCTGGTCTCCATGCTGTTCCCAGGGCCACAGATCTTGATCTACATCGTGGCAGCGGTCTTGATGTGGAACACCTAATCTAGGTGTCTGCAGCTGCGAAGAAAGTCCCCTCGAAGACTCCAGAAAGTCTCGAGGGGACTTTCGCGTCCGCCGCGTGCGGGTGGGAAATAAAAAGTAGCCCTGACCACGGGAGTTAATGGTCAAGGCTGCTCGGTTGGAAAGTGCCCTCGAGAGGATTCGAACCTCCGACCTTTGGTACCGGAAACCAGCGCTCTATCCCCTGAGCTACGAGGGCGGGGATTGAATCGCACAAGGCGATGCAATGAGACAAAAGTGTAGCACTGCTGCCTGGCGAAGCGGAATTTAGGGGCCGGGTTTAGGTTATTCACGCACTTGCCGGAGTCTGCATTAGAATTACGCATCGTGACTCCAGCAGATTTAGGTTCCCTGATTAAAAGCACCGCCACCGAAGTATTGGCATCCCGAGGTCTTGACACCTCGGTTTTGCCAGCTGAGGTGGTGGTTGAGCGACCGCGTAACCCGGAGCACGGTGATTATGCGACCAATCTGGCGCTGCAAATCGCCAAGAAGGTAGGGGCGAATCCACGCGAGCTGGCCACCTGGCTGGCCGAGGCACTGCAGCTTAGCGACGCCATCGCCGAGGCCGACATCGCCGGACCTGGCTTCCTCAACATTCGTCTGAACGCGGCAGCCCAAGGCGGAATCGTGCAGAGCATCCTGGATGCAGGGGAAAAGTACGGCAGCAGCGATGCCTATCAGGGGCTACGCGTGAACCTAGAGTTCGTCTCTGCGAATCCAACCGGACCTATTCACCTTGGTGGAACCCGCTGGGCGGCCGTGGGGGATTCCCTGGGTCGCATCCTTGTAGCCAGTGGCGCACAAGTAACTCGCGAGTACTACTTCAACGATCACGGCACTCAGATCGACCGTTTCGCGCGCTCTCTCGTGGCGGCAGCCAAGGGCGAGCCGACGCCGGAAGACGGTTATGGCGGAGACTACATTCAGGAGATCGCAGCAAAGGTCGTCGAGAAGCAGCCGGGCGTGCTGGAGCAAGACCCGGCCACCATGCAGGAGACCTTCCGCGCAGTAGGCGTCGAGATGATGTTCGCGCATATCCGGGATTCCCTGCATGAGTTCGGCACCGACTTCGACGTGTATTTCCACGAAAACTCGCTATTTGAATCCGGCGCGGTGGAGAAGGCAATTCAGACGCTGAAAGCCAACGGCAACCTCTACGAAAACGAAGGCGCTTGGTGGCTGCGCTCTTCTAACTTCGGTGATGACAAAGATCGTGTAGTAATCAAGTCCGATGGCGACGCAGCCTACATCGCAGGCGACATCGCATACGTGAAGGACAAGATCGATCGTGGCCATGACCTATGCATTTACATGCTGGGCGCGGATCACCACGGCTACATTGCGCGCCTGAAGGCGGCAGCGGCTGCGCTGGGCTACAACCCAGATGCCGTTGAAGTAATGATTGGCCAGATGGTGAACCTGGTACGCGACGGCAAAACGATGAAGATGTCCAAACGTGCCGGCACCGTGATCACCCTGGATGACCTGGTCGAGCTGATTGGTGTGGACGCGGCGCGCTACGCGCTGATCCGCTCCAGCGTCGATTCCAGCTTGGATATTGATATGAACCTGTGGGCGTCGCAAAGCAGCGACAACCCGGTGTACTACGTGCAGTACGGGCACGCCCGCCTGTGCTCTATCGCACGCAAGGCCGCGGAGCTCGGTGTCTCGCGGGAGGGGGCTGATCTCGCACTGCTCACACACGAGCGGGAGGGTAGCCTGATCCGTACGCTGGGTGAATTCCCGGCCGTGGTGAAATCCGCCGCCGAACTGCGCGAGCCACACCGCATCGCTCGCTACGCAGAAGAACTCGCCGGCACCTTCCACCGCTTCTATGATTCCTGCCAGATCTTGCCTAAGGCCGATGAGAACCAGGAGCCAGTACACACCGCGCGTCTGGCACTGGCCGCGGCCACCCGGCAGACCCTGGCGAACGCGCTGACCCTCGTCGGCGTTGATGCCCCGGAGAAAATGTAATGGATTTTAATGCTCTGCCAGCACACGTATGGCCTCGTACTGCGCGCCGGGAAGAAGACGGCATCGTCACCATCGGTGGTGTGCCGCTGCCAGAGCTGGTCGAAGAATTCGGCACGCCATTGTTCGTGGTAGATGAGGACGACTTCCGTTCGCGTTGCCGGGATATGGCAGCGGCCTTCGGCGCCGAGAATGTCCACTATGCGTCCAAGGCATTCCTGACCACCGCAATAGCCAAGTGGGTTGATGAGGAGGGCTTGGGCCTGGATGTTGCCTCCCAAAACGAGCTGGGTATCGCCCTCGCCGCTGATTTTCCCGCGGAGCGAATCACAGTGCACGGCAACAACAAGTCGGGCGGCTTCCTTAAGCAGTGCGTGGAGGTCGGTGTTGGCTCCGTAGTGCTGGACAATGCTGCCGAGCTGGAGCTACTTGACCTCATTGCGGCGCAGCGTGGCACAACCCAGAACGTGCTCGTGCGGGTCAAGCCGGGTGTGGAAGCACACACCCATGAGATGATCGCTACAGCGCACGAAGACCAAAAGTTCGGATTCTCGCTCGCCTCCGGTTCCGCATTCTCGGCAGCGGCTGCAGCCCTCAACGCGGAGAACCTCAACCTCGTGGGCCTGCACTGCCACGTCGGCTCCCAGGTCTTCGACGCCGATGGCTTCGCCCTGGCCGCCGAGCGCGTGTTGGGACTGGTCAAGCAGCTGCACGAGGAATATGAGGACCTCTTCAAATCTTTCAGCGTCCTCGACCTCGGCGGCGGATATGGCATCGCCTACACCGCGGCGGAACAGCCTCTCAACGTCGCCGAAGTAGCTCAGGATTTGATCACCAAGGTGGCCGCGTTCGCCACCGAACTGGGCCAGCCGACGCCGACAGTCATGGTGGAACCAGGGCGCGCCATCGCAGGTCCCTCCACAGTGACGGTCTATGAAGTAGGCATGATCAAAGATGTCCATGTCAGCGATACCGAAACCCGCCGTTACCTTGCCGTCGACGGCGGGATGAGCGATAACATTCGCCCCGCACTCTACGGCGCGCAGTATGACGGCCGCGTGGTCAGTCGCTTTGTCGACGGCGCACCCACCGCCAGCCGCGTGGTGGGCAGCCACTGTGAATCCGGAGACATCCTCATTAACTCCGAGCAGTACCCCGACGACATTGCCACAGGGGATCTCTTTGCTCTCGCCGCCACCGGCGCCTACTGCTATGCGATGTCTTCGCGCTACAACCAGTTCGCCCGCCCGGCGGTTGTCTCGGTCCGTGGCGGTCGCGCAAAACTCATGTTGCGCCGGGAAACCTTGGACGACATCCTCGCCCTCGAGCCCTAACTAACGCAGCCACCCAAACGGGGTCTCTCGCACACCTGAACGTGCCGGAGGCCCCGTTCTCGCTATGATGAGACTGGCAAACGAGCTAGTCAGACCACGAATAATCTGCAATAATGGGTAAATTATTCGCGACTGTAAAAGGGGAGCATTGATGAGTGGAAATCCTGAGAAGAACCAAGCCACGGTGGGAATCGCCATCTTGGGTCATGGCACCGTCGGTAGCGAGGTGCTCCGTCTCATGGGTGAATACTCTGAAGACCTGACGCAGCGCATCGGGGGACAGCTGGAGATCAAGGGCGTGGCGGTGTCCGACGTGGCAAAACATCGGGACTCCGTTCCTGCCGAATTGCTCACCGAGGACGCCATGGCCCTGATCCAGCGGCCAGACGTGGACATCGTGGTCGAGGTTATCGGCGGCATCGAATACCCACGCCAGCTAGTGCTCGCGGCTTTGCAAGCTGGTAAGTCAGTAGTGACCGCGAACAAAGCCCTGGTAGCAGCTCACGCCGCCGAACTGGCAGCTGCTGCCGATGAAGCCGGCGTTGACCTCTATTACGAAGCCGCAGTGGCCGCTGCCATCCCCGTGATCGGCCCACTGCGTCGCTCTCTGGCTGGTGACCGCGTCAAGTCCGTCATGGGTATTGTCAACGGCACCACCAACTTCATCCTCGACGCAATGGATTCCACGGGAGCTTCCTATGACGAGATGCTCGCCGAGGCCACCCGACTGGGCTACGCGGAGGCAGACCCTACGGCAGACGTGGAAGGCCACGATGCCGCCTCCAAGGCAGCCATCCTGGCAACCCTGGCATTCCATACCCGCGTCACCTCCAAGGATGTCTACTGTGAGGGCATCTCCAAGATCACCGCAGCTGACATAAACGCAGCTAAACGCGCTGGCCACGTAATCAAACTGCTGGCTATCTGCGAGCGCGTAGATGGCAAAGTTTCCGCCCGCGTCCACCCGACGCTGATTCCGCGCGAACACCCACTGGCAAGCGTGTCCAAATCCTTCAACGCCATCTTCGTGGAGGCCGAAGCTGCTGGACGCTTGATGTTCTACGGCAATGGTGCCGGTGGCGCGCCGACCGCCTCCGCGGTCCTCGGTGATCTCGTGGGCGCCGCCCGCAACAAGGTGCACGGTGGTCGCGCGCCCGGGGACTCCACCTACGCAAACCTGCCGATCTGCGATTTCGGCGATGTGACCACGCGCTACCACGTGGACATGGACGTCAACGACCAGGTTGGCGTGCTCGCGCACATTTCGGAGCAGTTCTCCGCCAGCGGCATCTCCCTCCGCACTGTGCGCCAAGAGGAAAAGGGCGAGAACGCCCGCCTCATCGTGGTCACGCACTCAGCTCGCGAACGCGATCTAGCGGGGGTAGTGGAAAAGCTCGCCCAGATGGACGAAGTAAAGTCTGTAAACAGCGTGATCCGACTGGAGAGTGAGTAAGAATGAACGCAATTCACCGTGGCTGGCAGGGCCTGATCAACGAATACCGCGCCTACATGCCCTTTGGTGATGACGTAGCCGCCGTCACCCTGCAGGAGGGCGCAACCCCCCTCATCAAGGCGAATCACCTCTCCGAGCTGACTGGCTGTGAGGTCTACCTCAAGGTAGAAGGTGCCAACCCTACAGGTTCCTTCAAGGATCGCGGTATGACTGTTGCCGTCACCGATGCGGTGCATCAGGGCAAGAAAGTCCTGATGTGTGCATCTACGGGCAACACTTCGGCCTCTGCAGCCGCCTATGCGGCTCGCGCAGGCATCAAGAGCTGCGTACTGATCCCCGAGGGCAAGATTGCGATGGGCAAACTCGCCCAGGCCGTCATGTACGGCGCGGAGATCATCCAGGTCCAGGGCAACTTTGATGATTGCCTCGAGCTGGCCCAAAAGACCTGTGTGGATCACCCGGAGATCGCACTGGTGAACTCCGTCAACCCGATGCGCATTGAGGGCCAGAAGACGGCCTCCTTCGAAATCATCGATGTCCTCGGCGACGCCCCAGATATCCACGCGTTGCCAGTCGGTAACGCGGGCAACATCACCGCGTACTGGAAGGGCTACAAGGAGTTCCACGCTGCAGGCAAGGCGACGAAGCTGCCACGCATGCTGGGTACCCAGGCCGCTGGCGCAGCTCCGCTGGTAGAAGGCGCGCCGGTACTGCAGCCGGAGACGATTGCCACCGCGATCCGCATCGGCAACCCTGCCTCCTGGCACGGTGCGATGGCGGCAAAGGAAGAGTCGCAGGGACGCTTCCACGCCGCCACGGATGAAAAGATCCTGGAAGCCTACCGTCTCATCGCGGCCAAGGAAGGCATCTTTGTTGAGCCAGCCTCTGCGGCTTCGGTTGCTGGCGTACTAGCAGCTCTGGACGACGGCTGGCTGGAGAGGGGACAGACCATCGTGTGCACCGTCACCGGCAATGGCCTGAAGGACCCGGATACCGCGCTGCTGTCCATGCCTGAGCCGCATCCTATCGAGGTGGATCCGCAAGCTGTGGTGGAGGCACTAGGTCTGTGAAGGTCCACGTCCGCGTACCTGCATCATCAGCAAACCTCGGCCCGGGCTTTGATTCCCTCGGCCTCGCGCTAGGGCTTTATGACGACGTCGAGGTGGAAACCCAGGACGGCTTCGAGATTCAGATCGAAGGCGAAGGGGCCGGCACCCTGCCCCGTACGGAAAAACACCTCGTGGTCCGTGCCATCCGGAGTGCGCTCACTGCCGCCGGGGTAACGGTTCCTGGGATGCGGGTGCGCTGCGTGAACAGGATCCCGCAGTCGCGTGGCCTCGGCTCCTCTGCCTCGGCAGCGGTGGCCGGGGTGATGGCGGGCAATGCGCTCGCCGGTCGGGCATTGAGCCCAGAGCAGCTGGTGCACCTGGCCTCGGTTTTGGAAGGGCACCCGGACAATTCTTCCGCCTCCGTGTTGGGCGGGATGGTGATTTCCTGGACGCAGGATGCAGAGGAAGGCACCGTCTATCGCGCAGTGCGGGCGAATCCGCACCCTGAGCTGCGGGCGACGGCATTGGTGCCGGACACGTTTGCGTCGACAAGCGAGGTGCGCCGCGTGCTGCCCGCGTCGGTGCCGCATGTCGACGCCCGTTTTAACCTTGCCCGTGCCGCTTTGCTCACCCATGCCATTCAGCATGATCCGGCGCTGCTTTTTGAGGCAACGAAGGATCGTCTGCACCAGGGGTATCGTGCCAAAGCCCTGCCTGTGACCACCGAATGGGTGGAGCGCATGCGTGGCGAGGGCCTTGCAGCTTTTGTTTCCGGTGCTGGGCCCACCGCGCTGGCATTGCATACCGAGGCCTTCCCGGAAAAACTGCGCAACGAGGCTCTTGCAGCCGGGTTGCGGGTGCTCGATCTCCCGATCGTCGACGGCGCCGAAGTTGAGACACTCGATTAGCCTGCGGGTTTCCTGAATGCTGCTTATACTTTCTGCGTGACCACAAATAGATCCATATTGGGCTTTGTGGCGTATCTGCTGTCGGGTCTGTTGACACGAGGCAACATCGCGCTGCTCATGGCCGTGGCGGTGGTAGGTCTGTTGGGCCTATCGGGTGGCTTCGGGCAGGCAGCCCCCAGCACCCTAACGAAGGCGAGCGCCGTAGACGCATCAGGGGCGTACACCCCGGACATCGATGCCAAGGCATATCGCGTCCAGGTGGGCAGGTCGCGCTCCGTGGACGGAAAGATCGAGGTCCCCATGCGAATTACCATCACCGGTGGGCAACCGATGAACGGCAGTTGGGACCTGAACAATGCTTTCACCTTGGAAGGCGTGGAAGGCTATCCGACCTTCGAAAGAGCAGCGGACCCATTTCCGCGGAGCGTGTTGACGTTGTCGCCGGGTGTTACTACCGAAATTGTGGGAGTGTGGCCCGATTCTCCGGGTGAGAAAACCCTGGTCATTAATTCACTCATCTGGCGTGCCTCCTCCTTAGACGGCTCGATGCAGTGGCTGGACCCCACTCCGGTAGCGCAGGTGACTGTGCGGTGAAGCAGAAAATCAGTCTGGCAGTGCTGGTGCTGCTCGCAGTAATCATTGGCACTGCGGTTCGGGAGAAGATGCCACAAGCGGAAGCTGTCTACAACCGCCCCTTCGAATATGAGACCAGCGCACCCCGATTCGGGACGCTGGGCACAGTGGAGGCGCGGCTGAGCGACAGTGTCGATGGGTACCACACCACAGAGACATTCGTTGCTGTGACCTTCGAGTTCACTCGATCCGAGTATGAAGCCGCTCCGATGGTCGGGATGATTGACGGAAAGAAGCGCAAGGTGCGGTCCCTCCAGATCCCGCGCTGTAGCTCCAGTCAAACCGGAGTGCCAGGAACGTGCACGGTGGAGTTCGAGGTTGCCAAGGATGCCGTCGCAGGGTCGCAGTTAAGATTCGCCCCGGGTTGGACCGAAGCTGGCGCGCCCGTGATCGTCCGGCCACTGGAAATCACTGGAGGAAGCAATGGCTGAGCAGGAGCTTAGCGACGCCCAGCGCTGGGAAGTCGAACAAGCCGTAGACCAAGAGCTCGAGCGAATCAAGACCCAAGCCGGGAAAGATGAGCGCTCCTGGCTGCGCCGAAACAAATGGTGGTGCCTTGCGGCAATTCCCGCCGCGGCAGTGCTCATTGTGGCATCATCATTCAGATTTGTGCACATTTACCAACCGAATCACTTCACGGATGCCCTCGCCGTCCCCGTCGGAGAGACAACCTCGTTTGACCGGGAATTTGTCACCGAGGAGTACACGTTCCGGCGTGCTGCATCGGTGGAGGCATTCGCGCTGCAAAAACTAGCGCCAGGGCAGATCCCAGATTTCCAGCCGACGGCCGATGTAGAGCTCTGGGCCGTGGCCCTGAAGTGGAAGGCAGCTCCAGAGACAACGCTGTCCTATTGTCGAACCTGGCTCAAGGACACTGCCGGTGTGGAATACGGCAACTATTCCGCGTTGATCGGGGACAAAAAATTCGATCAAAACTTTGATAGCAACTTCGCTTGCGTCCCTCCGAAAACACCCGGGCCAAATGCGCCATCTATGTTCGAGCCAAACCCCACTGTGGACCCCGCAGCGATGCGACCGGAGGAATGGAACAAAGTGATCGTGTTTGCCCTGCCTCCAGGAGTCACCCCGGACAGTGTGCACATCGGTTGGGAACCACCGTTCCGTATTGACCTAGAGCTGCCAGAACGGGGGCACGACCTTGTCTAAGTCGCCGTGGTAGCGGTGATTTCTTCCTCCGCAGCGGCTGAAGCATCCTCGGCGTAGGAATGCTGAAGATAACGGTCCAATGCTGCAGCTAGCAGCGGCAATGCGACCATGAAGTAGCCAACTCGCGCCACAACGAGTACGTAGGGTTGTAACGTGGCGTAGACCAGCATCTCTCGCGGCCCAATTAGTGCTCGCCCTGCGAACACAATGCCCAATTCGGCCACAGAACACAGCATGAAGATCAGGCAGAATACGATCATCGGCACCAGCCCGGCCACCGCCAGTTTCTTCAGCCCTTCCCAGGACAACTTGATCGGACCCCAGATGGGCTGCGCGGCGGTATCGAGCAGGGATTGTGCCTGGGTGCGTGTTGCCGTGCTTAGCGACGACCAGCGCGGTGACTTCTTGACATGTTTGCTACTCGTTGCTGCGGTGGCCTGGTTGGTGGTAGCCGTGGGCACCAGGGTGGTTCCGAAGAGCACTGCGCCCAGCGTCAGCCACGCCAAGGGGACAACGATGACGTCATCAAGCTTGGCGATCACCATGCCCGCGCCTAGGTATAGTTTGCCTAGCAATCCAGCTTTCGCAATGAGAAGAGCTTTGAGCTCCAGGGCATTGTGGTAAGCGGGTGCGATCACTTCGCGGGTGTATAGCCACTGCTTGATCTCCATGAATTTGATCGCCAACGTCGCGGACAAGGACACCATCCACAAGGCTTCTAAATAGGCGGATAGGGTAGCGAAGCCGAAATTGCGCTCGCCAAGGGCGAAGAAGCCGATCAGTTTGCGGGCTAAAAGGACCACAATGATGAGTGCGAGGACGGAAACGGTGTCGTCGATAAGCATGCGGCCGTAGTCGGTGGTGCTAAAAGTGTTGACGGCCTCGTCCAGCGTCGCATCGTAGACAAACGCCCGGGTATCTTCCTTCAACAGACCGTTGGAAGCATAAACGGTGAGAAACGGGACGAGTAGCCCACCGATGGTGAGCAAGCGAGTCTTAGTGAGTTTGCTGGCGCCCGGAGACTTCACCGCGGTGGACAGGAAAGGCAGGCTCGGCTGCATGATCCACAAGGCGACGATGAGACCAGCCATCACCGCCAAAGGAGCTAGCGGCAGGATCAAGTGCGCCAATAACGGAGAATGGTCGGAGACCACGACAGCTAGCCACAAAGTTGCCGCACGTACCGCAAATGCGAGACAAAGCACTACGAACAGCGCCGGGAAATGCCTCAAGAGCAACGTGAGGGCCCGAACCGGAATCACCAAGGACTCCACACCTGAAGCCAACAGTTTCTTCACCGCAATAGTATAGGCATGCCCAGGCCTTCAGCGCTGGTTAAAGGTGTTCACTATTCAGGTTTGGACTCGCCTGGGCCCGTCAGCTTAATCACGTGGTATTCGCCGTTGGCGAGGTGCTGTCGCAGATCCTTCTTGTCAAACTTGTTCACCGAAGTCTTGTCGATGCTATCCACGAACGCCCAGTACTCCGGAAGCATCCACCGTGGTAACCGGTCCCGCAAACTATCGCGCAGGGCTTCGGCAGTGGCCTTATTCGGCTCGATGCCCTGATGTAGCACGGTGACTGCCAAGGGGCGCTGACCCCACTTATCATCGGGAAAGCCGATAACGGCGGATTCCACCACGTCCGGGTGCTCCATCACCATGTTCTCTAGCTGCACCGAGTAGATCCACTCGCCACCCGAGCGAATCACGTCGCGGGCACGATCCTCCACGGTCAGGAATCCATCCTGAGTCACTGAGCCGACATCGCCGGTACGCAGCCAACCATCCGCAGTGAACTGTTCCGGAGCGTCCTCTACCGGCTCATTGCGAAACACTGCCGCTGGACCCTGATCGTCCTCAGCCACCGAATGGTAGTAGCTCGCCGTAACCCAGGGGCCTTTGACTTGAATCTCGCCTTGGTTGCGGTCCGAGGATGCCACTACCTGGCCGTCGTTGACCACCCGGTACTGCACTGAGGCAGGGAAGCGACCCTGGCTGACTCGGTACTGCCAGCGCTGCGCGCCAGAAACACCACGTGGTGGTCGGGCGACGGTTGCAACCGTCGAGGTCTCCGTCATACCCCACACGTGGACAATATCCACGCCATAGCGTTCTTCCCACAGTTTGATCAGCACCGGCGGGACCGGGGAGCCACCGACGAAGATCTCCTGCAGACTCATGCGCTCCGGCGGGTTGTTCAGATAGTGGACCATCAGGGAAATCCAGATCGTTGGCACACCGTGGGCCACGCGTGGGTGGGTTTGCGCGATGATCTCCGCCAGGCCCTCAGAGCTGGTTTCCGCGCCGGGGAAGACCAGGGGAGTGCCCGACATGAAGGCGGCCATCGGAACGCCCCAGCTCAGGACGTGATAGATCGGGATACAGCAGAGGAAAGGATCGCCATAAGCAATGCCCATCGAGTCCATCGTGCGCAGGCTCATCGTCTGCAAATACATCGAGCGGTGCGAATACGCCACCGCTTTCGGCGCGCCCGTGGTGCCGGTGGAATAGCAAATGGCGCCAGCGGTGCGCTCGTCGAGCTCCGGCCACTCGTAGGTGCTGGGGAGGCCGTCGATAAGCGCCTCAAGCGAAAAAGTAGCGATGCGCTCGGGGGCTTCCGAAGTATCCACCGGCGTCAATCCGGTAAACACCACGGCGCGCACCTTGGGGCAGTTGGGGAGCAGCGGCCACAGCAAGGGGGCGAGCTGCGGCTCGACGAAGACCACTTCCATCTCGGAGTGATTGATGATGTGCTGGATCTGATCGCCCATCAGCTGCTTATTGAGCGGAGTGAACACGGCACCCTTACACATTGTGGCGAACATCACTTCAAGGTGTTCGACACGGTTATTGAGCAAGGTTCCGACCCGCTGGTCCCCGTCAATACCTAAGGTGTTTTCCAGTGCGTGGGCGAGCGCGGATGCACGGGCACCGATATGTGCGAAGGTCTGCTCGGAGCCTCCCTCGCTGGTCCAGGTGGTTACCGTGGTTTCTCGGTGAACGGTTCTCGCGTATTCCAGAATACGCGAAACCAGCAGCGGCATATCCGACATCGTGCTCAGCATGAATACCACTCTAGCGGTGTGACAGGGGGCATGGCAGTGGCTTGACATGATCAGTCCAGTGGTGCGTTGATGTTGCGTCGATGTCAGAAAATGAAAACCAATGCGCTACACTTGCTGGTGAACCGACGTGAAGCTGGTCGAGAGCTATCTAAAGCCATCGAGAGCTTCAGCGCAGTAGGTCCCAAAGAAACCAACTTGGGCGGCAATTCTAGCGGTCGGTGACTCTTGTTTTATTTTTCGCACGCATCGTGGGGACTTCCCCGGGCCTGCGGTTATAGGTGCAATGCACCTCGCTATGAATTCCACAGAAGCTTCCGGTTCTCTTAATTGAACCCTTGAAGCGACGAAAGGATATCTGTGACTCAACCAGACAGCGCCGCACAAAGCGACGGCGCTTCCCAAAACCTTGGCGCACTCCGTATGCCCGAACTCCGCAAACTCGCGGAAGAGCGTGGTATTCGAGGAATCTCCGGACTGCGCAAGTCGGAACTCATCGCCGCCATTCAATCCGGTGGCAAGTCCGCACCAGCAGCGGAGAAACCCGAAGCTGGCAATGCTGACGACGGCGAGGGCGCACGCGCACCACGCCGTCGTCGCGTGACGAAGACGCAGCCCGCTGCAGAGAACGCGGCGGAAACTGCACCTCAGTCGGAACAGCCTCAGCACGCCGAGAGCGAGCACAACGGTGGCCAGGACAATAACGAGAACAAGTACGAGTCTCGTTCCGCCGCCCGCCGCGCTCGCCGCAACCGGGCGCGTTCCGCACAGCGGGAGGACAACCGCAGCGAGAACTCAGCTCAGGATTCCGAGCAGGGGGGCAACCAGAACTCTGCTAAGGGCGAATCCCACAACGACAACTCCAAGAACTCGCAGTCTGAGCAGCAGGAACGCTCTGAGCGCTCTGAACGCCCTGAGCGTGGCGACCGTGGCGACCGTGGTGACCGCAACGAGCGAAATGACCGTGGAGATCGCAGCGAAGAGGACCGCAACGAGCGGGGTGGCCGTGGTCGTCGCAACCGCCGTGACCGGGGCCGTAATCGCCGCGACCGCGGTGACCGCGACAACCGCAACACCGACACCAACGACGAAATCCGCGAAGGCGACGTACTTCAGCCTGTGGGCGGCATCCTCGACATCGTGGACAACAACGTCGCATTCGTCCGCACCACCGGCTACCAGGCTGGCACCGCCGACGTGTTTGTCACCCAGCAGATGATCCGCAAGTGCGGGCTGCGCCGTGGTGACGCCATCACCGGCCAGGTCAAGATGCCACGTGAGGGCCAGCCTAATAATCATGGTGGCGGCCGAAATCGCCAGAAGTACAATGCGCTCGTCCGCGTTGACTCGGTGAACGGCAAGCCAGTCGAGGAAGCTCGCAACCGGCCAGACTTTGCCAAGCTCACGCCGCTGTACCCGAATCAGCGCCTGCGCCTGGAGACGGATCAGAAGATCCTGACCACCCGTGTCATCGACCTGATCATGCCGATCGGTAAAGGCCAGCGCGCCCTGATTGTCTCCCCGCCGAAGGCCGGTAAGACGACGATTCTGCAGAACATCGCCAATGCGATTGCTACCAACAACCCAGAGTGCTACCTCATGGTCGTGTTGGTGGACGAGCGACCAGAAGAAGTCACCGACATGCAGCGCAGCGTGAAAGGCGAGGTTATTGCCTCCACCTTCGATCGCCCGCCAGGAGAGCACACTGCCGTGGCTGAACTGGCAATCGAGCGTGCGAAGCGCCTCGTGGAGCAGGGACAGGACGTCGTCGTGTTGCTTGACTCCATCACCCGCCTGGGCCGCGCCTACAACAACAGCTCCCCAGCATCCGGTCGTATTCTTTCCGGTGGTGTGGACTCCAACGCCCTGTACCCACCGAAGCGTTTCCTCGGTGCTGCCCGCAACATCGAAAACGGCGGTTCGTTGACCATCATCGCCACCGCGATGGTGGAGACCGGCTCCGCTGGTGACACCGTGATCTTCGAAGAGTTCAAGGGCACCGGTAACGCCGAGCTCAAGCTGGATCGCAAGATCTCCGAGCGACGCGTCTTCCCAGCCGTTGACGTGAACCCATCCGGCACCCGTAAGGACGAGCTGCTGCTGGTTCCGGAAGAGGCTCGCATCATGCACAAGCTGCGCCGCATCCTCTCCGCGCTTGATAATCAACAGGCCATTGACCTGCTGATTAAGCAGCTGAAGAAGACCAAGTCCAATGGTGAGTTCCTCATGCAAATTGCTTCTTCCGCGCCGATGGCTGCAGATCAAGGAAATGAAGAGGAATACTCCTAATGTCTGAAGTTTCCGTTGTCGACGATATTTTGTCGGAATACCAGGGCCTCGAGGCCCAAATGCAAGACCCGGAGTTCGCTAACGACTCTGCGCGGGTGCGCAAGGCCGGTAAGCGCTACTCCGAGTTGCAGCCGATCATCAACGTCTACCGCGAGCTCACTCAGGCTAAGGAGGACCTCGCAGAAGCCAAGGAATTGGCCTACGAGGACCATGATTTTCAAGGAGAGGTGGATCGCCTCGAACCGCAGGTGCTGGAGCTTGAGGAAAAGCTCACCGACCTGCTAGCGCCGCGCGATCCGCATGACTCCGAAGATATCGTCATGGAGATCAAGGCGGGTGCTGGTGGCGAAGAAGCCGCGCTGTTCGCTGGTGATTTGCTGAAGATGTACCAGAAGTACGCCGAGAAGCATGGCTTTGCCACGGAAATCCTCGGTCTGGCCGAATCTGATCTGGGCGGTGTTAAAGACATCACCCTTTCGATCAAGTCGAAGCAGCCTTCCCGCGACGGCGCGTGGAGCGTCTTCAAGTTCGAAGGTGGCGTCCACCGCGTCCAGCGCGTCCCAGTCACTGAGTCGCAGGGCCGCATCCAAACTTCCGCCGCCGGTGTGCTGGTATACCCAGAACCCGACGAGGTTGAGGACGTGGAAATCGACGAGAAGGAGCTGCGTATCGACGTCTACCGTTCCTCCGGTAAGGGCGGCCAGGGCGTGAACACTACTGACTCCGCAGTGCGTATCACGCACCTGCCAACGGGCCTGGTAGTGACCTGTCAGAAGGAACGCTCTCAGATTCAGAACAAGGCCCGCGCGATGCAGGTGCTTGCCGCTCGCCTGCAGCAGATGCAGGAAGAAGCAGCCGACGCGGAGGCCGCCGAGGGGCGCGCCGCGCAGGTGCGCACCATGGATCGTTCTGAGCGCATCCGTACCTACAACTGGCCGGAAAACCGCATCTCCGACCACCGCATCAACTACAAGTCCAATAACCTGGACGCAGTATTGAACGGTGACATGGACGATCTGTTTGTAGCTCTCCAAGCCGCAGATCGCGCGGCCAGGCTCGAAGCCGAGTAAATTGGCTAGCCTCCGCCAAGCGACCGCCACCCTAGCTGCAGCCGGGGTGGCTTCGCCGCTTTTCGACGCCCAAACCCTCGCCGCGTATGTCCTCGGGTGCTCCCGAATGGATCTGATCCTGCATGACACGGAAAACCTGCCTGAAAAGTTTGCGGACTTAGTGGCCAGGCGCGCGCAGCGCGTGCCGCTGCAGCATCTCCTAGGAACAGCTCCTTTTGGGCATCTCGAATTGGCCGTTGGGCCAGGGGTTTTTGTCCCACGCCCGGAGACGGAGTTGCTGGGAGAGTGGGCGGTGCAGTGGGTGCGGGCTCGGGGCGTCGATAAGCCGCGTGTGGTTGATCTTTGTACCGGCAGCGGGGCGCTGGCGCTCTACCTTGCCACGCTGCTGCCGGATGCGGAGGTCACCGCTGTCGAGTTGGACCCGCGGGCCGCAGCCTGGACGCAGCGGAATATTGCGACGCTAGCACCGCAGGTTCGGCTAGAGCTGGGCGATGTCACCTCGCCCACCGTGCTCACCGAACTAAGCGGCAGTTGCGATCTCGTGGTGAGCAATCCACCCTATGTGCCAGAGAGTACGCAGGTAGATCCCGAGGTTCGGGTGGATCCGCACCACGCCGTGTTCAGCGGTGATAGTGGAATGGATGTCATCGAAGCGATGCTTCCGGTGCTGGCACGGCTACTCAAGGTCGGGGGAGCGCTCGGGATTGAACACGATGACTCAACGGCGGCGCAGGTTCGTGCGGTGCTGGAACAAGCGGGCTGTTTCGGAAACATCGTTTCGCACCGCGACTTCGCTGGCCGTGACCGTTACGTTAGCGCGGAGAAAATCTGCGAGTAAGCTAATCGTTTGATTACCCACAATGTCTTAGGAGTACAACAGTGAGTCGAGTCTACGACTGCCAAGACCCAGCCACCCGCGCCCTCGGACTGCGCGCTGCTAGCGACGCGGTTCGCTCCGGTCGACTTGTGGTCCTGCCAACAGATACCTTGTACGGCCTGGGCTGCGATGCCTTTGACAACAACGCTGTGGCTTCCTTGCTGCAGACTAAACAACGTGGTCCTGATATGCCCGTTCCGGTGTTGGTCGGCTCTTGGGATACGATCCAAGGCTTGGTCCACACCTACTCTGACCAGGCGCGCACGCTGGTCGAGGCCTTTTGGCCGGGCGGACTATCCATCGTGGTTCCGCAGGCTCCCTCGTTGAGCTGGAACTTGGGGGATACCCGTGGCACCGTGATGCTGCGTATGCCACTGCATCCGGTGGCAATCGAGTTGCTGCGCGAAACTGGTCCAATGGCGGTGTCCTCTGCAAATATCTCGGGACACACTCCACCGACCACCGCGATTGCGGCGAAGCAGCAGCTGGGCAACGCGGTCAACGTCTACCTCGACGGTGGCGAATGCCCAGTCGGCCAGCCATCCTCCATTATTGACCTGTCGGGAGAACAACCAAAGCTGTTGCGCGAAGGAGCAATCTCAGCTCAGCAGATCGCGGAAGTGCTAGGGGTAACGGCAGAAAGCCTGCGCTGAAATGGGAGCCGGAGCAGTGGGGGTACCGCTGCGCGAAATAGCCTTGGTCTTGATCGTCGCCGCCGCGGTGACCTTCCTGAGCACAGGCATCGTCCGCTATCTGATAGTCCGATGGGGCCGGATGGCGGCGATTCGCGAGCGTGACGTCCACACGATTCCGAAGCCACGTCTGGGTGGTGTCGCTATGTTTTCCGGGTTCCTCTCCGCAGTGTTTCTGGCGGATCAGTTGCCCGCCCTTACTAGAGGCTTTCGCCCAATCACGCCAGAAATGGATGCAGTGGTGTGGGCTGGCTTTGTCATCGTGCTCGTTGGAGTACTGGATGACCTGTTTGAATTAGATGCCATCACCAAGCTGATCGGACAGCTCGCCGGCGCGGTGGTGATGAGTTTGCTTGGCCTGTCTTGGACGCTGCTGTATATGCCCTTCGGGGAGGGGAGCACGCTAGTACTCGACCAAGTCCAGTCAACTGTCTTGACAACGCTGTTTACGGTGATGCTGATCAACGCCATTAACTTTGTCGACGGCCTTGATGGCCTCGCCGCCGGGCTTGGCATGATCGCGGGGCTGGCGATCCTTATCTTTGCCATCACCGTCCTGCATGACCAGGGCGGTACCGTGTCCGCGTATCCGCCAGCGATTATTGCTGCTGGGTTGGTGGGAGTATGCGCGGGATTCTTGCCCCACAACTTTGAGCCGGCGCGCATCTTCATGGGGGACTCCGGTTCGATGCTGATCGGGCTGCTGCTCGCAGCGGCGGCTACCTCCGCCTCGGGCAAGATCAACATGAGTTTGTATGGCGCTGCTGACATCGTGGCCGTGCTTTCCCCGTTCATCGTCGTTGTCGCTGCAGTGTTCGTGCCTACCTTGGACCTGATCCTGGCAGTCGTGCGTCGTGTCTCGCAGGGGAAGTCGCCCTTCGCTGCGGATAAAATGCACCTGCATCACCGGCTGCTGGCCCTCGGGCATTCGCATCGACACGTGGTACTTGTGCTCTACGGGTGGGTCTCAGTGGTTGCATTCGGCGCCGTGGGCTTTACGGTTTTTCCGGCCCAGGTGGCCATCGTGGGCATTGCGATCGGTGTGCTGCTGGCTATCGGCTGGACACTCCTGCCGTTGCGAAGAGCTCGGTGAGGTAGGGTAGCTGCTTGTGAAAAGTGAGTATGATGACCATCGGCGTCCGCTATTGCGCGCCCTCAAATTCGGGTGGCTGGGCTTGGCAGTAGCCACCGTTATTTCGCTGGCCGCGTGGGGAGCCTTCCGTGATTTGCCCGGGATATGGGGCGTGGTGCTCGGGGCGTCGATAGGTGGCGGCTTCATGTTGTTGACCGTGCTGAGCGTGCTGGCTACCTCAAATACCAGCCCCGCCACCACGGGTGCGGTAGTGCTGGGCAGCTGGCTTTTTAAAATCGTGGTGCTCCTGATCGCGCTGTACTTCCTGCGCGATATGCACTTCTATGATCGGATCGCCTTCATTGTCACAGTTGTGGTTGCGCTGATCGTAGTGCTGGGTAGCGAAGTCTGGGGAGTTGTTACCTCTAAGGTGACTTATGTTCACTAAGGGGGCTGATGAGTACCCCCGAATAGCCCACCTATTCAACCTTGTGACCTAGCTTACAAAGTGGAAATTCCCCGGTCACGCTATATTTTGCTTTTGTGCTGTATATTGCTTTTTCCTACCCCCCACCCAACTTGGGAAAAACGCAATCAGTCCTGATAGTCTGCAAGACGGGCAATCTCCATCAGAATCCGCAGCTCAGTGCGCGGGGAAACGACTGATGGGGTTTCCCCGCAGGTTCACTTTGATGATGTGCGACGGAGTCCAAAGTGGATCAAGCAAGATTTTTAGACCTCCATCGCACCGTTTCTTGCAGAAGAAACGGCCCGAACACGGGAGAGAACGCTGAGCGTTACAACTTTGTCCATGAAGGGTGAGTTTCACGCACCTAATCTGGACCATGAACTTTTCCCGGGGCATGTGACCGATGATGGCGACGTAGTGGGCATGCTGCTCACTGGTTTTGCTAACAACTGGTTCGCACTTGATCGTTTGATGTTGATTCGTCTTCTGATGACTCTCATCCTCGCGGTCTTTTTTGTTGTCGCAATGCGCAGCCCGAAGCTCATCCCTTCTGGTGTGCAGAACTTCGCAGAACTCTGTTTAGACTTCGTGCGTATTCATATCGCTGAGGACATCCTTGGAAAGAAAGAGGGTCGTCGGTTCCTTCCGGTAATTGCGACCATCTTCTTCCTCGTTCTCTTTATGAATGCGCCGACAGTCATTCCTGGACTGAACATTTCGCCAAACGTGCGCATTGGTATGCCACTGATTTTGGCGCTGTTCGGCTACGTGGTCTTCATTTACGCCGGCGCTAAGCGCTATGGCTTCTTCAAGTACCTGAAGTCTTCTGTGGTTATTCCTAACCTGCCGCCACTGCTTCACGTTTTGGTGGTGCCAATCGAGTTCTTCTCGACGTTCATCATGCGACCCGCCACGTTGACCTTGCGTCTTCTGGCAAACATGCTGGCTGGTCACATCATCTTGGTTTTGCTGTTTTCTGCCACTAACTTCTTCTTCTGGCAGTTCAACGGTTGGACCGGGATGTCCGTCGTGACCATCTTTGCCGCGATTGCGTTCACGTTCTTCGAGCTCTTGGTCGTCTTCCTGCAGGCGTACATCTTCGCCCTGCTGGTAGCCGTCTACATCGAACTATCGCTGCACGCAGACGAACACTGACCCCACGGAGCTTTAACGGCTCCATAATCTGAAAATCATCAATATCACTTGCTCACCCGACAACCGGGGGAGCACCCAGAAAGGGAACGACACAATGAACGAACTGATCCTCGCTCAGGACGCTGCTGGCATGTCCGGTAACCTCGCAACCATCGGCTACGGCATCGCTACCATCGGCCCAGGCCTCGGCATCGGCATCCTCGTCGGCAAGGCACTCGAGGGCATGGCACGTCAGCCTGAGATGGCCGGCCAGCTCCGTACCACCATGTTCCTGGGCATTGCATTCGTTGAAGCACTCGCCCTCATCGGCCTGGTCGCCGGCTTCCTGTTTGTTTAATCGAACAGACCTCGATAGCAAAAAGAAAGCACAAGGATTATGACGAACGTCATCACTTACCTCGCCGCTGAGGGAGGTGGACTGCCACTCGAGACCGGCAACCCACTCCTGATGCCGAAGGCTTACGACATCGTCTGGTCCCTCGTTCCGCTCGTCGTCGTCCTGTTCATCTTCTGGAAGCTCGTTCTTCCGAAGTTCCAGGAGGTCCTGACTGAGCGTGAGGACCGGATTAAGGGTGGTATCCAGCGCGCTGAGGCTGCTCAAGCTGAAGCCAAGGCTGCCCTTGAGAAGTACAACGCACAGCTCGCTGAGGCACGCGCTGAAGCTGCACAGATCCGCGAAGAAGCCCGTGAAAAGGGCAAGCAGATCGTTGCAGAAATGAAGGCACAGGCCGTGGAAGAGAGCAACCGCATCATCGCATCCGGTGAAAAGCAGCTTGAGGCTCAGCGCCAGCAGGTTGTCACCGAACTGCGCCAAGAGATGGGTCAGAACTCCATCAATCTGGCTGAGCGCCTCATCGGCGAGCAGCTGTCCGACAACGTTAAGCGTTCCGGCACGATTGATAAGTTCCTGTCCGAGCTCGATTCTGTGGCTCCGGCCGGAAAGTAGGCGACATGCACGCAGCTAGCCGCGAAGCACTGACGAAGACTGCTCAGACGCTTGATCAATGGATCAACAACTCTGATCAGGCGATCGCAGCTGCCTCCCAAACCGGTGCTGAGCTGTTCAGCATCGTCGAGGTTCTCGACGGCGACCGTGGCTTGCGTGTCGCTGTGGCTGATTCTTCAGCCACTGCCGAGCAGCGAACTGGCCTGATGCGCGCTGTATTCGGTGGCAAAGTTTCCCAGATGACTCTGGATTTTGCCCTCGAAGCAGCACAGCAGATCTGGTCAACTCCCCGCGAGTTCCGTACCGGACTCGTTGAGCTGGGCCGTCGCGCCCTACTGCGTTCTGCTGAGAAGCAGGGCCAGCTGGACAGGGTAGAGGACGAACTGTTCTCCCTCGGTCGCATCCTCAAGGATGAAACCGAACTTGCACAGCTGCTGGGGGACCGCAACACGAATGCTGATCGCAAGCGCGAGCTGCTGGCCAACGTCCTCTACGGCAAGGTAACCGCCGTCACCGAGGCACTGGCTAAGCAGGCAGTCGGACGCCCAGAGGACAACCCAATCGATGACATGGCAGCTCTTGCTTCCCTCGCAGCTGGTCTGCGTGGCAAGGAAGTAGCCGTTGTGCAGTCTGCGGAACCTTTGAACGCGATCCAGACCGATGCACTGGCAGTCAAATTGGGCCACATTTACGGTCGTGAGGTGAGCATCCACACTGAGGTTGATCCCAGCCTCCTCGGTGGACTGGTCATCCGCGTTGGCGATGAAGTAATCGACGGCAGCACCTCGGGCAAGCTCGAGAAGCTCCGCACGAGCTTTGTTTAGAACACGACTATTAGAAGACATAAATTGCTGGAAGAAACAACCGAGAGCAGGAAGAACATGGCGGAGCTGACGATCTCCTCCGATGAGATCCGTAGCGCGATTGCGAACTACACCTCGAGCTACTCCCCGGAGGCCTCCCGTGAGGAGGTCGGCGTGGTCATTTCGGCAGCTGACGGTATTGCCCAGGTTTCTGGTCTGCCGTCTGTTATGGCGAATGAGCTGCTCGAGTTCCCAAACGGCGTTATTGGCGTCGCACAGAACCTCGACACCGATCGCATCGGCGTCGTAATTTTGGGTAACTACGAGACTCTTACCGAAGGCGACGAAGTAAAGCGGACCGGCGAGGTCCTTTCCATTCCGGTCGGAGATGCATTCCTCGGCCGCGTTATCAACCCACTGGGTCTGCCTATCGACGGCCTTGGCGCCATCGATAAGGAAGAAGACCGCGTCCTGGAACTGCAGGCACCTTCCGTGCTGCAGCGCCAGCCGGTCGAAGAGCCACTGGCTACTGGTATCAAGGCAATCGACGCAATGACCCCAATCGGTCGCGGTCAGCGTCAGCTGATCATTGGCGACCGCAAGACCGGCAAGACCGCGGTCTGCATCGATACCATCCTGAACCAGAAGGCAAACTGGGAGTCCGGCGATGTCGACAAGCAGGTGCGTTGCATCTACGTCGCCATCGGTCAGAAGGGCTCGACCATTGCCGCCGTCCGCAAGACCCTCGAAGATCATGGCGCTCTGGAGTACACCACCATCGTGGCTGCTCCAGCATCTGACTCCGCCGGCTTCAAGTGGCTCGCACCATTCGCAGGTGCCGCACTGGGCCAGCACTGGATGTACCAGGGCAAGCACGTTCTGGTCATTTACGATGATCTGACCAAGCAGGCAGAAGCCTACCGTGCGATTTCGCTGCTGCTGCGCCGCCCACCAGGCCGAGAAGCATACCCAGGCGACGTGTTCTACCTGCACTCTCGTCTGCTGGAGCGTGCTGCAAAGCTTTCCGACGACATGGGCAAGGGCTCCATGACGGCACTGCCGATCATTGAGACGAAGGCAAATGACGTTTCCGCCTTCATTCCGACCAACGTCATCTCCATTACTGACGGCCAGGTCTTCTTGGAGTCCGACCTGTTCAACCAGGGCGTTCGTCCAGCAATTAACGTTGGTGTTTCGGTGTCTCGTGTTGGTGGCGCCGCTCAGACCAAGGGCATGAAGAAGGTCGCAGGTTCCCTGCGTCTGGACCTCGCTGCCTACCGCGATCTCGAGGCATTCGCTGCGTTCGCTTCTGACCTGGATGCTGCATCCAAGGCTCAGCTGCAGCGCGGTCAGCGTCTCGTTGAGCTGCTCAAGCAGGCGGAGAACTCTCCACAGGCTGTTGAGTTCCAGATCGTCTCCATCTTCCTCGCCGGTGATGGCCACTTCGATAACGTTCCCGTCGAAGATGTCCGTCGCTTCGAGGTAGAGCTGCATGACTACCTGCGCTCCAACGCTGCAGGTGTCTACGATCAGATCGCTGGTGGCGCTGCACTGTCCGACGAGTCCAAGCAGACTCTGATCCAGAGCACCGAGGATTTCAAGCACATCTTCGTGACCACCGAGGGCTCCCCAGTCATCGGTGAGCCAGAGGTTGACCCAATGTCCGAGGGTGACCTCGGCAAGGAGCAGCTGACCGTTTCCCGCAAGGTGAACAAGTAGTTTCATCACATGAATCAACAAGTTCAACCGAGCATGAGAAGGGAGGCGTAACACCATGGCTAATCTTCGCGAACTGCGTGACCGCATCAAGTCGGTCAAGTCAACGAAGAAGATCACCAAGGCTCAAGAGCTGATCGCTACTTCGCGTATCACCAAAGCTCAAGGACGAGTCGAGGCCGCTAAGCCGTATGCAGAGGAGATCCGCAAGGTTACCGAAAAGCTGCTTGCTGCTTCCAGCCTGGATCACCCAATGCTTCGCGAACGACCAAACGGTAAGCGCGCTGCCATTTTGGTGGTCACCAGTGACCGCGGCATGGCCGGCGGTTACAACTACAACGTCTTCAAGAAGGCACGCGAATTGCGTGCTCTCCTTGAGGCGAAGGGCTACGAGCCAGTTATTTACGTATCCGGCAACAAGGGTGTCGGCTACTACAAGTTCCGTGGTCAGGAGGTAGCAGGCGCTTGGACCGGCTACACCCAGGATCCGGGCTACAAGGAGACGCACGACCTGCGTCGCCACCTG
Source organism: Corynebacterium sp. H127 (assembly GCF_037482665.1). Classification (NCBI taxonomy): domain Bacteria; kingdom Bacillati; phylum Actinomycetota; class Actinomycetes; order Mycobacteriales; family Corynebacteriaceae; genus Corynebacterium; species Corynebacterium sp. H127. Next base: position 35,868 of record NZ_JBBHKY010000011.1, read on the forward strand.
ATTGACGGTTTCATCGCAGGTTCGGAGGGCACTGCAAAGTGGCGTCCGGGTCTCAGCGCTGATGAAGGCGAAGCGATTCAGGGATTCGATCAGGTACACGTTGTGTACACGCAGTTTGTGTCCATGTTGACGCAGACGCCTGTTGCTCATCAGCTGCTGCCAATTGAGCCAGTGATCGAAGACAAGGAGCTCGACTTCGAGCAGGGCATCCTCGCCGACCCAGGCGAGATCCACTCTGATGTCGAGTTCGAGCCAGACGCGGATACCCTTTTGGCAGAATTGCTGCCAAAGTACGTATCTCGCAGCCTGTTTGCGATGCTTCTGGAGGCTTCTGCTTCCGAGTCGGCGTCGCGACGCAACGCAATGAAGTCTGCAACCGACAACGCTACGGCGTTGGTAAATGACCTCTCTCGCGTGGCAAACCAGGCACGTCAGGCTCAAATTACCCAGGAAATCACAGAGATCGTCGGTGGCGCCGGTGCGCTCGCCGAAAGCGGAGAAAGTGACTAGATTATGACTACAGCTCTTGTAGAGCAGAACGCACAGCCAGGCGCATACGCCTCTGGCCGTGTCGTGCGTGTCATCGGTCCGGTCGTCGACGTGGAATTCCCGCGTGGCGAGCTGCCGGCCCTGTTCAACGCACTGACTGTTGAGGTCACCCTCGAAGCAGTCGCAAAGACCATTACCCTCGAGGTTGCACAGCACCTCGGCGACAACCTGGTTCGTGCCGTCTCCATGGCACCTACCGACGGCCTCGTCCGCGGCACTGAGGTAAAGAACTCTGGCAAGCCAATTTCTGTGCCTGTCGGTGACGTCGTTAAGGGCCACGTGTTCAACGCCCTCGGCGACTGCCTCGATGATCCTTCAGTCAGTGAAGGTGTAGAGCGCTGGGGCATCCACCGCGATCCACCTCCATTCGACCAGCTCGAAGGCAAGACCGAGATCCTCGAGACCGGCATTAAGGTCATTGACCTGCTGACCCCTTACGTTAAGGGCGGCAAGATTGGTCTTTTCGGCGGCGCAGGTGTGGGTAAGACCGTCCTGATTCAGGAAATGATTACCCGTATTGCACGCGAGTTCTCCGGTACCTCCGTTTTCGCAGGCGTCGGCGAGCGTACCCGTGAGGGCACCGACCTCTTCCTCGAAATGGAAGAGATGGGCGTTCTCCAGGACACTGCACTCGTGTTCGGCCAGATGGACGAGCCACCGGGAGTCCGTATGCGCGTGGCGCTGTCCGGTCTGACCATGGCGGAGTACTTCCGCGATGTGCAGCACCAGGACGTGCTGCTCTTCATCGACAACATCTTCCGCTTCACCCAGGCTGGTTCTGAGGTTTCCACGCTGCTCGGCCGTATGCCGTCTGCAGTGGGTTACCAGCCAACCTTGGCTGATGAGATGGGTGTTCTCCAGGAGCGCATTACCTCCACCAAGGGTAAGTCGATTACGTCTCTGCAGGCCGTCTACGTGCCTGCCGACGACTACACCGACCCAGCTCCAGCCACCACCTTCGCCCACCTGGATGCCACCACCGAGCTTGACCGTGGTATCGCTTCCAAGGGTATCTACCCTGCAGTGAACCCACTGACCTCTACCTCTCGTATCCTCGAGCCAGGTATCGTCGGCGAGCGTCACTACGAAATCGCGCAGCGCGTGATTCGTATTCTGCAGAAGAACAAGGAACTCCAGGACATCATCGCCATCCTTGGTATGGACGAGCTGTCTGAAGAGGACAAGATCACCGTTGCCCGCGCGCGTCGCCTCGAGCGCTTCCTGGGCCAGAACTTCTTCGTCGCAGAGAAGTTCACCGGTATCCCTGGTTCCTACGTTCCTCTGGAGCACACCATCGATGCTTTCGAGCGCATCTGCAACGGCGAGTTCGACACCTACCCAGAGCAGGCCTTCAACGGTCTGGGTGGCTTGGACGACGTCGAGGCTGCGTACAAGAAGCTCACCGAGAAGTAAGGGGCAGCAACCATGGCTGATATCACCGTTGAATTGGTTTCCGTCGAGCGCAAATTGTGGTCTGGCCAAGCCAGCATCGTTACCGCTCAGACGACCGAAGGTGAGATCGGCGTGCTGCCAGGCCACGAGCCAATGTTCGGCCAGCTGGTCGAAAATGGCGTTGTGACCATCCGCCCCGTGGACGGCAAGAAGCTTACTGCTGCCGTCCAGGGTGGTTTCCTCTCGGTTAGTACCGACAAGGTGACCATCTTGGCTGACTACGCTATCTGGGCCGAAGAGGTTAATTCCTCCGACGCTGAGTCTGCACTGTCTGTTGCCGGGGATGAGTCTTCAAAGGCACGCGCTGAAGCAGAACTACGCGCGGTTCGCCGCGCTCAGGAAGCCTAAGGCTTCTAAGAACAACAGAGCCCGCCGATCACTCGGTGGGCTCTGTTGTCGTTTTCGGGGCAAGTTGATCTACAATAGGCCCTTATAACGAGGAGGTTTCAGTGGATATTGTCGTGCTAACTTTTATCGCGCTTATCGCCCTACTGGCATGTCTAGCTGTTTGGCGCTTCCTCAACCATCGCCATTCCGGCACCCAGGTCCTCATGCGCCGAGTTCCCGCTCAGGATGCGCGAGGTTGGCGACACGGAGTGATTCAATATCACGGCGAGAAACTTGACTTTTACAAGCTCCGCTCCATCAGCCCCAATCCTGATATCAGCTTTGATCGCTGTGGGTTTTTGTTGAAAGACCGTCGTAACCAGACGGCCTTTGAACAAAAATTCATGGAATCAAGCCGCCGGATTATTGCGTTGAAGACTAACCAAGGCGAATTTGAATGGGCGCTTGACCCACATGCGGAGATGGCCTTGCTAGCCTGGATTGAATCCGCGCCTACTCAGCCTTTGCAGCGGATGGATGTTAAGACCGCGCAAAAGTACTTGAGGAAAGAAAAATAAATGCGACTAGTGATCGCCCAGTGCGTCGTAGACTACGTTGGTCGGCTCGAATCACACCTTCCTGAAGCCACGCGCCTGCTGTTGGTGAAGGCCGATGGCTCCGTGAGTGTGCATGCCGACGACCGCGCCTACAAGCCACTGAATTGGATGACGCCCCCGTGTACGCTCGTCGAACAGCCCGTCCTGGACCTCGAAGGCACGAACACCGGTGAGCAGCTGTGGATCGTTGAGAACAAGAAGGGCGAGCAGCTGCGCATTACGATCCGTGAGATCATTGCCGATGTCACCCACGAGCTCGGCACCGACCCAGGGTTGGAAAAAGATGGTGTCGAGGCGCATTTGCAGGAGCTGCTGGCAGAGCACATCAACACGCTAGGCGAGGGCTATAAGCTCATCCGCCGCGAATATCCAACCGCCATCGGTCCGGTGGACATTCTGTGCCGCAACGAGTCCGGGGAGACCGTCGCTGTGGAGATCAAACGTCGGGGCGGTATCGACGGCGTGGAGCAGCTCACCCGCTACCTGGAGCTGCTCAACCGCGACGAGCTCCTGCGGCCCGTGCATGGCGTCTTTGCCGCACAGGAGATCAAACCCCAGGCGCGTACTCTGGCCGAAGACCGCGGTATCCGTTGCGTTGTGTTGGACTACCAGGACTTGCGGGGCATTGAATCCAACGAGCTGCGTCTGTTCTAATGTCGCGCCGGAACAAGTACAACCGGCCGGCGCCGCGCGAACTACCCCGGGACGGCGCGGCCTATTGGGGTACCAGATCCGCCACCGACCGCGACGGCGTGGAGTATCTAGTCCGGCAGATGGGTGCAACCCGGGCCACTAAGTTCTATATCTGCCCGGGGTGCAACCAAAATATCCCGCCCGGAATCGCCCACGTGGTGGCGTGGGAGCCCGGACGGGAGGACGACCGCAGGCACTGGCATAAGCCGTGCTGGGCGAGGTTTACTTAGGCTCGGTGATCTCCAGTAGCACGCCGCCAGCATCCTTAGGATGCACGAAGTTGATGCGCGCGCCGCCGGTGCCGATCTTTGGCTCTGGGTAGAGCAGACGCACATTGTTGGCATGCAAGTGCTCGCAAAGGGCATCCATGTTGTTGGTACGCAGACACATCTGCTGCAGGCCGGGGCCCTTCTTGTCGATGAACTTCGCGATGGTGGACTCTTCGTTCAGCGGAGCGAGCAGCTGAACCATGCCATCGCGCGCTGTCATATCCTTAGGGCCGATCATTGCCTCGCGGACGCCCTGCTCCTCGTTGACCTCTTCGTGGTGGTTGACCCAGCCGAATGCGGAACGGTAAAACTCAACCGCTGCGTCGAAGTCTGGGACGGCAATGCCGACGTGGTCGAGGCAGGTGATGTACTCGTGAGGGATTTCGATGTTTGCAATATCAGACATGATCCCATTCTAGTTCGCGCTATCCCACTATGCTGGGGTTCATGATTATTGCCTTTTCAGTTGCCCCTGCGGTAACCAATGAAAGCGCGGACATGGCCGACGCTGTTGCGGAGGCCGTGCGCATTGTTCGTGAGTCCGGGCTCCCCAATGAGACGAATGCGATGTTTACGCTGGTTGAGGGGGAGTGGGATGAGGTTATGGGCGTCGTGAAGCGCGCGACGGATGCGGTGCTCGCAGTGAGCCCGCGCGCCTCCCTCGTAATCAAGGCGGACATCCGGCCCGGTTACACGGGACAGCTGCAGCAGAAGGTAGCCTCCGTAGAGAAACGATTGGAGCAATAATGGCCGTAGTTGATCTAGCAGAACTGAAAGCACGCGCTGATGCCAAGGCCGCAGCCGCCGGCGGGGACGTCGCCACCACCACGACCCTGACGCAGGAGAATTTCGAAGCGACCCTGGGGTTGTCAATGAAGGTGCCGGTGGTTGTCCTCGTAGGAACCTCCCGCAGCCCGGAATCCGAAGAACTCCGGCACAATCTGAGCACCCTGGCCTCCCAAGCAAACCGCACCTGGCTCTTTGCCTATGTCGACGCCGACACCACGCCGCAGATCGCGCAGGCCTTCGGCATCACCGGCCTGCCCAGCGTCATTGCGCTTGCCGACGGCCGGCCGCTCGCCAACTTTGAAGGCGGTCAGCCGCTGGATGCCCTGCAACAGTGGACCGCGGCGGTGGTCAATGCGGTGGCCGGAAAACTACCGGGCTTGGGTGAGGAGAAGCCAGAAGATCCCCGTCTCGTGGCGGCGGCTGGCCTGCTCGATGCAGGCGATTTTGAGGGCGCGATCGCGGCCTATGAGGAGATCCTGAAAAAGGAACCCGCAAACAAGGAAGCCAAGACGGCGCTCGACAACGCGAAGCTGGTGGCGCGACTCGCGACTGCGGAAGGCGACCCAATCTTGGCTGCCGATGCCGATCCTAAGGATGTAGACAAGCAACTGGCGGCTGCCGACGCCCAGATCGCGGTTGGCGCAGTGGAGGAGGCTTTCGAGCGTCTCATCCAGCTACTTCCGAACGAGGACGTGAAGAAGCGTCTCATCGAACTGTTCGCGGTGTTCGAGGCTGGCGATCCACGGGTGAAGGTCGCGCGGGCGAAAATGGCGAGCAAACTTTTTTGATGCAGTTGAAGGGGATTTGGCTGGGCCTTGCTAGTTGTGCAGCGGCAGACCTGTTCCTGGCAATTGTGTGGTGGCAAGAACGACATGATCAGGTATTGCCTGATCTAATGCCGCTGCCATTCGTGTTTTGTTTTGTTTGCGTGCTCAGGGTTGCATTAGTCCGACCGAGACCCGAAGAATACGCACCAGCCACGGCAGGGATCGCTGTAGTGCTGTCCGTAGCCATGATTATGTGGGTAATTGCTGTGCGCCCTCGCGGGGGCGTCATTGCCCCTCGCCCTCGTGAAAAGCGCAGGTAGTAACTAGTAGACAGCGTACCTTTAGTGGCCTAAGAACTCTGCCAGACTAACCGTCCCAGCGGTACCACTGCGCAGACATGGCCGGGATATGCAGCGTCACGCAGTGCTCATAGCCATCCCAGTGTGAGTCGTGCGCCCAGACGGAGAGCGGCAAGTCATTGCCTGCGCCTTCGTAGACCGCGTCATCGGTGTTGATCACGCGCGTCCAGGTGCCGCCTGCGGGTACACCGAGGCTGTAATTAGGGTGGGTGCCACCGCCGAAGTTGAAGACGCAGAGGTATTTCTGGCCGTCGTTGCCGTAGCGCATGAACGCCAGGATGTTGTTGGTTGCATCGTCGGATTTGACCCAGGAGAACCCGGACTGCTCGTTATCCTGCGTGTACAGGGCTGGGGAGCCGGTGTAGACGAGGTTGAGGTCACGAACCATCCGATGGATACCGCGGTGGTATTCGGATTCCCAGCCGTCGAACTCGTGCCAGTCCAGGGAATGCTCCTCGGTCCACTCGCGGGACTGGGCAAATTCCTGGCCCTGGAAGAGCAGCTGCTTGCCGGGGTGCGCCCACATGTAGGCGAAGAGGGTACGTACGCCGGCGGCTTTGTTCCAGGTGTCGCCTGGCATCCGGGTCCACAGGGTGCCCTTGCCATGAACAACTTCGTCATGGGAGATCGGCAGGCAGAAGTTCTCGCTGTACTGGTAGATCATCGAGAAGGTGATGTCGCCGTGGTGGTGGCTGCGGTGGATTGGGTCCTTGGAGAAGTACTCCAGGGTGTCATTCATCCAGCCCATGTTCCACTTGAGGGAGAAACCGAGGCCGCCGTGATCGGTGGGGGCGGTGACTCCTGGCCAAGAGGTGGATTCCTCAGCGATGGTGAGTACGCCGTGGTGGAGCTTGTGCACGGTTGCGTTCATTTCCTGCAGGAACTGCACTGCCTCGAGGTTCTCGCGGCCACCGTATTGGTTCGGGGCCCATTCACCCGGCTCCCGGGAGTAGTCCAGGTAGAGCATGGAGGCTACTGCGTCGACACGTAGGCCGTCGAAGTGGAATTCCTCCAGCCAGTACAGGGCGTTGGCAACCAGGAAGTTGCGGACTTCGGGGCGACCGAAGTCGAAGACATAGGTGCCCCAGTCCTTCTGCTCGCCGCGCCGCCAATCTGGGTGTTCGTAGACTGGTCGGCCATCAAAGCGGGCCAGTGCCCAGTCGTCTTTGGGGAAGTGTGCTGGGACCCAGTCGACGAGGACGCCGATGCCTCGAGCGTGGAAGGCGTCGATAAGCGCGCGCAGCTCATCCGGCTCGCCCCAGCGGGAGGTGGGGGCGTAGTAACCGGACACCTGGTAGCCCCAGGAGCCGCCGAAGGGATGCTCGGCGACGGGCATGAACTCCACGTGGGTGAAGCCTTGATCGGCGACATAGTCCACCAGCTCGGTCGCCAAATCGGCGTAGCTCAGCCCTTCTTTCCAGGAGCCGAGGTGTACTTCGTAGACGCTCATCGGCTTTTGTGCGACGTCCTCACGGGTGGCCAGCCATTCGGCGTCTTTCCACTCGTAGGAGCTGGCTGTGACGATGGAGCCGGTAGCAGGGGGGATCTCTGCCTTGCGGGCCATCGGGTCTGCCTTATCGCGACGGTGCCCTTCCGGGGTTTGGATGGCGTATTTGTAGACGGTGCCCTCGCCAACCCCGGGGAGGAAGAGCTCCCAGATGCCCGAGGAACCCAAGGAACGCATCGGGTGCTGCGAGGCGTTCCAGCCGTTGAACTCGCCGACAACAGCAACGCCGATGGCGTTCGGGGCCCACACCGCGAAGCTGGTACCACTCACACCGTCGACGGTGCACACATGCGAACCGAGCACGTCCCAGAGGCGCTCGTGGCGCCCCTCGGCGATCAGGTGGATGTCCAGTTCTCCCAGCGTGGGCAGGAAGCGGTAGGGATCCTCGATGGCTACGGTTGCTTCCGGCCAGGTGACCTCCAGCTGGTAATTGCCGGCGGGGACGGTGGCTTCGAAGATGTCGTCGCCAAGCGGGCTCATCTCGTAGCGGCTGCCACCGGACAGGACGACGACGGAGCTAGCGCCAAGCTGGCGGGTGCGAATGACTTCGCCGTGGCGACCGTAGTAGGAGTGCGGGTCGTGATGCTGGCAGTGCAACAGACGGGACAGATCGGTCATTTTAGCTCCTGTACTCGGTTACTTCGCGCCAAGCGAGTGCTTCTCGACGCTCTTCCACGACCTCCGGCAGCACGAAGATATGCGCGACATCTTCCCACGGCTTGAGCTCGACGTAATTGCTCTCTCCCCAAGTGTAAGTGCGCCCGGTAATTTGATCTGCCACTTCGAAAGATGCAGGCATGCCAATTTTGTTCAAGTCCAGTCGCAGGATTCCGGACTGGGCGTTGTAGGAGTCCAAATTGACCACAACTAGTACCACATTGCCGGTGAGGGCATCTGCCTTGGAATAGGCCAGGATCTGGTCATTGTTGGTCTCGTGGAAATGGATGCTGCGCAGCTGTTGGAGTGCAGGCTGCTCCCGGCGGATGCCGTTGAGCATCGTGATGAATGACTCCAAGGAATCACCCCGCTCGAGGGCACCCGCGAAATCGCGCGGGCGCAGCTCATACTTCTCGGAGTCCAGGTATTCCTCCGAGCCCGGCTTCACGGCCTCGTGCTCGAATAACTCATAGCCGGAGTAGACGCCCCAGAGTGGGGACATGGTGGCGGCGAGGACCGCGCGGATAGCGAACATGCCGCGACCGCCGTACTGCAGCGAGGCGTGCAGAATATCCGGGGTGTTCACGAACAGGTTCGGGCGAGAGATGTCCGCCATGCCGGCGATCTCTTCGCCGAACTCCGTGAGCTCCTGCTTCGTGGTCTGCCACGTGAAATAGGTATAGGACTGGGAGAATCCGGCCTTGGCTAGCCCGTAGAGGCGTGGCCTCCGGGTGAATGCCTCCGCCAGGAAGATGACCTCCGGGTGATCCTCGTGCACCTGGGCGATGAGCCACTCCCAGAAGTTCGCTGGCTTGGTGTGGGGGTTGTCCACACGGAAGGTGGTTACGCCGTGCTCGACCCAGAACAGCACCACGCGCAGGATTTCTTCGTAGATGCCTTTGGGATCGTTGTCAAAGTTCAGCGGATAAATGTCCTGGTACTTCTTGGGCGGGTTCTCCGCGTAAGCGATGGTGCCGTCGGGAAGCACAGTGAACCACTCTGGGTGCGCTGTTGCCCACGGGTGATCGGGGGCGCACTGCAGTGCCAGGTCCAGCGCGATTTCCAGATCGAGTTCCTTAGCGCGCTGCATCAGGGCGTCAAAGTCCGCGAGGGTGCCGAGCGCAGGGTGCACGGCGTCGTGGCCGCCGTCCTTGGAGCCGATTGCCCAGGGGGATCCAACATCCTTCGGGCCTGGGGTCAACGTGTTATTGCGCCCCTTGCGGTTGACTTCACCGATCGGGTGAATCGGCGGGAAGTAAACGGTGTCAAAACCCATCTGCTTAACCCGCTCCAACTCGGCAGCGGCGGTGGCGAAGGTGCCGTGGACTGGGGTGCCGGATTCGTCAACGCCGCCAGTAGAGCGTGGGAAGAACTCGTACCAGGAGCTCACCAGCGCCTTACGGCGATCCACCTGCACGTACAGGGTCTGGCCCCGGGTCAACAGGTCACGTAGCGGGTACATATTGAGGATCGCGGAGACCTCACGGCTAAAGGCAGGAGCCACGCGGGCCCGGGGATCGCCGCTAGAACGCAAGGATTCGGAGACTGCGCGGAGTGCTTCCCGGTGGACCTTAGGTGCGCCGGAGGCGACTCGGTCAAACAGCTGTGCGCCGATTTCAATGTCATTAGCAAGCTCAGCGGCGCTCTGGCCGGCCTCGATTTTGGCGGTGACGTTATGACGCCAGGTGGCTACTGGGTCGCTCCAGACGTCGACACGCACGGACCACATGTCCGGCACATCCGGGACGAAGATGCCATGCACCTGGTCAGGGTCCTCCCCGCGGGACATGATGGTGCGACTCGTCTTCGCCGCGACGGCGGAGTCATCCGGACCTTTGACGTTGAGCGTTGCCGAGATTGCGTCGTGGCCCTCGCGCCAGGCGATCGCGAAAACGGGCACAACTTCACCAACAACCGCCTTGGCAGGCGCGCCGCCCGAAACCTGTGGTCTTACGTCATCGAGGCCGAGTCGTCCGGTCATGTTAAGGTCCTTTCCACTTGGGGATTACTAGATCCAGAGTAGGTGTTCGGCCACGATCGCACACGGCGACGGCAATTCGCTGCCATGATGGTGTGGTGAGTGATTACAACCCTGACTTGATCATCGACTTTGACGACGTCACCTTCGTCCGCAATAACCGCACGTTGCTCGGTCCGTTGTCGTGGCAGGTAGAACTGGATGAGCGCTGGGTCATCATCGGACCGAACGGTGCCGGAAAAACCACCCTCATGCGGCTCGCCGGCGCGGAGGAATACCCGTCCGGGGGTAGTGCCCGCATCATGGGGGAGCAGGTAGGCAAGACGGACATGCGTGACTTGCGGACCATGATCGGTGTCTCCTCCTCGGCGCTTGGTAACCGCATCCCGAAAGAGGAAACGGTGGAGGACCTCGTGGTCTCCGCCGCCTACGCGATCCTGGGGCGCTGGCGGGAGGAATATGACCAGATGGACTTCGACCAGGCCATGGAAATCCTCGAGCGCGTCGGCGCAGTTCATCTGACCAAGCGCACCTGGGGCACCCTCTCCGAAGGTGAGCGCAAGCGCGTCCTGATTGCCCGCGCCCTCATGACCAACCCCGAGCTGTTGCTTCTCGACGAACCCGGCGCCGGCCTCGACCTCGGCGGTCGCGAGGACCTGGTGGGGTACCTGGGCGAGCTGGCCCTGGATGCGGACGCCCCAGCGATCGTCATGATCACGCACCACGTGGAGGAGATCCCCTTCGGCTTCACCCACGCGCTGCTTCTCGACGAAGGCACCGTGGTAGCCCAAGGCCTGATCGATGACGTGATGACGAGTGAAAACCTGACTACAACATTTCACCAGGCCATCCACCTCGAAAGGATCGACGGTCGTTACTTCGCCCGCCGGATTCGCGGACAAGGCAGCCACCGCGCAGGCTAGACTTGGCGCTCATGAAAGGAATCCGTGGCGCCAAGCTCGCAGCGACAGTGATCCTCGTCCGCGATTCTCCTCTTGGCCTCGAGGTATACGTACAGGAACGTGTGGCGGAGATGCCCACCTTCCCGAACACCACCGTCTTTCCCGGCGGTGGGTTAGACGAGCGTGACCTCGGCCAGGGTGGGCCCGTCGATGGCGTGGAAGCACAGCGCTGGGGCAAGCTCCTGGGCATCGAGGCTGACATCGCGCATGGCCTGGTGATGGCCGCAGTACGGGAGGTCTTCGAAGAGTCGGGGATCCTCCTGGCCCGCCACCGCACCGGAGAATTAGTCTCGGATTCTGTGCAGTACGCTGCCGCGCGGCCGCTGCTGGAGAACCACGAGCTGTCTTTCACACAGTTTCTGGCGGACAACGAGCTCACCGTTGCCACAGACTTGTTGTATCCTTTCGCCCGCTGGGTAGGGCCGGGGCCCGTCGATCCGCGCTTTGACACGTTTTCCTTCGTGGCGCAGACACCGATGGGACAGCTGCCTGATGGCGCGACCCGCGAGGCCTCCTCGACGGGCTGGTTCCTGCCTTCGCTCATCCTCACTGGTTTCCGGACCGGCTTGGTGCGCCTTGTCATCCCGACCTGGGCGCAGCTGACGGCCCTCACTGAATTTCACACCGTCGCAGAACTGGAAGCTTCTTTGACCAACGTCGACATGACCCCGATCATCGGTGACCCAGATGATCCCTGGTTCGAGGACTTCTTCCGCTACGGGGACCTACCGGAGCGCTTTTGATATCCCTCGCTGAAGCCCGATTCCTCGTCGCGCACACTGGGCAGTTCGCCGACCTCGAGTTGCCCACGGATCCACTCAAGCGCGTCGCCACGCTCACGACCCGTTTCGGCGAGTACGGCCGCGCAGTCGCCGAGCTGCTCGACGCTCGTTCCAAAGGCAAGCTCCCCGCCACATGGCTGATGGATAGCGATAGTTCCCAGCAGGCCACGCCACTGGCCGTATCTGAAGTGCGTTTCGAGCGTATTCGTCGGGTGCTCGGTCAGTGCACAGTGCACGACGTGACCTGTTCCATCGGGACCGAAGGTGTGGCAAGCATGGCTGCGGGGCTGCGCTACTTCGGTTCGGATCTTTCCCTGCCACGCCTGGTGATGGCACAACACAATGTGCCAGAGGCATCGTTCTTCCAAGCGGACGCACTCCAGCCTTGTATCACGGCCGATGTGGTGGTGGCTGATCCTGCGCGCCGGGCCGGCGGCCGTCGGATCACGAATCCAGCAGACCTGCTGCCACCGCTGCCAGCACTCCTCGATGCTCATAACGGACCACTGGCCGTGAAATGCGCCCCCGGGCTTGATTTCTCCGAGTGGGATGGGCTGGTATCCCTAGTCAGCGTCAATGGCGGGGTGAAAGAAGCATGCCTCTACACACCGGAACTCGCGGAGGGGGCCAGCCGCGAGGCGGTGGTGATTCGCGGGAGCATCGATCGTCTCACTGACCTGCTGCCCACGCAGACGGAGCTTGCGGGGCCCCACGGCAGCTATCTCATCGACCCGGATGGGGCAGTAGTGCGCGCCGGGTTGGTACGGCACTTCGCAGTGCGGGAAGGGCTGTGGATGCTGGACGAGCGGATCGCCTATCTCACAGGTGACCGGATTCCGGCGGGCTACACCGGCTTTAAGATCCTGGAGCAGGTACCGCTGAAGAAGCTCAAGAGCGCGCTCGCACCCTATGACGTCGGCGCCCTGGAGATTTTGGTGCGCGGAGTAGATGTTGATCCGGACGCACTTCGTAAGAAGCTGCGGTTGCGGGGCAAGCAGGCAATGGCAGTGGTGGTCACCAGAATCGGCAGCCAGGGCGTGGCTCTTATCTGCGAGGCCAGAAGTTGTATGATCGAGGGCTGAACCTTTAAGCAACCAGGAGGAATAATGCCCGCAATCGTGGTCCTAGTGAAGAACGTACCGGACACGTGGTCCGTTCGGACCTTGAATGCAGATTTCACCATGCACCGCGAGGGCGTCGATGAAGTCATCGACGAGATCAACGAGTACGCCGTCGAACAGGCACTGCGCATCCGCGATGCCAACCCTGGCTTTGAAGTTGTTGCCTTAAGTGCTGGTCCGGAGCGCGCGCAGGAAGCGCTGCGTAAGGCACTCGCAATGGGCGCTAACCGTGCCGTCCTGCTCTCCGATCCGGCGCTGGCTGGCTCCGATGTGTTGGGCACTGCTTGGGCGCTCAACTGCGCGATCAACACCATCGCAGATGTGCAGCTCATCGTGGCAGGTAATGCCTCCTCCGATGGCGCGATGGGGGCTCTCCCCGGCATCATCGCCGAGTACCGGCAGCTTCCTTCCCTGACCAATCTCACTTCGGTTTCCGTGGCCAACGCTACGGTCACCGGCCACAAGGAAACCCCGGAAGGGTCCTATGAGCTGCAGGCGGCACTGCCGGCCCTCATTTCGGTGACGGAAAAGACGGACAAGCCACGCTTCCCGAATTTCAAGGGCATCATGGCTGCGAAGAAGGCCGAGATCTCGATGCTCGACCTCGCCGCTATTGGCGTCGCTCCGGAGTACGTCGGCCTCGCGCATGCTTCTACCGCAGTCACGTCGGCCACGCTACGGCCGGCTCGCGACGGCGGCGAGATGGTCTATACCGACGGCGCCGAGCGCATCCACCAGTTCCTTTCCGAAGAAAAGTTCATCTAGGAGTATTTGACCCATGACGTACGTACTTGCATCAGGTGAACACACCCTCGAGCTCATCGCAGCCGCCCAAGTCTTGGGCGATGTCACTGTCGTCGCTTTCGATGACGCTCCTTACCCGGTACCGGTGATCCGTTGCTCCGGTGAGGGCCGCGTGGTCATGCCCGCCGTGGACGCGCTGTCCATGCTTGCCGCGCAGACTCCGGCCCCGATCGTGCTGGCAGCCGATAGCGTGGGCAATGAGATCGCGGGTCGGCTAGCTGCCCGCCTAGCTTCGGGTGTGCTGACCAATGTCGTCGGTATCAATGCCGACCGCACGGCTACCATGTCCATCTTCGGTGATTCTTACGAGGTCGCCGCAGCCGTCGGTGGCAACAGCCCGATCTACACGGTGCGCGCGGGTGCTGTCGCGCCGGTGACGGCGGGCAGCGCCACCGAGACCACGATGGCGCTGCCCGCCGCGGGAGCGATGGACGCCGCAGTATTGTCCTTCACCCCGGCTGTGCAGGGCTCCCGCCCGGAGCTGAGCTCCGCAAAGGTCGTCGTTTCCGGCGGACGTGGTGTGGGAGATAGCGGATTCAGCGAGCTAGTTGAGCCGCTTGCCGATGCTCTCGGCGGCGCCGTCGGCGCTACCCGTGACGCAGTAGACAACGGTGCCTACCCGGCGCAATACCAGGTGGGCCAGACCGGTGTCACCGTTTCGCCGGACCTCTACATCGCGGTCGGTATCTCCGGTGCGATCCAGCACACCTCGGGCATGCAAACCTCCCGCAAGATCATCGCGATCAACAATGACGAAGATGCCCCGATCTTTAAGATCGCGGACTTGGGCGTTGTGGGAGATGCGGCAGAGATCGTCCCTGAGCTGCTGGCTAAACTGCGCTAATGCGCTACTTCGATCATGCCGCGACCTCCCCGATGCGGGAGAGCGCCCGCACGGCATGGCTGTCGGCCGCCGACATGCTGAACCCGGGTGGCCAGTACGCAGCGGGTCGCGCGGCGAACCGTGCGCTGGCTGAGGCGCGAGAAACCGTGGCAGCTGCGCTGGATTGCGAACCGATCGAAGTAATCTTCACCGGCTCCGGCACGGAGGCGGACAACCTGGCAATCCAAGGGCTCTTTCGCAAGTCCCCGCTGCAGCGGGTGGTATCCACGGAGATCGAGCATCCTGCGGTCCTGGAAACCGTGGCGGCGCTCGACGCTGAGGTAGAGATGCTACCGCTGACGGACGGTCGAGTGTCCTCCTTCGAGGCGCTGGCTACGCCGGCTGCGCTGGCAACCTGCATGTGGGCCAACAACGAAACCGGGATTATCCAGCCGGTTGCCGAGTTAGTGGCGGCAGCGGGGCATACCCCGGTTCATGTGGACGCGGTGCAGGCCGTGGGCCATGTTCCGGTGTCTTTCGCGAACCTAGGAGCCACCACTCTCGCCGGTTCGGCGCACAAGTTCGGTGGCCCGCGCGGCGTCGGTATCCTGCTGGCGCGGCGCAACGGTCCCGCACCGACCATCTTCGGTGGCGGGCAGCAGCGCGGGATACGCCCTGGCACTGTCGATGTGGCGGGTGCGGTGGCCACGGCGGCGGCCCTGTCGGAGGCGGTGTCAGAAATTCCTGCGGAAACGGCGCGGCTCACTGAGCTGCGAGAGCGGCTGCAGGCCGGCATCGCGCTTATCGACGGCGCAGTAGTGCACTCCCGTGGCCAGGTCCTCCCCGGACACGTCCATGTGTCCTTTCCTGGTGCGGAGGGAGACAGCCTCATTATGCTGTTGGACATGTTGGGGATCGCAGCATCCACAGGTTCCGCTTGTGCGAGCGGAGTGAACCGCGCGAGCCATGTGCTGCTAGCGATGGGGGTGGCTGAGGACGTCGCACGCGGAGCGCTGCGATTTACGCTGGGACGCACCACAACCGCAGCTGACGTGGATTTTTTGCTCGCGCATCTGGGCGGGGTCGTGGACAAAGCCCGAAAAGCTGGCATGGCCTTCTGATAATCTGTATTAGCTGCAATGTACGGGAATGTCGGTGTGAATCCGGCAGCGGTCCTCGCCACTGTATTGCTTCATGTATTAGGCGTGGTCTGAGTTCACTGCTTTCGGGCGGGAAGGACTGCAGGCCGTTAAGCGCAGAAGCTAAGCCAGGAGACCGATTGCGGCGTGCCTACTCATTGCGGCCCGCGAGATGGACGGGCCCCGGTTGGAAAGAAGAAGTGTCATGCATATTGCCGAGGGGTTTCTCCCGGTCGAGCATTGCGTAGCGTGGGGAGTGGCCGCTGCGCCGTTCGTTATCCACGGCGCCTACGCAGTGAATAAACAAATCAAGACCCGTCCCGAAACGGCCATGCTGCTCGGTGCTGCAGGCGCCTTCAGTTTTGTGCTCAGCGCGTTGAAAATCCCGTCCGTGACGGGTTCTAGCTCGCACCCGACCGGCACCGGGCTTGGTGCCGTGCTCTTTAAACCGCCGGTCATGGCGTTCCTAGGGGCCGTTGTCCTGCTGTTCCAGGCGATTTTATTGGCCCATGGTGGGCTGACCACGCTGGGCGCCAATGTGTTCTCCATGGCCATCGTCGGCCCGTGGGTGGCTTATGGCGTGTGGAAGGCCTTCGGCGGGCGCAGCCCAGAAATCGCGATTTTCTGCGCCGCGTTCCTTGGCAACCTGTCCACCTACTGCGTGACCGCAATGCAGTTGGCGGGTGCACACCATGCGGCGGGCTTCGGGAATGCTGCCGGTACCTTCCTCGCGCTCTATGCACCAACGCAGGTTCCGCTTGCAGTGGTGGAAGGCATCGTCACGGTACTGATTTTCCGCAGCCTGCGAGTGATTGCGAAGAAGGAATTGACCGTTCTCGGCATCCCAGTTGCCGGTCCGAAGCGAGAGCTGGTGCACGCTTAAATGAAGAATCTACTGCTGATCGCCGCAGCTGCGATCCTGATCATGTTCCCAATGTTCTTCAACTTGGGGGACCCTGCTGCTGAAGAACCATTCGCGGGCACCGATGCGGGGGCCGAGACCGTGGTTGCGGAAAATAACCCGGGCTATGAGCCGTGGTTCGAGTCTGTTGCAGGGGAGCTACCAGGTGAGGTCGAGGCAGGGCGCTTTGCATTGCAAGCTGGCCTCGGCGCGGGCGTAGTGGGCTATGTGCTTGGTGTCTACCGCGGCCGTAGCCAGCGTGAAGCCCCCGCAACGGCCTAAATGAACGCGCTGGAACTCGCTGCCTCGCGCAGCCGGTGGGCGCACATCAATGTTGGCGAGAAGAGCCTGCTCATTGTGCTGCTCTTTCTCGCCATCTCTGTCTCTGGGGTCAAGCTAGCCATTATTGGCGTGGTGACCTGCATGTTGGCGTCGATAGCAGGCGTCAATTGGCGGTTGTATGCGGGGTTGATTGCTGCCCCAGCCACCTTTATCGCTGTTGGCTTGGGGCCGCTCATCTTTGCGATCACCACCTCGGGGGTGGTGATGATTCCTGGTGGCCTGACGCATGCGGGCATGGTGCTGGCGCGTTCGGTGGTCGGTATGTCCATCACCATGCTGTTTGCGTTGACCACGCCCATGTCGGAAATCCTCATGTTCGCGCGGCGTTGCCACGCTCCGGAAGCTCTGATCCACGTCACAGCGCTGACCTACCGGCTGATCGGAACGTTGATCCTCACCGCCCGCGCAATGTGGGATGCACAGGCCGCCCGGCTCGGGCACAGTAGCGTGCGCCGCTGGCTGCGGTCAGTGGCTTCACAAGCGGCCTCGTTATTCGTCTTGTCTTTCACCCGGGCCCGCGCCTTGCAAGAAGGCCTGGAATTGCGTGCGGACGCAGCAGCCATGAGCGTCTTGAGTACTTCGCGCCCCGTCAATTGGTTCCGCGTCATCGGCGCGCTGATCGGAATGAGCTTGATATGTCTGTATTAGAAACCCACGCCGTACACTTCGCGCATGATGAGCCGGTGCTGAGTGGGGTGACTATGGACGTCGCTAAGGGCGAGCGCCTGGCGATCCTCGGCGCGAACGGCTCCGGCAAGTCGACGTTGCTTAAACTACTAGCCGGATCCTGGCGGCCGGATTCCGGCAGGGTGCTTCTCGACGGCAGCGAGCTGGATTACTCGCGGCGTGGGCGCGACCACATGCGACGCAACGTGCAGCTGGTGTTGCAGGAGCCGGACGAGCAGATCTTTGCTACCTCGGTCTCGGCCGACGTCTCTTATGGCCCAGTGAATTTGGGCTTGTCCACAGCGCAGGTGTCGGAGCGGGTGGCCGCCGCGCTCGAGCGCTGTGAGATCTCGCACCTGGCAGATCGGGTGCCGCATCAGCTTTCCTATGGCCAGCGCAAGCAGGTGGCACTGGCGGGGGCGCTGGCGATGCAGCCACGAGTGTTGCTCCTTGATGAGCCCACCGCTGGGCTTGACCCCTATGCCAGCGAGCGATTGTTGGCGACACTGCTGGAACTCAACGCCGCGGGAACGACAGTGGTGATCTCGACGCACGAGGTGGATTTCGCCTACGCGTTCGCGACCTCCGTGGGGTTGCTCAGTGCGGGGGAGCTGTTGGTGGGGAGTCCGGATTTGCTTAGCGACGTCCAAAAGATGCACGCTGCGCGCTTGTGCCTGCCGTGGGCGCCCTTGGTGTCGGGGCTTGTGGGGCGCGACATAGTTTCGGCGGAACAACTACTATAGAGACGCACCTCATTTCACCACGGGAGTGTGGCCGATTCCACGCTGAGAGGACGCAACATGATACGGAGCGTCGACCGTCTAACCTGTCCGGATAATGCCGGCGTAGGGAGTTCTTTTTATGATTACTACTGGGCCTATCTACCGTAGCCACAAGGTGTACACCTCGGTCACTTTCGGGGACACGGAGCTGCAGATCCCCGCTCGGCGGATCGACTTGACCACCGGTGAGCACTTTGATGTGTATGACACCTCTGGTCCATACACGCTGGATGACCCCGCTATTGACCTAGAGCAGGGGCTGCCGCGCACTCGCGAGACCTGGTCTCGAGCATCGGCAGTGTCGGCTTCCGAGGAACATCCAGAACTGAAGGTGCAAACGCAGCTGGCGTGGGCGCGCGCAGGAATCATCACGCCTGAGATGGCGTTCTGTGCGGCGCGCGAGGGCATGCCGGCTTCCTTTGTGCGGGATGAGGTCGCGGCTGGTCGCGCGGTGATTTGTGCGAACAAGAATCACCCGGAGATTGAGCCGATGATCATCGGCAAGGCCTTCGCGGTGAAGATCAACGCGAACATCGGCAACTCGGCTGTGACTTCTTCGATCGACGAGGAGGTGGAGAAGATGGTGTGGGCGACCCGCTGGGGTGCGGACACCATCATGGACCTGTCCACGGGTAAGGATATCCACGAGACCCGCGAATGGATCCTGCGCAACTCCCCAGTTCCGGTGGGCACCGTGCCGATCTACCAGGCGCTGGAGAAGGTCGGCGGGGACCCGACGCGTCTTTCCTGGGAGGTCTACCGCGACACCATCATTGAGCAATGCGAACAGGGCGTCGACTACATGACCGTCCATGCTGGTGTGCTGCTGCGCTATATACCGCTGGCCGCCGATCGCGTGACCGGAATCGTCTCCCGCGGTGGTTCGATCATGGCAGCCTGGTGCCTCAAGGAGCATCGTGAGTCCTTCCTGTACACCCACTTTGCGGAACTGTGCGACATCCTGGCGGCCTACGATGTCACGTTCTCGCTGGGCGATGGGCTGCGTCCGGGCTCTATCGCAGATGCCAACGATGAGGCCCAGCTGGCCGAATTGCGCACCCTGGGCGAGCTCACTTTGATCGCCCGTTCGCGCGGCGTGCAGGTGATGATCGAGGGGCCCGGACACGTGCCGATGCACAAGATCCCCGTCAACGTGGAGTGGGAAGAGGACTGGTGTCACGGAGCGCCCTTCTACACGCTGGGCCCGCTGGCCACCGACATTGCGCCAGGTTATGACCACATCACCTCCGCGATCGGCGCGGCGATGATTGCACAGGCGGGCACCGCGATGCTGTGCTACGTCACCCCGAAGGAGCACCTCGGACTGCCGAACCGGGATGATGTCAAGGTCGGCGTGATCACCTACAAGATTGCTGCCCACGCCGCCGATCTGGCCAAACAGCACCCGCGTGCGCAGGAGCGTGACGACGCCCTGTCTAAGGCGCGCTTCGAGTTCCGCTGGCATGACCAGTTTGCGTTGGCGTTGGATCCGGATACTGCCTTGGAGTATCACGATGAGACTTTGCCTGCTGAGCCTGCCAAGACTGCACATTTCTGTTCGATGTGTGGGCCGAAGTTCTGCTCGATGCGGATCTCGCAGGATGTGCGGGACTATGCAGCTGCGCACGGTTTGGAGACCGTTGAGGCGCTGGAAGCAGGTATGAAAGAGAAATCCGCAGAGTTTTCAGCCGCGGGTGAGCGCGTGTATTTGCCGGTGGTCGAGGGCTAGTTGCTGTGGGCCAGTCTCCGGGCATTGGAGCTCCTGGCCCTAGGGCTGTTGTTTCTTCGCCGGTTCCCACTGCCGTCGACGTGTATCGGAACCTCGTTCAGAATCATCTTGATGTGGGCTTCAACTGCGCTGTCATCATTCCATCCGTGGTGTTTCGAGCACAGGGGTGCCAAGTTATCGATGCTCGTGGGGCCGCCTCGCGACCAGGGGATAACGTGGTGCGATTCGCAGCGACTGAGTGGCGCATCGCACCCAGGGTAGACGCAGCAGCCATCTCGGGAGAACATTGCGAGACGCTGGTGGAAAGTGGCTGATCTGCTGGCGGAAACCATCGATTTCACGGCGCCGTGGTGGTCGTGGACGATGATGTAGTCGCTGATGCGGTGGCCGTCGAGAAGCGCAAGGTCGTAGAGGGTGAGGTCGATGCCGACGTTGCTACCGAACTTGGCGCGCCAGTTGAACTCGGCTTCTTCGGTGACGCCAATGGTGAGGGAGCAGTGGCCTGCGGTGTCTTGCCGGGTATTCGAAGCCCAGCGTAGGACTTGGAAAAAGTTGTCTGCGTGTCGTTGGGTGACAGTGCGGTTGTCGTCCTTGCGGCGATCCTCGGTGGCTTGTTCGACGCGCCACGCATCATCCATGAGTGCCTTGAGAAGCGCAGCGTGGGCTGCAGGGGCGTAGCCATGGAAGGAACACCCGCCGTGCTCGTCTTGGTCGCGGAGTTGGAAGCGTCGCTGACGGTAGGCCTCGTGCGGGTCTTGTGTCAGGCGAAAATTCTCTTCTCGGACTAGTTCTTTGGCGTAGGCATGTGTGGATTTAGGGGAGGACTCACGGGCTGCGTCGGCGGCGAGGTCGTAGATCTCCTCGCGTCGAGTTGATGCGGAGGAGAGCTTTTCCAAAGCGGAAAGGATCAAATCTTGATGCTCGACGGGGACTTCTGCCGACCACGTATTGGCTGAGCGCCGGTGAATGCGGAAGGCCTCGCCTGCGGAAGCTCCCGCACGTTCCAAATCGTTCTTTTCGCGCCCAGCCACCATGTCTGTTTCGAGTCGCGCAATGAGCTCCTTGATGTGGAGCAATTCGGGGAAGTGCTGGAAATCTTCACCAAAGTCGACGGCGAGCTGCAACAGCTCCCGCACCTTGGCTAGTGTCCCGATTCCCCCGTGTTCCATATTTTCATTATACCATTGTGACATTAGAACGCAAGTGCTATTATGGCGTTATAGAAGCCAGGAAAATGGGGTAGTGGTTGGTGGACATGTTCTAACATTAGAAGCTGCACTATTGACGTCGATTAGCGCGCAGATCCGGCAATTACACTGCCTTGCGGGGCCACATTGAGTATGTCACCAGCGCCCCGGCCGTCACCGCGATCGCCCACCACAGCTGAACCGGGACGGTGGTGAGCCAATTCACCTTGCCCATGGATAGGATCCAGCAGCATAGGGCAACTATCAGGGCATTTGCGATGGCCATACCGGGACTGCGTTTCGGGGTCTTCCAGAACTCCCAAGCCAGCCACAAGACGAGCAATAGTACAAGGATCCAGGAGGTTATGGCTTCCATGACAACATATCCTTTCCGAGTTGATTGACCCACACGCTGGAATCGGTATTGACGAAGGCAGCCTGCTTTCCAGCCGGATCGAACACCAACATGGAGCGGAAGCCGCCGGTGCCGCCGTTGTGTGAGATGTATTCCTCTTCCTGTTTCCAGGTGTACTCCGGCACGCCGTGTGTCATGACGTGAGTGGTGAACTTGGCCATGTCCGCTGGTGTGGAGCGTATCGCGCCAGCGGGGGCGTATCCGTCCATCTCCCAGTTCGCCGTGAGTCGACCACGTTGGTTGAATCCCTGTGGGGCGTCGCTGGCGGTTCCTGGGACTGCGACGTAACTGTCTGTCATTTCCAGTGGAACGAAAATACTCTCCCGGACCAGTTCTTCCCAGGGCTTTCCGGCCTTTTCGGCCAGTAGCTGACCCAGCAGGGCTGCGCCCAGATTGGAATAGGTCTGGGTGCCCTGATTCTTCAGCTTTGCCGCTAGCGCCATGTCAAAGATGTCTTGGCGAGAAACGTCGAGGTAGGGGTTGCGTTCTGTGATAGAAGCAAGTGGGTCGAGTCCGGGGTTGCGGGGGAGCCCAGCTTCATGATTTGCCAGGGATGCCAGGGTGGCTTCGCCGATAGGTGCGCCCTGCGTATCAATGATCTCGGAGACGCGGGTGTCTAGACTGACGTCACCTCGCGCTACCGCCTGACGTAGCAGTTCAGCATTAAAGGTCTTGGTGATGGAGCCGATCTCTATCTCCGTGTTCGCGTCGGCACCAAGGCCAGCGAAGGTCGGCTTATCTCCGGCGATCACGAAGCCGGTGACGTTGTGAGCTCCCTGCGGGGCGTGGTCATGGATGAAAGCGGCGAGTTCGGCGTCGCCGGTTTGGTCGTCGGAAAGCTGGACGCGGTGCGGACCCAGCAAGATCAGTGCGGCGGTGACCATGAGGCCGCACAGTGTGGCGAATAGCTTCTTCATCGGTGGTCCTCACTGGAGGCGACGATGGTCAAGAGCGGCACGACGCGGGCTGGGGGAACCTCGAAATGGCCGTCGCGTTTGCGAACCCAACCTGCCGACTGTAGTGCGCCGAGGTGATGGTAGGCAGTGCCTGTCGACGACAGCCCGGCTGTCACCAATTCCGCAACTGAAGCAGGTCCTTCGAGTAAGCGGCGCAGGATCGTATGTCGGATCGGATGGGCGAGGGCAGATATGCGCTCGAGTGCATCGTCAAAGATTTCATCGGTCAAGAATTGCGCTGGGCGGGCCCACTCGTACACGAAGTGCCGGGAGCCAACCGTGACATCGCCACTGAATTGTACGATGCCACCTTCGTACGTCGGTGGACTCTGCTGCTCCAGCTTGTTGAGGCGTTCCTCGAGTTCCTGCAGCTTCTTATGAACTTCAGAATCCATAATTCTAAAAATACAGAAAAATGGAAAGTTGTGCTTAGGGATGTGCGACTTCCGTGCTTGCGTCCGTTGGCGTTTAGTTCTAATTAGCTATTGTGTTCTACTTTTGTTCTGCTATAATGGGAGTAGAACTACGGGGGTGGGGAAATGATTGCTACAGCTAACAAAGCTATTGAGCGCGAGCTTATCGACGGCACAGGCTTCGATTCTTTTGGCGAACTCTTAGCGCTAAAGGAATCAATCGCCCGCCTAGAAACCGAGATGGCGCGTGGCCGGGAAGTCTACGAGCTTGTCGATGCCGGACTATCCCGGCCCACAGCGCGGAGGCTTGAGCTTAGGGCTTCCTATTTATGGTCGGAAGGTGTTTCGGTCGAGCATCAAGATCTCATCCTGTCGGCCTTGGAGAAGCTTTCTGGCAGCTCGCCTCGTAGGCAGGAGATCGATGACCTGGGTGCTGCAGCGGCGTTGGAGTCCACACCTCAAGCAACATACAAATATGTCAAGCAGCTGGTGCGTGATGAAAATGAAGCGCTCGCGTGTGATCCTGGAGAGGCGCATCGCCAACGGCGCTTCGCGATGCGCCAACAAGACGAACATGGCGGATGCCTGTTCAACGGCTATGCGCCCGCAGCGACAGCTGCGCTGTTGCAGGCGCTGCTGGATCAGGCGTATCGCGCAGATGACAATGGGAAAGCGGAACACCGCACAGTTGCGCAGCGCAGCTTTGATGCCTTTGACATGGTGGTGAAGTGGGTGTCCTCGGATCGTCGCATTGCTACAGGGCACGCTTCGTTGGTCGTATCGATCACTGAAGGCGACGGCTTCGACTGGCGCGCCAAGTTCGCCACAAATGCCGGCATTGATCTCAACCTTTTCGATATTGACATGCTGCGCGACGATCGAATAACCGACTATATCGTGGTGCACGAGCGCAACGGAGCGATCAAAACGCTTGTCACTGCACAGCGATGCGCCAACTTCCACCAAAGGGTGAGCTTGATTGCCCGAGACCTCGTCTGCCACCACCCAGGCTGTGACGTTCCGGCCAGTCGATGTGAAGCAAACCATGTAACCGCTTGGAATCGAGGTGGAGCGACCTCCATCGAAAACCTAGGATTCCTCTGCCGGGATTATCACAGGCGCAACGATGACAACAAGATCCGAAGACACATGGATATGTTCGGTGGCGTGCCGTGGTGGGTAGATGACGAAGGGAGAGCAAGGAGGAATCGCTCACCGGCTGCGCAGCGTGCCGGCGCTAGGAGAGTTACAGATCCCGAGTGAGAACCTCGCTGACCGTCCATTTAGCATGCGAGGAATCAGCGACTAAGCTGTGAGCCCTGAAAGGGGAAACGATGCGAGTTTTAGCAGCAATGAGTGGTGGCGTCGATAGCGCAGTGGCGGCTGCACGTGCGGTGGAGGCTGGACACGACGTCGTCGGCGTGCACCTGGCGCTCTCCCGCGACCCGCAGGCAGTGCGCGAATCCTCCCGTGGCTGCTGTTCACTGGAGGATTCAGCCGATGCACGCCGAGTGTGTGACAAGCTCGGTATCCCGTTTTATGTATGGGACTTTTCGGACCGCTTTAAAGAAGACGTGATCGATGACTTTGTCCAGTCTTACGAAGCCGGCGAAACCCCGAATCCCTGCCTGCGCTGCAACGAGAAGATCAAGTTCCGCGCACTGCTAGAGCGCGCACGTGCACTAGGCTTCGATGCCGTCGCCACCGGCCACTACGCCAAGATCATCGACGGACACCTGCGCCGCGGCGACGACCCTCAAAAGGACCAGTCCTATGTGCTCGGCGTGCTCACCCGCGACGAGCTCGACCACTGTATGTTCCCGGTTGGGGATACCCCTAAGCCATTGATTAGGGAGGAAGCCGCTCGGCACGGGTTCTCGGTGGCAAAGAAGCCGGATTCCTACGACATCTGCTTCATCCCCGATGGCAACACCCAGGCCTTCCTGGGCAAACACATCGGCATGCGCCCGGGACTCGTGAAGGATTTGGATGGCAATGTGCTGAAAGAGCACCAAGGCATCCACGAGTTCACCATCGGCCAGCGCAAGGGCCTCGACATCAAACAGCCCGCTGCCGATGGTAAACCGCGCTATGTCACCGACATCAACGCCGCCACCGGGGAAGTGACCGTCGGTTCGCGCGCGGACCTTTCGGTAACGGGCATCACCGCAGACCGGCTTAAAAGGCTGCACCCAGCGATGACGGGTGAGATCGAGTGCCAGGTTCAAGTGCGTGCGCACGGGGAAGTCGTCCCATGCACCGCGCTTATCGACGCCGATTCCATGCAACTCACCCTGCATCAACCACTCCAAGGAGTCGCGCGCGGACAGGCAGCCGTGCTGTATCTGCCGGACTCGGACGGAGACATTGTGCTCGGATCGGGAACAATCTCATGCACTTCGCACTAGGTCCACTGCCCGGCACCTCCATGCGCGAAGCGGCGGAGGTGATCGCTGGTGAATGCTCGGTGCTGGCTATCCCGCAATTGCCGCAGCGCGGGGTCGGGTCTGATGCGGTTGGGCGCACCTGCGGTGTGCTGCCGTTCAACGTGGACGTAAGTCCCCGTTCCTGGCGCTTGGTCAACCGACCGCAACTGGTAACGCGTCGCGTGTGGGACCGGCTAGAAGCAGATCTAGATACGTGTGAAGAGGTTTGGGGCTCCTCGATTGACACCGTGAAGGTTCAGGTGGTGGGGCCATGGACCCTTGGAGCGGTGCTCGAGCTACCTAACGGGCACCGTGCGATAACCGATCGTGGTGCGATGCGGGATATTCGCGAAGGGTTGGCACACGGATTGGCGGACCACGTCGCGGACGTACGGAATCGTTTCCGTGCTGAGGTGCTAGTTCAGGCAGACGAACCACTGTTGGGTGCGGTTACTTCTGGGGGAGTAACGGGCATCACCCAGTGGGAAACTATCCCAGCCGTGCCTGAGCCAGAGCTGCTTGACTGTGACATCCTGCAGCTCTCAGATCCGCTCTGGCAGCTGCGCGCACCGCAAATTCTAGTGGATCGCACCTTGATTTCTGGCTCGGCTAACCTCGACGGCTTCGGGATGATGGTTTCCGACGGGGTGCGCGTGGGACTCGGCATCGCGCCGGCCCGCGTCGATGAGCTGGGGGAAAGGCCACGCGGAGTGGCTGTGGAACTGGCACGGCTGTGGGATGAGCTCGCATTGTCTCGCGAGTTATTGGCTGACGTGGATGTGTATCCGGTGGGCGTCGAGAAGCTGACCTTGGCTGATGCCGGTGCTGCGCTGCGCTTTGCGCGGGTGGTGTCGGAGATGCTGACGCGCGATGCAGGGGACCTTTAGTTGGTGTGCGGGGTGTCCCAATCCTTGGTCTCGGGTCATAGAAAACTCCCCACCAGTTAGACTCTGATTTCTCAGTCCAACTAATGGGGAGCTAGTGTGACGCGGTTCAGCTGTAAGGGCCGTGCTTAGCGAGCGTCCTGGATCTGGATTGCCTGTGCCACTGCGTTGACAACGGCGCCGATCTTGACGGCCTCCCAGACCTGCTCCTTGGTGAGGCCTTCAGCCTTCACGGTCTCGGCGTGGGAAACGAGGCAGGCCTCGCAGCCGTTCATTGCGGACACGGTGATGGACCACAGTTCGAAGTTGGCCTTCTCCACGCCTGGGTTGGAGATGATGTTCATGCGCAGGCCCATTTTGACGTTGGTGTAATCCTCACCCAGCATGTGGCGGGAGCGGTACGCAACATTGTTCATTGCCATGACGGTAGCGGCGCCGAAAGCGGACTCGAGGGCTGCTTCGGACAGGTGTCCCTTGGCCTCATCGACGATCTCGGAGATCACGGTCTCGTTTTTGGTTGCAGCAGCTGCCGCAACGAGTGCGCCCCAGAGCTGTTCTTCGTTCAGCTCGGTGGAACGGGCAAGGGAACCGATGTTCAGCTTCTGGTCCTTGGCGTACTCGGGCAGGGCGTTCTTCAGGTTATCGATAGACATATTTGACTCCTTTTAGGTAAAAGTGAACCCCGCCGCCAACGGGTGGGCAGGCGGGGTAGAAGGGAAGACCTTACTTCAGGGCTTCCTGTACTTCGGCGAACTTGTCGATGTTCTTGGTTGGGTCGTTTGCCTGCCAGTTGCAAGCGCAAACCTCTTCGGACTGCAGTGCGTCGAGGACGCGGAGGACCTCGTCTACGTTGCGGCCGACTGCATCTGGGGTCACGGAGACAAACTGGATGATGCCGTCTGGGTCAACGATGTAGGTCGCGCGGTCTGCAACGCCGTTGGCATTCTCGACGCCGAGTTCCTTGATGAGCTCGTGCTTGATGTCGGAGAACATTGGGAACGGAACGGTCTTGAGTTCTGGGTGGGTTGCGCGCCAGTTGAAGTGTGCGAACTCGTTATCGATGGAGCCGCCGAGGACCTGGGTGTCGCGGTCCTGGAACTCTTCGTCCAGCTTGCCAAAGGCAGCGATCTCGGTTGGGCACACGAAGGTGAAGTCCTTCGGGTAGAAGAAGATTACCTTCCACTTGCCGGGGTAGGAATCGAGGGAAACCTCTTCGAAGTAATCCTCAGGCTGTGCGGCGTTGACCTCGTGGAGGTCGCCACCCTTGAGTGCGGTGAGCTTGAACTCTGGGAACTTATCGCCAATGGTCATCAGTGCCATGTGAAATCCTCCTGGATTAGTGTTTTGTGTGCCAGTCGAAGTGTGTGCTTCGAACTTGATAGCCATTATGCCCGCCTTCCCATGGCCCGGCAAGAGTTTCACCCTTTGGGTGTGTTTAATCAGGATAGGAATAGGTTATGATATGGACTGGCCTGCACGGAAAGGTAAAGCTAATCAATTGGAACGTGGGTGATTAGCTTTGCATGGGCCAGGAGAGGTTCACCGAACTGGCGTCCTCACCCTTGCCTTCCAGATAGCGTTTGAAGCTGTCTTGAGCCTTGTAATAGCCCACGGCCTGGAACTCCATGAGTTCCTCCCAAGGCAGAGTGCCAAGCTCAGGCCACTGGTGAACCTGTTTCCACGCGATGCGAGCAGCTGCGAGCGCATCGGAGGTGGCCTCGTGTGCGTTGCCCAATTTGACGTCGTAAAGCTGGCACAAATCGGTGAGGGTGCGCTTGCCCCGGCGGTAGGGGTCCTTCACTTTGTCGATGACATAAGGATCATAAACGGGACCGCTAACCACAAAACCGGGACGTAGCTGTCCCAAGACGGTGAGGTCATAGGAAGCGTTGAAAACGATCAGCGTCAGCCCATCCGACCAACCCTGCTCGATCGCAGCGATGGTGTCGCTGAGTACATCCTCGTGAGGTCGACCATGTTCGCGGGCGTGTTCCGTGGTGATGCCGTGCACGCGCTGCGCGCCCTCAGGAATTTCCACGCCCGGATCCGCCAGGTGTTCCTGCGCGGTGACCTCTTTCCCCTCAATTCGGACCAAAGCCGAGGTCACGATGCGCGCCTCGAAAGGGTTGGCTGCGGTGGTTTCCAAGTCAAAGGAGAGCATGCGCTGTGGACTAAAGGAGTTCATGATGTTGACTTTAGACGTTGCCACCGGACATGGGGTGCCCCCAAGCGTTCGAAGCGGAAGTATCATAGACAGCCGTGACTGAGAATAATGCGGAACTGCGGCGGCGCTGGGACGAACTTGCAGGCGAGGTGCGTCGGCACCGCGACCTGTACTACAACGACACGCCCGCAATTCCCGACGCCGACTTCGACGCCCTCTTCCAGCAGCTGCAACAACTAGAGGCTGCGCACCCTGAGCTGGCGGTGCCAGAATCCCCAACCATGGAGGTAGGCGCCCCGGCCGCAGCGAGTAGCAGCTTCGCAAACGTGGCGCATCTCGAGCGGATGATGAGCCTGGATAACGTTTTTGACGAAGCCGAGCTCTCCGATTGGCTCGCGCGCACCCCGGCCAAGCGTTATCTCACCGAGCTGAAAATCGACGGCCTCTCCATCGACCTCGTCTACCGTGCGGGCCGCTTCGAGCGCGCCGCAACGCGTGGCGACGGCAGAGTCGGCGAAGACGTAACGGAAAATGCCCGCGTTATCGAGGACATTCCGGCGCAACTCACTGAAACATCGGAATATCCCATCCCTGACCTCCTAGAGGTGCGCGGCGAAGTATTCATCGCTGTGGCGGACTTCTCGGATGTGAACGCGCAGCGCATTGAAGAAGGCGGCAAGCCCTTCGCCAACCCTCGCAATGCGGCCGCCGGCTCCCTGCGCCAAAAGAATCCCGCAGATGTGAAGAAGCGCCGCTTGCGCATGATCTGTCACGGTATCGGCGCCCTCGAAGGCTTCACCCCAGAGAGCCAGCACGACGCCTACGTTGCTCTTAAAGCCTGGGGGCTGCCGGTATCTGACTACACCGAGGCAGTGAGTTCTCCAGCCGAGGTGCTGAAGAAAGTGAAGTACTGGGCGGAGCACCGGCACGACGCGAGCCATGAAATGGATGGGTTGGTCGTCAAAGTCGATGATCTGGCCTCTCAACGCGCACTCGGCGCTACCGCCCGCGCGCCCCGCTGGGCAATTGCCTACAAATACCCGCCGGAGGAAGTCACCACCAAGTTGCTCGATATTCAGGTCGGTGTCGGTCGCACCGGTCGGGTCACTCCCTTTGCGGTGATGGATCCGGTTCTGGTGGCTGGTTCGACGGTCTCCATGGCCACGCTGCATAATCCGAGCGAGGTTAAACGCAAGGGAGTGCTGATCGGAGATACGGTGGTGATCCGCAAAGCGGGTGAAATCATTCCTGAGGTGCTGGGGCCGATTGTCGAGAAGCGGGACGGCACGGAGACCGAGTACGTCTTCCCAAGCACCTGCCCCGAGTGTGACGCGGTGCTCGCGCCGAGCAAGGAAGGGGACGCCGACTGGCGCTGCCCCAACACTCAATCCTGCCCGGGCCAGCTCGGGGCGCGGTTGACGTACTTGGCAGGCCGCGGTGCCTTTGACATTGAGGCGCTGGGGGAGAAAGGGGCTCACGACCTGATCCGCTCCGGCGTGCTTATCGACGAAGCTGGCCTCTTCGACCTCACGGAGGAGGATCTGAAGAAGACCAGCGTGTACACCACCAAAGCTGGGGCGGTGAACGCCTCGGGAAAGAAGCTGCTGAAGAACCTGGCGGAATCCAAGAACACGGAGCTGTGGCGCGTCCTCGTTGCGTTGTCGATCCGTCACGTGGGTCCGACTGCCGCGCGCGCCCTGGCCAAGCGTTATACCTCGATGGAGAATCTGCGCGCAGCTTCGGTCGCGGAGCTGGCTACCACTGAGGGGGTCGGGATGATCATCGCCCAGTCCTTCCAGGAATGGTTTGAGCTGGATTGGCATCGCAACATCGTCGCTCGCTGGGAGGCCGCGGGCGTGAGCATGGCAGACGAGATCAGTGAGCTGCCGGAGCAGGTACTCGCCGGCCTCACGATCGTGGTGACCGGCGCGCTGGACAACTACTCCCGAGACTCCGCAAAAGAGGCCATCGTCAGTCGTGGCGGGAAGTCATCCGGTTCGGTGTCCAAGAAAACGGACTTCGTGGTGGTGGGGGAAAACGCTGGTTCCAAGGAAACGAAGGCTCGCGAGCTAGGATTGAGAATCCTGAGTGAGGCGGAATTCACCCGGCTGCTGGAAAGCGGCTCCCCAGACTAGTTCAGGATCGACCCTACGATGTTGCACAGCATCCCGACCTGTTCAACCTCAGTGGCGAGGAAATCGGGGCCACCGGGACGACCGACTACTAGCATCATGCCGGTCTTTCCGATGGGCGCGGCGCACAGCGACGCATCGAGCATCCGCCAGGATTCGGGAACCCAGTCCTCCTCCTCGCGAAGGATGCGCGCAGTAGCAACGTCAGCGTGCGGTGGGTTGGTGCCGTCATCTTCTGGTGCTGCGCTGGATGCCGCGATCCGGGACATCCGCTCCGCGTTTTCCAACACAATTGCCCAGCCGGAAGTCATGGTTCGTGGCAGCACGTCCACAAAGTCTGCCATGGCCTGATTGCGTTTGCGCTGGTGTTGCGAGACCGTCGCGAGCATCTCAATCTGTCCACGTCGATCCACCCGGCCAGAGAAGGGGCGAATCGAATCGACCTGGACGCCCGGAATTGCCTGGGCTGCGGTGATGATGCTGTCCGGGAGGGTACCTGCGGGCAGGGAAACGACGATGTCATCGGTGACCAGGTCACCGTTCGCCTCCACGACATCCACGGACTCGATATTGCCGCCCATGGTTCCCATTGCATCAGCCAGCTTGCCGAGGCTACCTGGCATGTCAGGAATCATGACACGAATGAGGTAGGACATTTCTGATGCCGCCTTTCGCGGATAGATAACACAGCTTTACAACTATAACGCTCGTCACTTATCAAATGTTCCATGTTGCCCTCTGGGGTAGCCCGCAGCCCCGGTCGGCTACACTTTTCGGGTAGCGTTTAATGCAGTACTAAAGCCCAATTGAATGGAGTTACGCTCGTGCCTGAAATTTCGCGCGAAGAGGTCGCTCACCTGGCAAAACTTTCTCGACTCGCCCTGAGTGATGAAGAGCTGGACATGTACGCAGCTCAAATCGATGGCATCATCGCCAACGTCAGTGCAGTCGGCAAAGTTGCTGCCGAGGGAGTCCAGCCAATGAGCCACCCACACGACATCGAAACCACCATGCGTGCCGACGTCGTAGAAAAGACGCTCACTGCAGAGCAGGCCCTTGACCAAGCGCCAGACGTAGCCGAGCAGCGATTCGTCGTGCCACAGATTTTGGGGGAGTAAAGAACATGAGCAAATACCTAGTTGGTGGCGAAGGATCCTCCGAGCTGACCACCATGACCGCGGCACAGCTCGCGGATAAGATCCACTCCCGCGAGGTCTCCTCGGTTGAGGTAACCCAGGCACACCTGGATCGCATCTCGGCAGTCGATGGTGAACTGCATGCGTTCTTGCATGTGGGTGCAGATGCTGCGTTGGCCGCGGCTGCGGACGTCGATAAGCGCATTGCAGCCGGTGAGGTGCAATCTGCACTCGCTGGTGTGCCGCTGGCGCTAAAAGACGTGCTGACCACTACCGACGCGCCCACCACGTGTGCCTCCAAGATGCTCGATGGCTACATCAGCCCTTATGACGCTACCGTCACTCGTAAGATCCGCGAGGCGGGAATCCCGATCCTCGGTAAGACCAACATGGACGAATTCGCCATGGGCTCGTCCACCGAAAACTCTGCTTACGGTCCCACCAAGAACCCGTGGGATCTGGAGCGCACCCCGGGTGGTTCCGGTGGTGGATCCTCCGCCGCGCTGGCCTCCGGCGAAGCTCCATTGGCCATCGGCACCGACACTGGCGGCTCCATCCGCCAGCCAGCCGCACTGACCAACACCGTTGGTGTAAAGCCGACCTACGGCACCGTGTCTCGCTACGGCCTAGTAGCTTGTGCCTCCTCCCTGGATCAGGCCGGTCCCACCGCCCGTACGGTGCTTGACACCGCGCTATTGCACGAGGTCATCGCTGGCCACGACAAGTTCGATGCCACCTCCGTTGACCGTGCAGTCGCCCCTGTGGCGGCAGCAGCCCGCGAAGGCGCTAACGGCGACCTCAAGGGCGTACGCATCGGTGTGGTCAAGCAATTCGACCGTGAGGGCTGGCAGCCGGGCGTGCTCGAGCAATTCCACGCCGCCGTCAAGCAGCTGCAAGAGCAGGGCGCAGAGGTAGTGGAAGTGGACTGCCCGCACTTCGACGACGCCCTCGCCGCCTACTACCTGATCCTGCCGTGCGAAGTGTCCTCAAACCTCGCGCGTTTCGACGGCATGCGTTACGGCCTGCGTGTTGGCGACGACGGCACCCGCTCCGCAGACGAAGTCATGGCACTTTCCCGCGCGGAGGGTTTTGGTCCTGAGGTTAAGCGCCGCATCATCCTGGGCACCTACGCGCTCTCTGTGGGTTACTACGACGCCTACTACATCCAGGCACAGCGCGTGCGTACGCTGATTGCGCAGGACTTTGCTGCGGCCTACGAAAAGTGCGACGTACTGGTTTCACCAACCACGCCAACCACCGCCTTCAAACTGGGCGAAAAGGTCTCCGATCCGATGGCGATGTACAACTTCGACCTATGTACCCTGCCGCTGAACCTCGCTGGACTGT
The DNA here is from genome assembly GCF_037482665.1 of Corynebacterium sp. H127. NCBI lineage: Bacteria > Bacillati > Actinomycetota > Actinomycetes > Mycobacteriales > Corynebacteriaceae > Corynebacterium > Corynebacterium sp. H127. Next base: position 68,943 of record NZ_JBBHKY010000011.1, read on the forward strand.
GTGGCATGTCCCTGCCTGCCGGTTTAGCTTCGGATACTGGTTTGCCGACTGGCCTGCAGATCATGGCACCAGCTTTTGCCGATGACCGTCTGTACCGAGTTGGCGCAGCGTTTGAGGCTGGGCGCGCGTAGTTGCGTTTTGGGGTTTGCGTGAACCCCTTTTGCCGAACTTCCCTGGATGTCAGTCGTTTTCATTAACGATGACCAGGGAAGTTCGGCATTTGTGGTTCGGTGTTTGCGCTGAAGCCAACACGCCAATTGAAAACAAATGCATTTATGCAGCTCGGAGTGTGAAAACCTACACTGGCGCCCATGACTATTGAGACCAAAGTCCTCCAGAAGACCAGCCCTGAGGCGCCGTTTCAGGTAGCTACGATTCAGCGCCGTGATCCTCGCGAGGATGACGTCGTGATCGACATCAAAGCCGCCGGGATCTGCCACTCCGATATCCATACCATCCGCAACGAGTGGGGCGAGGCACACTTCCCGCTCACTGTGGGGCATGAGATCGCAGGCGTGGTGTCCCAGGTCGGCGAGAAGGTTAGCAAGTGGCAGGTAGGCGACCGGGTTGGCGTCGGCTGCCTGGTCAACTCCTGTGGCAAGTGCGAGCAATGCCAGGCAGGCTATGAGAACAACTGCCTAAACGGTGCCGTGGGAACCTACAATTCCGAGGACGTCGATGGCACCATCACCCAGGGCGGCTATGCCCAGAAAGTGGTGGTCAATGAGAGGTTCCTATGCCGCATCCCGGAGGAACTAGACTTTGATGTCGCCGCGCCACTGCTGTGCGCCGGCATTACCACCTATTCGCCGCTGGCCGCCTGGAAGGTGGAAGCAGGGCAACAGGTGGCAGTTTTGGGACTCGGCGGCCTCGGCCACATGGGCGTGCAGATCGCCGCTGCAAAAGGCGCCGAAGTGACCGTGTTGAGCCGCAGCCTCAAGAAGGCCGAGAAGGCCAAGGAGCTCGGCGCGGTGCGCACTCTAGCCACAACCGAGGAGGGCTTCTTCCAGGAGCACCGCGGCGAATTCGACTTCATACTGAACACGATTAGCGCTGACATTGATCTCGACGCTTATCTAAAACTGCTCAAGCCACGCGGCGTGATGGCTGTGGTCGGCTTGCCTCCCGAGAAGCAAGCGCTGAGCTTCGGTTCACTGATCATGGGGAGCAAGGTGCTCACCGGCTCCAACATCGGTGGCATCCGGGAGACCCAGGAAATGCTCGATTTCTGTGCGGAGCATGGGTTTGGCGCGGTGATCGAGAAGATCGCGGTGCAGGACGTCGATAAGGCTTATGACCGCGTGGTCGCTGGCGACGTCCAGTTCCGCTTCGTCATCGATACTGCTACCTTCTAGCGGATATCAGAGAGCACGCACGCGGCGCCTGAGGCTACCGTCGTCACCAGTAGGACGGCGGGCCAGGCGCCGATCTTCTTTGCTAGGGGATGGGATGCCCCGAAAGCCCCAAGGTAGGTGGCGGTGAGTGCAGCGGTGGTTACTGGCCCCTGCTTGGCGAGCCAGGAGCGGCCTGCCCAGATTCCAGCGGCCGCGAGCACCACGCCACCGAGAGGCCGGATGCCGGTTTCGCGGGCGGTGATCCAGCCGCCGATGAGTCCGGTGGCGATAATCGATGCAGTGTTGACATCTGTTGCGTCCTTCGTCTTGAATTCCATGGCCCCCAATGTAGTCTCATTTTTGTGAGCGCAAAGGGCAACCAAGCTGTGGCCATTTACCTGGCGAGTGCCGGTACCTCCATGTTCGGTAACGCCGTGGCCAATATCGTGTGGCCGTGGCTGGTGCTCGAACGCACCGGGGACCCCGCCGCCGCCGGATTGGTGGCTACATGTATAGCCCTGCCTGCTATTGCAGTTGCCGTGCTGGGAGGGCACCTGATTGACAGCGTGGGCCGACAGCGGATGAGCATCATTTCGGACATCATTAGCGGACTCTCCGTCATCGCCTTGATTATGGTGGACCAATCCTTAGGTCTTGATCTGTGGTGGTTTATCGCCATCGGCATTCTCGGTGCCGTTGGCGATGTTCCCGGCATGGCGGCGCGCGCAGCGCTGGTAGGGGACGTTTCTGTCACTTCTGGGATGAGCGTGGAGAAGATTTCCGGCGCGAACCAATCCGTCATGGGCGTGATGTTCTTGCTCGGTCCGGCGGTCGCGGGCTTTCTGATGCAAGTGTTGCCGATCGAGGCCGTGCTATGGATCACTGCCGCATGCTCCTTGCTTGCGGCCGCTCTTACCGCCATGCTGCGCCTGCGCGCTCGCTCCGCGGACCCCACAGCAGATCAGCTCAGTGGGGTCCGCGCCTGGCGCGCTGTGCTCGGTAGCGCCCCAGTCCGGTTGCTGGTGGTGGTGATGTTTGTCTCCACGGCACTGATCAGCCCCTATCTCAGCGTGCTCCTGCCAGCACACTTCCAGAAGGTCGCTCAGCCGGCGCTACTGGGCATTTCTCTGTCGGCCTATGCGGTAGGGATGATTGCGGGCGGCGGCCTGGTTGCGGTGGTCGGCGCTGCTTATCGACGCCGGCTCTGGACCACCAGCATGCTGTTGATCACCGGTGGGTTCCTGGGACTCGGATTTCTCCAGCACACCGCTGCCGTGCTGATCGGGATGGTGCTGGGAGGTCTATCGATCGGCCTCATCGGCCCGCTGCAGATGGTGTTGGTGACGGAGAATATCGCGGAAAGCGTGCGCGGCCGGGCATTCTCCCTGTTTAGCGCGATCAATTTGTTCGCCGCACCCATCGGCCTCTCGCTGGCGACCCTCTTCCTCGCGCGTGCGAGCATTTACCAGGTAGCAGCGGTTATCGCGGCGCTGTGGGTACTCGCCGGCGGGTGGGCGCTGCTGCGCGGACTGCAGGTGCTGCCACGCTATGTTGCGCTGGAGGATCCAGTGCCTGCAGAGTAGTACGAATGAACCAGACTCAATCCGAGCTGCGGGGCGCCTGGAAAGCGTTGGCAGCGTTGTGCACCGGCTTCTTCATGATCCTGCTGGATCAGACGATTGTGGCCGTCGCGACGCCGGCGCTGCAGGAGGAACTGGGCACAGGACTGGGCGGTGTGGTCTGGGTGACCTCAATCTATCTGCTGGCCTACGCCGTTCCGTTGCTGGTGACTGGCCGACTCGGGGATCGCTTCGGGCAGCGAAACCTTTACGTCGCCGGCATGGCTGTATTTACGGTGAGCTCCTTGGCCTGTGGCCTCGCTCCATCCATCGAGCTGCTCATCCTAGCGCGGTTGGTGCAGGGCCTAGGGGCCTCCTTGCTTACCCCGCAGTCAATGAGCGTGATCAACCGGGTGTTTCCGCGCGAGAAACGCGGCGCAGCCATGGGAGTATGGGGAGCGGTGGCAGGCCTGGCCTCGCTGATCGGTCCGGTATTGGGCGGTCTGATCGTCGGCACCGTCGGCTGGCAGTGGATCTTCTTCCTCAATGTTCCCGTGGGCGTGTTGTGCATAGCGATGGTGCTTGCTTGGGTGCCTGACTTGCACGCCACCGCCTCGCGTATCGACGTCCTCAGTGTCCTCACCATCATCCCTGCGATGTTCCTTGTGGTGTTCTCCCTGCAAGAGGGGCCGAATTTCGGCTGGGCGTGGTGGCTGCTGCTCGGGCTGGTGCTGGGTCTTTTGCTGCTGCTCGGCTTCGTGTGGCTGCAATCTCGTGCGGCTCATCCGCTGGTGCCACTGCAGCTGTTTAGCAACTCGAACTTTTCACACGGTGCGTTCTCCATCTTCACCATGGGATTTGCGGTGGCTGGAACGATGCTGCCGATCATGATGTATCTCCAACAGGGCAGGGGAATGTCTGCCGAGCGGGCAGGTCTGATGCTGGTTCCGATGGCCTTGCTTTCGGGTTTCTTCGCCCCAATCGTGGGACGGCTGGCGGATCGTTTGCACCCGCGCGTGCTGTCGATGCTGGGGTTCGGGTTGATGGTCGCGTCGATGCTGAGCCTGGTGCTGATCATGCGGGATTCGGTGCCAGTGGGGTGGATGTTAGCGGGTTCCGCCCTGCTGGGGCTGGGGAATGCTTGTGTATGGTCGCCGAACGCTGCCACTACGATGCGAGACATGGACGTCGCCCTGCTGGGGGCTGCTTCTGGGGTGTACAACACCTCGCGGCAAGTTGGCGCAGTGGTGGGCTCGGCAGCTATCGGTGCTGCTATGCAGGTGTTTGTGCAGCACACTAGTGTGGCAAATGCCATGGGATTGGCGATGATTGTCCCCATGGTGGTGCTGAGCCTTGGTTTTGTGAGCGTGTCCCGCTTTAAGGCTTAAGGGACTCAACCAGACAGCGGCGGGGGAGCTGACTACTATGGGGCTCATGCGAATTGCGACTCTTACCTCTGGTGGCGACTGCCCCGGCCTCAACGCGGTTATCCGCGGCATTGTCCGTACTGCTTCTTCGGAGTTTGGCTCTACAGTTGTGGGCTATGAAGACGGCTGGGTCGGACTCATGGAAGATCGCCGAGTTCAGTTGTATGACGACGCCAACATCGACAAGATTCTGCTGCGTGGCGGCACCATACTGGGCACCGGTCGGTTACATCCGGACAAGTTCATGGCCGGCCTGGATACCATCAAAGCCAACCTAGAAGATGCCGGCGTGGACGCGTTGATCGCCATCGGTGGTGAAGGCACACTCAAGGGCGCCAAGTGGCTGTCGGACAATGGTATCCCTGTGATTGGTGTGCCAAAGACCATCGATAATGACGTCAACGGCACCGACTACACTTTTGGTTTCGACACCGCAGTTGCAGTGGCTACCGACGCCATCGATCGTCTCCACACCACGGCAGAATCCCACAACCGCGTGATGATCGTGGAGGTCATGGGGCGCCACGTCGGCTGGATTGCGCTGCATGCCGGAATGGCCGGCGGTGCGCACCACATCGTGATCCCCGAGGTGCCCTTCAACATCGAGGCGATTGCTAAGCAAATGGAGCGTCGCTTCCAGATGGGCGAAAAATACGGCATTATCGTCGTTGCAGAAGGCGCGCTGCCGGAAGAAGGCACGATGGACTTCGATGAGGGCTCTGAGGATCAGTATGGGCATAAGACCTTTAACGGCATCGGCCAAGTGATCGCCGACGAAATTAACCAGCGTCTTGGTCACGACGTCCGCACGACCGTGCTGGGGCACATCCAGCGAGGTGGCACCCCAACCGCCTTTGACCGGGTATTGGCAACGCGCTATGGCGTTCAGGCCGCACGCGCTGCCCACCGTGGCGAGCGTGGCAAGTGTGTGGCGTTGCACGGTGAGCACATTGAACTCATCGATCTCGAGGAAGCAGTGGGCACGTTGAAGAAGGTTCCGCTCCGGCGTTATGAAACTGCACGCGCTTTGTTCGGCTAGTTGCAGCCCCAAGCGCCCCGGCTGCTGAGTTCTTAGTAGACTGTTCTGCATGACTGCAGTGGCTTATGATCTGATGGACTTTGACGAGGTCCTAGAGAAGTTCGACCCGGTAATGGGCATGGAAGTTCACGTCGAATTGGCGACGGAAACCAAGATGTTCTCCGGCAGCTCCGCATACTTTGGTGCGGAGCCCAACACGAACGTGGATCCGGTTTCGCTGGGACTGCCGGGCGCGCTGCCAGTGGTAAATGAAAAGGGCGTCGAATGGGCCATCAAGATTGGCCTCGCCCTGAACTGCTCCATCGCAGAGTCTTCCCGGTTTGCCCGCAAGAACTATTTCTACCCAGACCAGCCGAAGAACTACCAGATCTCCCAGTATGACGAGCCAATCGCCTATGACGGTTACCTCGACGTGGTGTTGGATGATGGCGAAACCTGGCGCATTGAAATCGAACGTGCACACATGGAAGAAGACACCGGAAAGCTCACGCACCTCGGTGGCACCAGTGGCCGTATTCATGGCGCTACCTCCTCCTTGGTCGATTGCAACCGTGCTGGTGTGCCGCTGATTGAGATCGTCACCAAGCCAATCGAGGGAGCTGGGGCACGCGCCCCAGAGGTAGCTCGCGCTTATGTTTCCGCGCTAAGAGACCTGGTGAAGGCCTTGGGCGTTTCTGATGCCCGCATGGACCAGGGCTCGATGCGTGTGGACTCGAACCTTTCCTTGCGCCCAGTCGGCACGACTGAGTTCGGTACCCGCACGGAGACCAAGAACATCAACTCTTTGAAGTCTGTGGAGCAGGCTGTCCGCTTCGAGATGCAGCGTCAGGCAGCAGCCATCGAGAACGGCGAGGCGATCATTCAGGAAACTCGTCACTACCAGGAAACTGATGGGACCACGACCTCCGGCCGCGTGAAGGAGACCGCGGAGGACTATCGCTACTTCAACGACCCGGATCTGCCACCGGTCATTGCACCACGGGAATGGGTCGAGGAAATTCGTGCCACGCTGCCCGAACTGCCATGGGTGCGTAAGGCTCGTATTCAGAAGGAATGGCAGCTTTCCGACGCCGAGATGCGTGACTTGGTGAATGCGGGTGCCCTTGAGCTGATCATTGACACCGTGGAGGCGGGCACAACCGCTGACGAAGCACGTTCCTGGTGGGTCTCTTATCTTGCACAAAAGGCCAAAGAAGCCGAGGTGGAGCTCGAGCAGCTTTCGATCACGCCAGCGCAGGTGGCTCGGGTTGTTGCGCTCATTAAGGACGGCAAGCTCACCAATAAGCTGGGCCGACAGGCTATCGACGGCGTGCTCGCCGGCGAAGGCGATGTCGATGAGGTCGTCGCGAAGCGTGGCCTAGAGGTCATGCAGGATGATGGTGCCATCGAAAAGGCTGTTGATGAGGCACTTGCTGCGAACCCTGACATCGTTGAGAAGATTAAGGGCGGCAATGCGAAGGCTGGCGGCGCCATCGTTGGTGCGGTTATGAAAGCCACCCGAGGTAAGGCTGATCCGGCGACTGTGAATAAGCTGATTGCACAAAAGTGCAAATAGCTTAGTCCTAAAGAACCATCCAGCACGGCTCCCACGCCGCGTTGGGTGGTTTTCTTGTGGTTGGAGTGGCTGGAGTATGTTTAACTGACATCAAACGTCACAATATTCACCCCCTTTCGAGGTGTTGTTGCGGTTTTGTAATATTTGCTTTTGTGTGTGAAATTAATGGCTGCCAGCTGGCAAGTTCTTAGTAGCAAAAAAGCTACCATAGCGAGGTTGTGACTTAGTTGGTCGTTGTACCGGTGTTGTGAAGTGGTTTGGCACGTTAGGTTCTGGGAGAGGTGCTGAAACAAGTCGGCACCGTTGAACTAGAGGAGAAAATCCTATGAAGCGCTTTGTAAAGTCTGCTTCCGCCATTGCAATCGCTGGCGCAATGGCTCTCGGTGCTAACCCTGCATATGCTCAGACTGCTCAGGTAGTGGTTGCACAAAACACTGAAAATGGCGAGTGCTCGGCTGCTGTGCTGGCTGCTGTTGAAGCTCACAATGCTCTTCCAATTGAGGAGCGAGCTGCGAACTTGGCCCAGGTTCAGGCCCTCGTAGCGGCGCAGAATGCAGCTGCCGGCGAAACCGTATGTATTTTGTCCGTAACTGATGCTCCTACTCCTGATGAAGGTTCCTCTGCCGAGGATGCCCTGAGTGCTGCAGGCGTTGGCCTGTCAGTACTGGGTTCCTCCGCACTGCTGTCTTCCGGCGCTTCTTCTGACCAGCAGCAGCCAGCCCCTGAGGCTCCGGCCCCTGCTCCAGCTCCAGAGGTGCCAGCTGCGCCAGAGAAGGGCATTGACCCTAACGCACCACAGAAGGGTATTGACCCTAACGCACCACAGAAGGGCATTGACCCTAACGCACCACAGAAGGGCGTTAAGCCAGCTGCTCCTGCTACCCAGCAGCGTGGCGTGCTTGCCCAGACCGGCTCGGAGTCTGGCTCCATGGCCATCCTGGCTATGCTCGCTGTGACGATTGCAGGTTGTGCTGCCTTCATCCTGCGTCGCAAGACTGTCTAGTTCTGCTAGTTAAACCTGACCTCGTCGCTCCTTGAGTGGCGGGGTTTTGGTGTTTGCGCCAGTGGGATGAGTGTGGCGCAACCGGGGCGTCGATAAGCGGTGTTAATATTCCCAAAATATAGCGTTTGAAGAAAGGTCACTGGCGATGGGAAAACAGGCGGTCGTGGCGGCGGCCCTGTGTGCGTCTTTGATGTTCGCAGCTGGGTGTTCACGCGAGGCAGAGATGCCCGCGGCGGTGACCGCGGGGACAGTGCAGACTCAGGATCTGCCGCGCATTGATCCGAGCCAGGCGCTCGAGATCGTCATCCCCGATGTGGGGATCCGGGCCAATGTGGATGAGCATTCCTGCCGGGTCAAAAATGGCGCCATCGATCCGGAATCCATGGGAAACGCCTGCGTTTATACCGCTGATGATCGGCCCTACACGCTGCCAGGTACGAATTCTCAGGACATCGTCGTAATCGCCGGGCATACGGGTGCTGGGGTTCCGGCGGTGTTCAATAACCTCTATGACGGCAAGGAAGACCGCCACACGATTAGTGAAGGCGCGAAGCTGTTCGTGCGCACCGCCAACTCGGGGGAGCGCTGGTTGGTGTATCGGGCAACCGATTTCCATGCGCCGAGCAAGGACACGCTCAGTGGACAAGATGAGATCTGGGGAACGGCGGCTATGCCGGGCCGACTGCTCACGATTAGCTGTATTCAGCCACCCAACCCCCTTGCTAGCTCGGTGAAGAACGCTGTTGTTGGTTGGCAGCTTGAGGGGATAACTGGCGGGGAAGAGGCGGGCTTATCAACGCCACCTGCGACGGAAACCGAGACGCCGACCCCAACAGCAACGCCGACAACTGAAGCGACACCGACTCCAACGTCGAGTGTTGTGCCGCAACCCCGGGCTCCAATGGCGCCAGCGGTACCGGCACCTGCTCCCGCACCCGCGCCCGCGCCTGCACCGGCGCCGCCACCACCGGCCTTGCCGCCATTGCCACCGCCACCGGAGTTGCCACCGCTGCCACCGCCACCGGTGCTTCCTCCTCCGCCGCCGCTGCCACCGCTGCCAGAAATCCGGTTATAGCTTTTTCGTAGACTTCACTGGGAATTTCCCTAGTGGAGTCTATTTTCTTTATGGGAATTACCCCTACATTAGGGTAGGTGGCAGCCCTTAAAAACATGCCATAAGCAGGCAATTGTGGATAATGGTACGAAAGTGACGTAAGTGACTAGAGTGGTTTAAGTTTCCAAAGTTGCTGAAGTGCGCAATGATATTGCTTAAGTGAGTGACCGGCTCACGCATGGCTGGGGCGACATTGTGGCACGCCAGTGATGGCCCTAATTTTTATACGAAGGATTACTATGAAGCGTTTTGCGACTTCCGTTACCGCACTCGCCGTTGCTGGTGCCATGTCTCTCGCAGTGATGCCTGCAGCTGCTGCGCAGTCGGCAAGCTACGGTTCCTCTTACTCGATCGAGGGGATCGCTGGTTCCCTGGAAAACTACAACAAACTGTCCGAGGGGCTGAAAGCTGAGATCAACCTGGCTATCCAGGCAGGCGACCTCATGAAGCTGGTCGAGCTGAAGATCAAGGCCGACGCGGAACTTGCCGCTAAGGCTGAGGGGGAGACCGCCAGCGAAAAGGACACTGACAACGCAGTGGCTAACGCCGGTTCCACCGAGAAGGCTGGCGCTGCCGCTTCATTGCTATCCTCTGGTGCTAGCGATACCACCAAGAAGCCAACGACTGACACCAAGGCTGCCGATGCGAACATCAACGGCAATGTGACTGCAGGTTCCACCGGTGCTACGCTGCCGCAGGATCTGTCCACCAGCATTGAAGGCGCGCTAGAGACTGGCTCTTCCGCAAAGCCAACCACCACTACTCGTGAGAATGAGACGGGATCGTCCGCCAACCTGGATGCGCGTACCATCTTGGGCTTCACCGGCCTGACCCTTGCTCTGCTGTCCTTCGGTGGCATCCTTTCCTCTGAGGGCGGCGCGAACCTTGGCTCCACTGCCGGCTCTAGCGGATCTTCGGATACTTCCACTGAAGGCTCCAGCGCTGCTGCTAAGGGTTCTTCTGCTAAGCCAGAGGCTCCGAAGGGTGACATAGAAGGTGGCGCAAAGGGTGACGTTCGAGGCGTCGCTAATGGTGGCCCTGCTCCAACCGGCGAAGTGAAGGGTGTAGGCCCACAAAAGCGTGGCGTGCTGGCTGAGACTGGCGATAATACTGCTGCTCAGCTGCTCGCAGGCGTGCTGCTGGCTCTGATCGCTGCTGGCGGCTTCGCTGCTCGCCGCAAGTTTGCTGCCTAGGAGCTGCTTAACAGCTGATTAAAGCTCGCTGTCCATCCCAAATGAGAGGGGGATGGGCAGCGAGCTTTTTGCTGCGCCGACTGTTGCTAGTGCAGGGCTAGCCGCAGCGCCATGTACACCATAATGATGCCGATGACAGCATTGAGGATTCGCCAGATGTGTGGCTTTTGTAGTGCACCGGCACCTTTGATAGCCAGGAATCCGATGGTAGGGAACCAAATCGCACTTGCCAGTAGTGCGCCGGCCGAGAAATACCAGCGCATCACATCGCCGTGTTGATTGGCGATTCCGCCGAGCATGATGAGGGCATCTATATAGGCTGCTGGGTTGAGCCAGGTGAAAGCCAAAGCTGCGAGGACTGGTTTGTGCCACGTTGTCGTGGGCTTGTTGCGGGTGGCGGTGCGGGTGAGCACTGCGGACGTCGATAAGCTGGCCGGTTCTGGCGCCACCTCCGCTACGACGGTGCTGGTGGCGGGGTGAGTTGCGTCGCGGAAACAGGTGAAGGCGAACCAACTCAGATAGACGACGCCGAGCCACTTCAGGGCGGTGAGGAACTCGGGGGCGCTATCGATGAGCTTGCCGACGCCAATCGTGCCACCCAGGATGAGGATGACATCGGAGAGTAGGCACACGCCGATGACGGGTACCACGTGCTCGCGTTTGATGCCCTGTTTAATAATGAGTGCGTTTTGGGGGCCGATCGCCACAATGAGGGATAGTCCGATCAATACGCCACTCAAGAAGATGCTCATGGCCTTTATTCTCTCCAATATCATCACTTAAGCAAAATTAACGGTTTTGATCCTAGTTGAATGGCGCTTACATTGGGTGATCCTTGGAGAGCGTTTCTTTATCGTGTTTCCGTTAAGCTAGGTTAGAATTGCTTCATGAACCAAAACCACCTATCCACGCTGCTCGCAGTGCTGGACGAAGGCAGCTTTGAAGGTGCCGCAGATGCGCTCCACATCACTCCCAGTGCGGTGAGTCAGCGTATTAAGGCCTTGGAGTCGGACATGGGGCGAGTTCTTATTCGACGCACTAGTCCCGTCGCGGCCACAGATGCTGGCGAAATCCTGGCCCAGGCGGCGCGACGGATGGCACTACTGCAGGCAGAAACGGATGTTGCGCTCGAGCGGAGCATCGCGCGGGTACCGCTATCGGTGGCAATTAACGCGGACTCGCTGGCCACGTGGTTCAGTTCGGTGTTTGCGGAAGTCGCAGGGTGGAATCATGTCACGCTACAACTGCGCATCGAAGATGAGGCGCACTCGTTGACCCTGCTGCGCCGCGGTGATTGTTTGGGTGCTGTCACGACGGAACCGAATCCGGTCGCTGGTTGTGATGTGCGCGACCTGGGTGTTATGCGTTATCGCGCGGTCGCTGCTCCCCAGCTCAAGGCCGCCTACACTACTGATTCGGGTATCGACTGGGCCGAAATGCCGGTCCTGCGTTATGGGCCTAACGACGCGCTGCAGGAAAATGACTGGCGGGGCCGACTTCCCGAACGTCCGCGCGAGCGCCGAGTATCCCAAATCCCGTCTTCGGAAGCATTTTTGGAGGCGGCGCGCACCGGCCTGGGCTGGGCATTCGTCTCGGAGATTCAAGGTCAGGAACTTTTGGACTCCGGTGAGCTGGTGCTTCTCGACGACAGTGTCGTCGACGTCCCGCTCTATTGGCAGCACTGGCGACTGCAGTCCGCCATGCTCCAAGACCTCACTAACTCGGTGGTGGCGGCCGCCGCCAAGTACTTGCGCTAAAGCAGCGGCGGGACTTGCTCGTCTGTAGGGACTGGGCCGGGTGGGGTTGCTCCTGCCGTAAATGGTTCCCCACCCAGCTCCGCGCGCCCATGTGGGGAGAGTAAATCACTCATGTCGGGCCCCTGGGGCACGATGCGGGTCGGGTTGATCTCGGCGTGCGTGATGAAATAGTGCTGCTTGACCTGCGCTAAATCGGTGGTGTCGCCGAAGCCGGGAGTTTGGAAGAGGTCGCGCAGATAGCCCCAGAGGTTGGGCATATCCTTGATTCGATTGCGACTGCACTTGAAGTGCGAGTAATAACAAACGTCAAAGCGCACTAGGGTGGGGAACAGGCGCACATCGGCCTCGGTGATGTGCCCGCCGACTAAGTATCGGCGCGTTGCTAGCCGCTCCTCCAACCAGTCGAGTGCGTTGAATAGGCGCTGGTAGGCGGCATCGTAATGCTCCTGACTGCCCGCGAAGCCACAGCGGTAGACACCGTTGTTTACTTCTGTGAAAATTCGCCGGTTTATCGCGTCAATCTCCTCCCGCAGCTGTGCTGGGTAGAGATCTGGCGCGCCCTCGCGGTGGAACTCGCGCCATTCGGAGCCGAAATCCAGCGTGATCTGGGGATAGTTGTTAGTCACTACCTTGCCAGTGGGGATATCTACCAGGGCGGGTACGGTGATGCCGCGCGGGTAGTCGGGAAAGCGCCGAAAATAGGCTTCTTGCAGACGGCGGATACCTAACACGGGGTCGGCCCCGTCTGCGTAGAGCTCGTAGTTCCAGGAGCGGATGTCATGGGTCGGTGCGGCGAGCGATAGTGAGATCGCCTTCTCGAGGCCGAGCAGGCGCCGAGTGATGATCGTGCGGTGTGCCCACGGGCATGCGCGGGCCGCCATGAGTCGATACCGGCCCGCTGCAACTGGCCAATGATAGGTGCCGTCGGGTTGCCTCGTGACCTCGCTGCTGCCCGCCACAATTCGATCTTCAATGTAATTGGTGTCGCGGATGAATTCGCCATCCGGGGACGCGTTCTGTGGATCCCCTGCCCAGTCTTCGCACATGTTCGCCTCCACTCCTCAATGATGATGTGTCAACCATATGGGGGCTTTCCTTTGGAGTCAACCCTGCCGTTACCCAATCGACTCCAGAAATTGCCGTGTTTGTGGGCACGTAAGCAGATCTTCTGACTTAATCTTGGTGCATGAGCAACCAACCAACGCCAGATCGAGCACAGCCAAACGAGCTAGACGGCCTTGAGGACGTACCCACCTACAAGGCGGATGAATCTTCGGACACTGGTTCGATGGGTAAGTTCTATCAGCGTTTTGGTAGGACCGCGCCGAAAAACATCGAGCCGGATGCTACTGACAAGCCAACAACTACAACGAGCGAGGCAGAGATGAAGAACGAGCCCGAAGCTACCAGTAATCTTTACCGCGTAAGCAGTGAGCCCGAGCCGACCGCGGAGTTTTCCGCGCCTACTAACAACTACCAGCCGCAAACCATGGCTGCGCCGCTACCTGATGACACATACGCAGCTCCGGCCGTCGGTACGTACAGCGAGGACGAGACAGTTATCGATAACCGCCACGGCGACGGTCGCCGCGGCACCATCGACCTCGGCCTGATGATTATCCGCGTAGTGGTTGGTGCCGTTTTGCTCCTGTCCGCGCTGCGCACTTTCTTCCAGCTCGGCGGCGCCCCAGGCCTCAACGAGCTCAAGAGCGAGTACGGTACCTACGCGATGCCGGAACTGTTGTCGCTAATGGTGCCAACCATGGAGCTTATCGCAGGCGTTTTCCTGCTGGTAGGCCTGCTTACCCCGGTAGCCGCAGCGGTAGCCACTGCGGTCACTGGCTTCAACGCCGTCCACGCCATCGCGCAATCCGAAGCACTCAACCTGCTCAATCCAGCACCGGAACTCCTCCTGCCGATCCTGCTTGCTGTGCTCGCACTTGGCTTGCAATTCACCGGCCCCGGCAAAGTTTCCCTCGACGTCTCCCGCAGCTGGGCTCGTCGCCCACTGGCTTCCTCGTGGATCTGGGTCATCATCGGTATCGCTGGTGCAGTCCTCATGTGGTGGTTCTTGGCGGGCACCAACCCGCTGGGCTAGCAGTTTAAGTTCTTGAAAAGGCCGGAAATCCCCGAGGTGGGCTCCGGTCTTTTTGCATGTTCGGCGGCTACTTGTAGAACTTCAAATGCCGAACTTCCGTGCTCAGGGTTAGTGAAAACCGGTGACATCCTGGGCGGTGTCAAGCTGTGAATGCACCATTGAGTGTTTTCATCAGTATCTCACGAGGAGTGCACCCACCCAGCACGATTCGCGGAGTGTCATTGAGCTCATCTTGCACAAACTGGACATGCTCGGCAGT
>NZ_JBBHKY010000012.1:0-82867 GCF_037482665.1 Corynebacterium sp. H127
CGACTTCACCAAAGCCTGGACTACCGTACGCCGGCTGAGGTCGAGCACGAATTTTGGATGAGTAGCCCAGAACAAGAAATAATAGAAATCAAGGCAAACGCCTAGGAACAAAACCCGGGGCACTTCAATGCTATTGACGCGTCAGCAGTATTTAAAAGCGCGCTCACCGGCAGTTGAAGTGAGGTATCCACGAAAAATGTCAGTGATTTTACTACGAAAATGCATTGGCTGAAGTCGTCTACGGGCTGAGCACGAATGAATACCGACTCCACGAAAACCTCGGCTGTCGTACACCGTTGGAAGTTGAAGCGGAATATGCCGCCACCATATGTCGAACAGAAGCAATAAAATCGAGGGCTCTAATCTAGTTAGCAATCCGGGGTGGTTCATTGCATGGGTTTTCTTCTGCTCCCCAACTGCGGCATCCAGAACAATACGGGCTCGAGCAGCCACGCGCTATACGCGCTAGGCCTTCCGTGCGAAGTCCTGGTACTTGATCATCGTGCCGGTCACGAAGTCCCAAGCTTCCACCCGGACGCGGTCGCCGAAGACTTTGACGCGGAGACCGGTGGAGTTATCGCCATCCAGTTTGTATTCGTCGTGGTCGCCGTCGGGCATCGTGTTGTTCAGGAGCGCACCGGTGTTCACGACTGGGAAGCCAGCGTGGTTACCGGTGGCATCGTCGCGGTAAACGCCCCACCAGTCTTCGAGATCAAAGGAAGCGTGGGTGTGGGAGGTGAACATGACCACGTTCTGGTATTTGCCCACCACGGCAGAGAAGTCATTAAGGCTGGCGAAGTCATTTCCGTACCAAGCCGAGTGTGTCAGCGACACAGTGTTCGGCAGGACGAGGTGGGAAAAGAGCAAGACCGGTGTGCCTTGGGCTTCCCAGTATCCCAGGCGCTCGTCGATAAATCGGAGCTGTTCTTCAGACAGCACAACGTAGGGTTCTTTGCCTTCGCGCAGCCGGTCTTCGTAGTGCTCGGTGGAGATGGTGATGATCGGCTGGCCGTTCACGATTTCCTCGCGCCACACGTGCTCCTGACCAGTCATGTCCAGGAAGCGCTTCAGGTAGACATCGGATCCTTCTTGGCCGAGCATCTCATGGTTGCCGATGGTGAAGTATTCGCGCCCCGAGGCATGTGGGTACGCCTTGCGATCCGCCATGAAGGCGTCGTAGTCCTCTTGCGCGCCGACATCCACGTAGTCGCCGTTGAAAACGATCGCCCCGGCCGGGTCCGGCTGCGAGTTCAGGGTGTTCATGGCCCGCGCGTACTTTTCGGTGTGACCGTGAGTATCGGATAGGACGTCGATAATCGCGCTCGGCTTGTCGGCGCTGGCCCCCAGTGGCTGCGTCAGCGCCAGATTGTCGACGGCCCAGAACCAATCATCCTGGGCGTTGGCGTAGTCGAAGGTGAAATGAACACTCGTTGCGCCGGCTGGAGCATCCAGTGGCAGCACCTCGTGGGAGGAGAACTTGGTGGCATCCAGCTTAAGAAGTTCTTGGGTCGCGCCAGTGTTGTAGTGGGCGGTGACCTGTGCGAAGTTCTCTGCGGAACCCTGCTTGTAGTGAGAATCGAACTCAAAGGCAGCGCCCGGCTGGAGCGGGATCTCCGGGGTGCGCAGCGTGGTGCTCATTTCCTCGGGAGCTGCGATGCGGTGATGCTTGGATTCCGCCACGGCGTAGGAACCATGCCCGCGGGTGAAGTAGTGCCGCTCCTCGGTGCCCACCGCCCAGGTCCAATCGCGAGTGTTCGTCCAGGTCCAGCCCTTCCAGCGCTCCTCGCCAGACTTGATTTCGTTGGTGGCTACTGAGAACCCGCTCGGACCCTGCTTGTTGAAGCCACTCGTGGTGTCCACATCGTCGAAGCTTTCCTGCCACAGCACTGGACGGGTGGTGTCGGTCGCATAGGCCTGGTTGCCGGAGCCAGTCGGTGTGGTGCCGGTGTCGCTGCTCAAGGAGCCGCTGCTGCCAAAGATGTCGGAGCTGCTGAGGGCACTGGCAGGGATTGGGAACGCAAACAACGCGCTAGCCAGGATCAACGCCGGGATTCTTTTCATTTCATCTCACTATTGTTCAACAGGTATAGAGGGGACGAATGAAACCTAAACCCCGCAGCAGGCCGGAGGGATAAGTTCAGGTGAATATGAGATGAAAACTTCTGGACCGGGGCAAACGTTGCGATGCTTAAGGCTGGTACGGCGCTGCCACCAAGTTCGTCAGCGTCGGCGTGTTACCAACCAGCTCTAGCTCACTGTTCACCTGCATCACCGATGGCATCGCGCCGGGAGAACTCGCCACCCCGATCCACTGCACATGCAGGTTGCTCGCATCCCATGTGATGTCCTGAACTGACGCCTTGTATGCCTCGGCGCCGTTGATGTTCCAGCCTCGATACGAGGCCACAAAGTTCAGGTCATTGTCATAAATCAGCAGCGTATCTGGCCAGGAAGTGCCACCCATGTCGCAGTTGTAGGCCAGGACCGCCTCGTCTTTAGCATCACCATTGATGTCCGTGTAGCCGCCGAGCGGGGAGTTGTCATCGCGCCGCACCAGCTGATGGGTGCCGCGGTTGTCAGTCGGCAGGCGTCCACCGACCAGGTTGCCGGCGGGGTTTTCGCACAGCTCCGGCACCCACACCGACTCCAGCGCCTCAACCGGGATCTCCTTGTTGTCCGGCGCACGCCCCGCGAAACCAGCAGGCTGTGTGGGGCTGTGCTTAGCGACGTCCGGAGTCGCCACAGGCGGACTTTGCGCTTGCGTAGTTAAGGTCATAGTTTCAGTGGCTGTTGTTGTGCTTGGTGCTGCAGGCCGCAAAGACTGCAAGTCGGCGCAACCTGAAAGCGCGAGCCCCGCTACTGCGAGCACACCAGCGACGACGCTGAACGGTTTCCGATCAGTAGTGTTCATGAATCGGAGACTAACAAGCTATCTATTAGTCGGCGAGTGATGTTATCGAGCTGGTACGTAAAATGGCGGGAATGAACGCCGCCGAGTCGCATCCCAAAGGAAAACGGAGTCCAAAAGAGTGGGGGATTCCACTTTGTTTGTTAGCAGTGTTTTTGGCGCTGCCACCAGTAATGCAGCTGTTCATTGATCCGCCCGCGTTGGGCTGGGCAATTGTGGCTGCCTTGGCGGTGACGTCGATAAGCGCGGGCTTCATCGACGCCCGCAAGTTTCGCCCCACGGCGTCGTTCCCGATCCTGCTGGCTGTTGCATTCTTCTTGACGATGCGGTTGTACTTTGACGATCGAGCCTTGATCTACCTCCTGCTGTTTACGCTGTTGGCTGCGGCCGGGGAGTGTCTGGGTGGCCGGAAGGAAAAGGTGTAATCCGATGGAGATTTGGCAGCTTAACCACCCCAAATTGGGCCTGATTGAGGTCGAACGTGGTTTTGATGAGGAATTCCGAGAGCACTATCCTGACTGGCCTGCCGCGCCCTCGGAGAAGCCCTTCACTCACTTGGATGCCGATGCGAACCTGAAACAGCGCATGACTGCTTGGGTTCGCAACCCGCCCGCCCGTGTTCAAATCAAAGTCGCAGGCATTCCGATGAGCCGGATAAAGAAGGTTCCCAAAGCAAAATTTCCGCTGCAGGAGAAAGATCTGAGCAAGCTTGCCGACGGCGATGCGGTAACCATCCCAGGGAAACCGCAACTTGAGTTCGTGCGCAGTGCTTTCGACGAGATCCTCTCCATCAGCTACCGCGAGGGCGCGGAGATCGTGGAATTTGATCCACCTCCGGGATCCCGGGGCGCAAAACGCAAGCAGGCGATGGCAGAAAGCTCCTTCAAACGGATGGCATTCCCACTGCTCGCAGGCTTGGGGAAGAGCGGTTGGGCGATTTCCGTTCTCGTCCTTGGCCCGCTGGTGGGCCGGCTGATCACCTGGATTCTAGGTTTCCTCCCCGACCTGAATGTGCCGCAGATTTCCTTGCCGAAGCTGCCGGAGCTACCGGAACTACCCAAACCGCCCTATATTGCTTTGCCTTATCCGCACTGGTCGCTACCGGGGATAAGTTTCCCGCAGCTGCCAGAACTGCCAGCGTGGGTGCTCTTTCTCATGGAGTACTCGAAAGTGTGGGTGCCCGTTATCGTTGGCATCTTCTTAGCGATCATGGCGATTCGCAACCATAAGAAATCGGAGCGAATCAAACGCGAGTGGGAGAACCGCAGAGATCAACAGCCGGAGGAGACCTCCGGCGAGCAGACCTAAAGTGATGCCGCTTGGGTGCCTAGAGCTCCTCGATGGAGTAGTTCCCTGTTGGTGCGATGCGGGGGCCGCCCAAGGGCAAGCTGGCGTCTGACTGGTACCACATTGAGTCGCTGTTGATGCTCAAGCGGACGCGTTTGCCCACGTAGGGGCGCCATGGCCCGGTGGTATCTTCCGGGGTTCCGTAGGGCGACTCCTCGTGGTCCCCCAGCGCCAGGTAGGTCGCGGACTGCGTGGTGCTTTTCCCAGGTGAGCCACTTTTTGTTCCGGTGATTTCCTGGGGTGCGTCGAACATCAGCATGAGGTACTCGTTGTTCGGGCTCTCATTGTTCGGCGGGGTTTTGCCGTTGAGTACCTCGGCGGTGCTTTTGGCAACCACGGTGCCCTCTAAGGCGTATTCATAGGAGGATGCCGCAACCTGATCCGCGGTAGCGGGGGTCAGAACTACCAGGGCATTATTTCCGCCCGTGCAGCTGATGCGTCCTTCGGCTGCAGTGCAGTTCATGGAGTAGTTCTGTCCATTGCTGGGGCTGGTTGCTTGCACACTAAACGCCCCAGTTCGCTCCGGAGAGGCAGCTACGGCGCTTGCTACTGCTTTGGAGAACCCACAGGAGGTGGCCGCAGTGCCGGCGTGAACATTCACTGCGCCGACCGTGCCGCAGTTTTCCCCGGCTTCGCCCTGCGGAGTAGGGGCGCTGGCTTGCTGGCTCACGACGCCAGTTCCGCCACGTAGCTCAGCAAGGGCACTGCGATCTGATGCCGGGATCCACTTGACCTCCCGGTGCTCGGGGTCCGGAAGGAGCTTCAAGGGGATTTCGGTTTCGTCGCCAGTCTTGGTTAGTTTGCGGTCTGCCACCACGAACTGTTGTAGCGTCGCGTTGGGCCTGAGCGAATGCCACACGCTTTGGTACAGCCCCTGGCCGCTGGCGGAGACCATGACAGCTGACCTGCTGCCGCCAGCGGATGCTACTCCGCTAATAAGCACGTCCTGGGTATTAACCACTTCTCCCTGTTCAGGCTTAGTAAATACAGAAACTGGAGCAAAGTAATCTGTGACGTCGGCGCGGATCAGTAGCTCGGGGGAGTCGTCGCCAGTGGCCTCTGCGAGAGCATAAGAATAGGTGCCCGCGGGCTGGAATGGGTCGGTTTTATTGAATTGGTACGCGTCGGGGTTATCCAGCACTTTCTCATAAGCGTCGGCGAGTTGGGCACCGGGAGTGGGGCTGGCAGCAGTGGATTCATTGCCTGCTTGGCCCGCGGCCGTGCTGTCGGCACCGGACGGAGAGGCCGCATCGTTAGCGGAACAACTGGCAAGAGCAAGTGTGGAGGCCAACACCAGCACGGATAGGGGAGTACGTCGCATGGCGGTTCCTCGTCGGTAGCTATGGGGACGGTGATAGGGCCTATGGTATCCGGCGTTTTCGGTGTGCGGGGCCTTTTGGAGGTTCTTGGCCGCAAGATAAGGATTAAGCCCCCTGTTGCTCGAGCAGTGATCGGCACGTTCGCGGGCTATGTCTAAGGGGAAGGCCGTGGAAGCGGCGACGAATCACCATTCGTGCGGAATCGTTAGATGAGGGGCTAGGTGGCCTGGAGCACCCTCCTGACTATTGCTTCATAAATTTCGCAGAGTTCGTCGAGGGTGCGCTCTTCCTCTGGTCGGTACCAGTTAGCAATCCCGGTGCCCATATCTATGAGGAGGAAAGCTGACAATTTGGACTCTGTGGTGTGTAACTCCCCGGCGGCCACGCCATCGTTAATAATGGATACCCAGCGCTGCACGTAGTCGCGACGCAGTTGGCGCACGATGCTGGAATGTGGTTCTTGTAGCGCTTTGATCTCCCGGTGTCCCACTCGTACTTGCGCGGCATTGTCTGCGTGAAAGCGGGCGTGATTGCGCATGCTGGCCACCACTTTTGCTGTGGGTGAGGTGAGCCCTGCCATGGCGGCCGCGTGATCTCGCAGGAGCTGTTCGGTCACTGAGACGCAAATATCTGCGAGAACTTCCTGCTTGGAAGGGTAGTGGTTGTACATGCTGGAGGCGCGAATCCCCACCGCCTGCGCGATGTCCTCCATGCTCGTGCCGTAGAATCCGCGTTCGTCGAAAAGCTTGATGGCAGCTTCATAAATCTGGCTGCGGCGTGGTGGGCGAACCATGGCGTCCTTTGCGTGTGGGGGTGTCTTTTCAATTATGGTCAGAAACTCCTTGACAGTGAATGAGTCCTGGATCACACTTTAGGCTAACGGCCATTCGCTAAAAGTGTGAATTGGCCGCGCAGTAGCTCGCATTGCCCCCTTAGTCGCTCGCTTCCACGAAAGGCTCCCACATGGCCCACGAATTACTCGACCCCGCCACAGATTTCTACGCTCTCTTCTCTGATGTCTCTGGTGCAGACCTGGATTTTTGGAAGCGAGCCCGCACCTTTAGTGAAGAAGCCCAGCCGGAAGTCAATGATGCGTGGGAAAAGGCCGAGTATCCGCTGCACCTGATCAAGCGTTTGGGTGAGCTGGGTTTGGTCAATGATGGACTCGACGTACCCGGACGCGAGAAAATGTCACCACTTGCCGCTGGCCTAGTCCTCATGGAGGTCGCCCGCTGCGATGTCTCGCTGTGCACCTTCTTGGCCATCCAGGCTGGGCTGGTCATGCGTTCCATTGCGTACTGCGCCAGTGAAGAGCAAAAGGACGAGTGGCTGCCTGCGCTTGCCGACGTCGATAAGCTTGCCAGCTTCGGTCTCACCGAACCTGACCATGGTTCTGACTCTGTGGCGCTCGAAACCACGGCGCGCCGTGATGGGGATGACTGGATCATCAACGGCGAAAAATACTGGATTGGCCACGGCGCAATCGGGGGTCTCACCGTGGTGTGGGCGCGCATGGATGACGGCGAAGTGGGAGGCTTCCTCGTGCCACAAGATACGCCTGGTTACACCACGGAACCAATAACCGGCAAGGTCTCAGTTCGACCGATTCCCCAGGTCAAAATCATGATGAATGATATGCGCGTGCCGGAATCCTGTCGGATGCCCAATGCCAATTCCTTCAAGGATGCTGCTTCCGTGCTCTTTGCTACCCGCTCTGGCGTCTCCTGGATGGCGCTGGGTAGCGCAATGAATTGCTATGAGCAGGCCCGCAAGCATGCCCTCGAAAGGATGCAATTCGGTCGCCCGCTCGCCGCGAATCAATTGATCCAGCAGCGGCTGACCAACATGTTGCAAGACATCACGGCGATGGCGCTGTTCTGCCGTCGTATGGCAGAGCTGGATGCAAGTGGCAATATTGTGCCGCAGCAAGCCTCATTGGCCAAGCTGCATAACACTCGTGCGGCCCGCCGCGTAGCTGCTGAGGCTCGTGACCTGCTCGGCGGCTCCGGAATCCTGCTGGAAAACAACGTGATTCGGCAGATGGTGGATATCGAGTCCATGCACACCTTCGAGGGCACAGAGTCCATCCAGTCCCTCATCGTGGGCAAGAAGATCACCGGCATCGGCGCATTCCGCTAGCTGTTCGGAGTGGCATCGCTACTAGCGCGTATTCCCGCATTGATGCTGATGGCTCGGGAGAGGGTCGCCTTTCATTTCTAAACTCCCGGGCAAGCGCCGGGTGCGACAAATGAATGAGGATTCGCCCTCTACTGTAATCGGCATCACTTTCTACCATCAATGGGTAGGCTCGACATCATGAAGCTCATCCTCACCTCATTCCTGCACCCACGTTTATCTGAATACGCTTCCGGCACCCTTGCTTACATTGGCGATGCCGCCCGCAGCTATGGCGATGCCCCGTGGGTGCGTGCCGAACGCGAGGCCCTAACACAGCAGGGATTTGAGATCGTGGACTTAGCAGTCGCCGATACGCCTTTAGGGCAGATTCGCGAGGTCTTGGGGAGTGTTGATGGCGTATATGTCGCCGGTGGCGAAACCTTTGATCTGCTCCACGTGCTGCGCACCACTGGGGCCTTTGATCTGCTGGTGGAAAAGGTGCGTGCCGGGCTGACCTATATCGGCACCAGTGCCGGTTCAGTTGTCGCAGGTCCGAGCATTGAACCGATTTCCTTGATGGACTCGCCGGAAAAGGCGCCTGAGCTGGTTGATCGTGCGGGGCTCGGACTCACTGAATTCTGCGTGGTGCCTCATGCCTGTGGCTCCTTGAAGCCATATCCGATTTCAGTGATCGCCGAGATAGTGTCAAAGTATGGCGAGGGCTATCCGCTGATGCTGTTGCGTGACGGTCAGGCATTGGTCATCGAAGACGGCACAGTCACCCTGATTTAAGTGGTCGCTTGCGGCGCATTATTAGTATCTTTATTCCGTGGATACCCTGTACCTAATAGCGCTGCTGTTTTCTATCGTCGGAGGCTTGGCTGCATCTTTGCTGCGCCTACCACCGCTCATCGGCTTTCTTGGGGCAGGCTTTGTTGTTAGTGCCATAGGGTTACAACAGATTCCTTTCATTGACGTGATGGCCGATCTGGGCGTGACCACGCTGCTCTTCACCATCGGATTGAAACTGAACCCGCGCGATGTAGCCGGTCCCCGGGTGATTGGTTCGGCAACGGGTCACGCAATAGCTAATACCCTCATCTTCGCCGTCTTGTTTGGTCTGGCGAGCTTGCTGCCATTCGCGGAGCTCAGCGGGTTGGATTTGCGCTCGTTGATCTATATCGGCATCGCAACTTCTTTTTCCTCAACCGTCTTCGTGATGTCTCAGTTGGAGGAGCAAAACCGCAGCGGTTCCTCGGTGGGGCGCATCGCAATCGGTGTGCTCGTGCTGCAAGACATCATCGCAGTGGGAGTTCTCGTAGTATCCTCAGGTTCCACGCCCGAAGTTTGGGCGGTACTGTTGCCGCTGCTGCTGCTGTTCCGGCCACTGATCAAGCACATGCCGGATCGCATGTTCCGCCGAGAGATGTTGGTGCTCACTGGCATCGGCATCGCTGTCGGCGCATATTCACTCTTCGAACTTGCGGGGATCTCCGGTTCCCTCGGCTCACTTGTCGCGGGCATCGTACTTTCGGGACACCCTGTGGCCGAGCGGCTTTTCGACGCCCTCATCAGTATCCGCGAGCTGCTGCTAGTTGCCTTCTTTATCAAAATCGGCCTTGGCGGCTTGCCGGGGCCCGGCGGCTTCCTCATCGCGGGCATTTTGTTGTTATTCCTACTGGCGAAGGCCGCAATCTACATCGTGATGATCCACCGCGTTGGCATGTCCGCGCGCACCAGTGCGCTTTCCGGTTTGACGCTGGCAAACTACTCCGAGTTCGGGTTGATCGTCACGGCGGTGGCGGTGAGCAATGGGGCGTTGCCGGGGACGTGGACGTCGATAATGGCGATCGCCGTGGCCGGCAGCTTCATTATTGGTTCGCTCGTGACGGCCCGGGAAGAAGCCCTGCTGCACTGGCTGCTGCGCTGGATTCCGGAACGACCAGCCCACCGACTCGCACCCGATGAGCGACCTGTCCATATCAGCGAGGTTGATGCGCTCGTCTTCGGAATGGGCCGTGTCGGTGCCGGCGTCTATCACCGGCTCAGTGAGGAATACGGTCTGTGTGTCTACGGCATCGATTTTGATGAAGAACGTATCGAGCGGCTCCGCGATTCTGGGCACCGCATCATCGCCGGCGATGTGACCGACTCTGAATTGTGGCGGCGCATCAAAATGGAACAATCACCGCGCCTCATTGTGCTTGCGCTGCCGCTGCATCATGACACCGTGCATGTGTTGCGAGGCATCCGCGCCGCCAACTCCACCGCCGTCATCGCCAGTACCACCCAGGTGCGGGACCATTGCAGCGCGCTTCGCGACGGCGGGGCGGACGTAGCCGTCTACCTTTACGACGGTGCTGGTGAAGAACTCGCAGATCAGGCTATGCGGGCACTGCTCGAACGCTGAGCATTATCACCCACTGGGAACACTAATCCGGCCACCATTACGTGCATGGGGGTGAAGTCCTACGTCTGTTCTTACCCGAGTTTTATGGTACTTAGAGATGTGTGAAAGTACACATTTGGTTTCTTCTTATTGTCCTGGCCCGCTAGACTGACCACCGTATCTTCCTTCCTCGGGTGTCACTGATGTGATCAGGCATTACCGTGAATTTTCTCTGATACGAACAACTCGCTCCGCCGTCGGCACTGACAGGCAGGTGGCGTTGACCCCAGAGGAGGACCGCAATGGCTGAACTACGCATCATTCGTGTGCTGAGTAATAATGCCGTCCTAGCTGCAGGTGCGCCACACCCAGAGTCCGGAGCCCGTCCGGCGAACCGCGTCATCGTGGACAAAGGCATCGGCTTTGGTCGAAAAGTGGGGGATCAGCTACCGGAAACTTCTCGGCATCCGGAGGGGAAGGCAGAATACATTGAGCTCAGCCAGGAGCACGAGGATCTGCTCCAATACTTGGGAGATATCCATCCCCGCCTCCTTGAGGTGACAAGCGCCAGCATTGACCTCGCCGTCGATATCCTCGGGCCACTACACCCATCTGTGTATGTGATCCTGTCCGAACATCTTTCTTTTGCAATCGAACGCACCGGCCGTGGTGAGGTCATTCGCAGTACCCTGATCTCCGAGATGAAAGCAGCCTTTCCCGCCGAATTCTTCGCGGCCAGCCTTGTCTTGGACCATTTGAACGCGCAGTTGGGAAGTGTCCAGCTTCCGGAGGATGAAGCAACCTTCATCGCCTTACACCTGCGCGCGGCCCGCACTGGCGAGACAGTCAAACGCCCCTTGGAAACAGCCAATACTATCAATCGTGCCCGCACACTGGTGGAGAATCGGTTGCGCGTCGATCCCAGGCTGAACGCAGAACCACTATCCGTGCACCTGACCTTCATCCTGCGCAGGCTGCGCGAAGACAGAATGCGCACCAACGCCATCGCCAGCACGATATCCGCATCGTTGCCGGTGGAGATGTCCTTGGCGGAGGACGTGATCCGCATCCTGCTCAACGCCACAGAACTGCCTGCTGACATCGAGGGAGAAGCGGCGTTCCTCGCAGTATTCCTGCACGGCTGTCGCACCTGAAACCACAGCTAAAACTTCATTTTCAACCACTCCCGAAACAATCAACGAGGTGGAATCCACGTTATGAATGCAATAATGACCGCTTTGCAGCGGCTCGGTAAAGCCCTGATGGGTGCCGTCGCGGTGCTCCCCGTCGCCGCGATATTGATGGGCGTCGGCTACTGGATCGACCCGGAAGGCTGGGGCGCAGACAACGTCGTTGCCGCAGTCTTCATCAACTCTGGCTCCGCAATTCTGGATAACCTCGGATTGCTCTTTGCCATCGCCATCGCCTTTGGCCTGGCTAAAGACTCCAATGGTGCCTCCGCACTGTCCGCCTTCATCGGTTTTACCACCGTCACTAAGCTCATTGGCCCTAAAGCGGTGGCCTCCTACCAGGGGATTGAAGATCCTAAGAAGCTCAGCGGACAAGCCGCAATCGATTGGGCCTCCCATGGTTGGGACGCCGTCGGCCCGTCGAATGTGCTGTTCGGTATCATCGTGGGCGTATTGGCGGCGTGGGTCTACAACAGGTTCAGCAACGTCAAACTTCCGGACTACCTGGCATTTTTCTCCGGGCGTCGCCTAGTGCCAATCTTGACCTCGCTGCTGTCCATCGCGCTCGCCGGAATCCTCTACGTGGTCTGGCCAGTGCTTTACGGTGTGCTCTTTGACTTTGGTACTTGGATCCAGGGGATGGGCGCAGTGGGCGCCGGCATCTACGGCCTGATCAATCGTCTGCTCATCCCAACGGGTTTGCACCACGCACTGAATTCGATCTTCTGGTTCGATGTCATCCACATCAATGACATCGGCAACTTCCTTGCCGGCGGTGAGACCATCGCGATCGCGGCGCAAGCCACCGACGCTGCCAGCTGCCCTGGCATTTGGGAAAACGGTGCCTGCACCGTCGACGGCGTCATCGGCCGCTACCAAGCTGGTTTCTTCCCTGTGATGATGTTTGGCCTGCCGGGTGCCGCATTGGCCATCGTCATGCGTGCCGACGCCAAGCGTCGGAAGACTGTCGGTTCGCTGATGCTCGCCGGTGCGCTCGCATCCTTCCTGACGGGTGTTACCGAGCCGCTGGAGTTCTCGTTCATGTTCGCAGCTCCACTGCTGTTTGTGGTACACGCAATCCTCACGGGCATCTCCGTCGGTATCGCCGCAGCATTCCACTGGACCGCCGGGTTCGGCTTCTCTGCCGGTCTGATTGACATGGTGTTGTCTTCCCAGAACCCTCTGGCCAACCAGTGGTGGATGCTGTTGCTGCTGGGAGTGGCGTACTTCGGTATTTACTTCCTCGTCTTCTACAGCCTCATTGGTTGGTTCAATCTCAAGACTCCTGGACGCGGGGCTGATGAAGATAGCGCAGCAGCTGAGACGGACGATGCCGCCGACATGGATACGGCGAGCCAGGCACGGCAGATTCTTGCCGGTCTTGGTGGCTCCGCGAATGTCGCGGCCCTGGACTATTGCGCCACGCGGTTGCGGGTGACTGTGCATGAGCCCGCGCTGGTTGAGGAAGCGGCGATCAAGAAGTCCGGTGTTATCGGAGTTATCCGCCCTTCTCACTACAACGTCCAGGTCATTATCGGGCCTCAGGTACAGTTCATCCACGACGAGGTAGCACGTCAGCAATCGCTGGCCCGCCCAGACTCCACCATCAACTGAGTAGGAAAACCATTTGCATGTTTGGTCTAAAGAAGAAAACTGCAGTGTTCGCTCCCTGCGCCGGCAAAGTTTGTGAACTCGATATTGCCCCAGACCCTGCTTTCGCAGAGGCACTCATCGGGCCGGGTTTCGTCCTCGCTCCGGAAAATGAAGTGACGAATGTGTGCGCCCCGGTGGACGGCGAGCTGGTGACTGTTTTTCCCACCCGGCACGCCTTCGCGATGCGCACCGACGATGGTCTCGAGGTATTGGTCCACATCGGGATCGATACTGTCCGCCTCGGCGGGGCAGGATTTGAGGTCCTCCAGGAACAAGGCGCACGTTTGAAGCAGGGAACCCCAGTAATTCGCGCTGCCATTCAGTGCATCAGCACGGCAGGCCTGTCACCGCTGATCCCGGTGGTGATGACGAATAAGAAGAAGATTGACTCCGTCACCGTCAAGTGCCGGGAATCTGCGACGAGCGAGGATGTCGCTTGCCACGTGGCGTTGCGCTAGAGGCGTCGATAAGCCCGCTCGAGCAGTGCTTCGAGTGGGCCCCAGCCTCGCCTAGTGGCGGCGAGGGCGCACAGGGCGAGGGCAGCCAGTCCGATGAGTGGGTTGGTCCAGGACACAGCGTTAGCGAGAATGCCTGAGAAACTCGAGGTGGCGGGCAAATGGACGGCATCGCTGAGCGGCGAGTACATCGTCCAGCCAAAGGAGACAGAGCGCTCTTCTCCGAAGAAACGCGCAGTCAGCATGGTGACCACGTAGATCGAAACGGCATGCATGCCTATCGACGCCAACGGCCGCCATGCTGGCAGCATCCTGATCGCGCTCATGATGAGCAGTCCGATTCCCAGCAACATTGCCGAGGCTGTGACTACCGATGTGTCCAATTGCTCGTTGCTCATGAAAGAGATACCGGTATCGCTGAGCTGCCACCAGCCAAGTGGCAGGAAGACGACGCCGAGCACCCACCCCAGCGCAGGAGGGGATTTGAACATCACTATTCCGAGCACAGTGGCCAGAATCAGTAGAAACGGATCTGAATGCGAAATGTGGAACTGGGTAACCAGCACGTGGCCAAGAATAGTGAGTAGGGCGGTAGTGCCGAGCGCCCACCACGATTGGCCCACAAGCAGAGCTGCGACAATGAGGGCGATGCCCGCATGCTGAGCGAGGTCTTCAAATGTGTAAATCGTGTTTCCGGTGAGCCAAGCGAAGGCGATGAGGCCGCAACCTGCTAGTACCAAGCGGAAGCGATCTACCTTTGTCTGGGGAGCGAATTCAGCGACCGCGTACCCGATTCCGACGGACAACGCCCCAACTGCGGAATTCCACACGAAGAACTCTCCCAGCCCGGGGAGGCTAAAAAATCGCCACACCACGAGCAAAAGTGTGCCGACACCGATTGTCATCAAACCCTTCATAGGGATTGATCTTAGCCGGTCATGTGGGAGCAAGATTAGCGGTGAGTTGCCAGATTGACAAAGGGCTTCTCTGCTGGTCCCCAGGACTTGTGGCAGGCCACCAGAAAACACACAACTACTGCTGAAATCGCCAACACCACGCTCGGAGCCGCAGTCGCGGAGGTGAACATGTCGAGGAAGCTGGAGCTATAGCGGGCAGATCTGTCAGGAATCAGCACGTCCCGGAGCGTGCCGCCAGTATCAAAGGCGCTTTTCGCGCGTGCCGCGAGCATGGTGACAAAGTAAACGCTGACGCAGTGCTGTCCGATGCGCGCGAGTGGCCGCCAGGATGGTACCAAAATCAGCATCCCGATCACGATAAGCCCTGCGGCATGCATGAGTGCGAAAGTGATGGAGAAAGACTCGAAGAAGTCAAAGGCCTCCACAAACTGCGACGGCAGCTGGGAGATTCGCCAACTCCCAATCGCGAGGAGGAACGTTCCTAGGGCGAGAGCGCTTCCGGCAGCGATGTTGCGTGGCAGCTGCCCTAGGACCAGGCCCGCAAATGCTAGGAGTAGCCAGGTCCACGGTGCATCCCCAAACGCGCCTGCCGCAAAGTAGCCGAAGGTAAGAAACGCCAGCACAATGCCTGCGGCGGCGTAGTACCACCACCGTCTGCCCACCAATAATGCGCTGAGGATGATGCATAGCCCGGCGTTCAGGGCGAGGTACTCTTTGTTTACTGAAGCCCAACCCAGTATCGCTAAGGTGGCACCAGCCCACACCAGCACCCACCGAGTTCTGTTGTTGAAAGCCGGCGCTTCCGCAATGGCGTAGCCGATTCCAACGGCGATGCTTCCGATGCTCACGCTCCAAAGCAGCGCGTCCGCCCACAACGGGAGACTAAGGAAACGCCACAACGGCAGCAGGAGCGTACCGATGCCAATAGCCACTAAGCCTTTCATTAGGCCAGGTTACCTAAGATTTATAGGCGTGGTAGAACTGCTTGGACTCGATGGCATCCACCACGAATTTTGCGTCGTGCCAGCAACCGTAGATGAAACTGGATGCGCGTCGAGACTGCCAGGGCAGACCGACGAAGTAGACACCGTGCGCCGTACCGATTCCACGGTGGTGGCGCGGGTTGCCGTTTTCATCGACGGCGCCCTCAACTTGGAGCCAGTCATAGTTGCGTGAGAACCCGGTAGCCCAAATGATGGTGGAGATGCCAGCCTCTGCAAGCTGCAGAGAGCGGATCGGCTCCGTCAAACAGGTCGGATCTTCAGCGATGAGATGCGCTTCTGGTTCTGCGGGGAGGTCAATATTATTGGTCGCCACGTATTCGTCCGCCTCACGCAGCAACTCGAGGTAGCGGGCATCGCCGTCATGGATATTTTTGGCGAGGTCATCACCGAACTGCATCACGCCGTCAGCAAAGGATTCTGCGCGTCCCACCAGCTGCATGCCGCGGTTGCAGAGCTCACGGAAGTCCACAGTCAAGCCGCCCTTGGCGCCAGACATGGCCATGGCGACGGGCTTATCGTCGAGCGCATAGAGCGCATCGTCCCAGCGGTGCAGGGCTCCCATCCACCAAATGATGTCGCGGTCACGGTAACGCCGCGGAGGTCGATCATGTGGCCCAACGGCAAGATAGACTTCTCGGCCCGCATCCAACAATTCCTCGGCGATTTGGACGCCGGAAGAACCAGAGCCCACCACCAACACGCCACCAGCGGGAAGATCGCGTGGGTTGCGGTACTCCTCGGAATGGATCTGATTGATACCCGAATCGGCGGGCACCACCTGCGGCATGGTTGCCACTTGGAAAGCGCCAGTCGCCGCAATGACATAGGTAGATTCGAAGTCGCCGGCGGTGGTGCGGGTGAGGAAGCCACGGCCGTCGTTAAGCCGCGTGACACTCAGTACCTTCGTGCCTTCGCGGAAATCGCCGCCGTGGGTGTCGGCGTAGGAGGCAAAGTAGTCGGCCACCTGGTCTTTGGGGACGAAGCTGTCCTGGTGGGCAGCGTGACCTTTGCTCGGGAAGCGATCATGCCACGCCGGACCGTTAGTTACGAGGGAATCCCAACGACCGGTGCGCCAGCGCTCGGCCAAGCGATCCTTTTCCAAGACCACGTGACTCATACCTTTGGTGGTGAGGTGCTCGCTGGCGGCGATTCCTGATTGGCCGCCGCCGACCACAACAACGTCTACCTTTTCAACTGACATCTGGCTCCTTCTAATAGTGCTTAGAGGTGTGCTTAAAGCTGCGCCGCTTTTCAGCATGCGGCAGCGCGCCGGAACGCGCAGTGCAGAATCGCCTAATTTACCGCACAGTTGCAAAGATTGTGTAGTTGACTACGCATGCCAGTTATAAGCTCGCCGTTATTTTTCTGTTCAAAACAGCATGTGATGCTCGGTGTGAAAAGTCCACCTCAGTGCGCATTTCTGCGCGATGTTTTCCCGCGTGGATACACATCAAAATGTTGAACATCGGTGGCGAATTTATGCAGTTTGTTATGTCTAACTGTGCTGCCGCACCGCCGCTTCCACCATGGCCCAGAACTTATCAAAGTCCAGTTGCACCGCCGCCTGGGTGTGGCAGTCCGCAGGTGCGGGAGCGCGGAAGTCCGCCACGGTCATGCCCGTGGTCAGCGCTCCGGAAAGCTCAACGTCAATAGGCACCTTCACAGTGCTAAACACCGTCGGGTCAATAACATAAGCCACCGCGCACGGGTCATGGACTGGCGGGTTATCAAAGCCCTGTGCGTCCTGGTAGTTCTTACGGAACGCTGCAAACAGTGCGACCACAAAATTGGCGACATCGGAGCCGATATCCGCAATCTGCTTCTCGACGGCAGGAGTTGCCAACGCCTGGTGGGTGAGGTCAAGACCGACCATGGTGAGCGGCCAAGCCTCATTGAAAACGATGTGTGCAGCTTCCGGATCGATCTTGATGTTGAACTCGGCAACTGGCGACCAATTGCCGGTGTGGTAGCCGCCGCCCATCAATACCACTTCTTTCACCCGCTCCACAATGCGTGGCTCCTTGCGGGCTGCCAGGGCGATATTGCTCAGTGGGCCAGTAGGAACGAGAGTGATGGTGCCCGGCTCGTGGGCCATGATCGTGTCAATAATGAAGTCCACGGCGTGCTGGTCCTGCACTGAAACCGTCGGCTCGGGGAGTGGGTAGTTGTGGATTTCCATGCCGGTGTCGCCGTGAATATCTGCTGCGACCTCAACATCACGCACCAGTGGGCGGGTGCAGCCAGCGTAGATCGGGGCGGTGATCCCGGCGATGGTCGCCACCACTCTCGCGTTGTATGTCACCTTCTCCAGGGTCTGGTTGCCGCCGATGGTGGTGATACCGAGGAGGTCGATGTCCGGGTGTGCCGCTGCGAGCAGCATTGCCACGGCATCATCATGGCCTGGGTCGCAATCTAGAATGATTTTTTTCATGTTATGAGCGTCCTTCCGCGAGCTCAGCAGCCTTCTTGGCGGCCAGGGTATCTGAAATGGTCTCTGGTTTCGGGATGAAGAGGGAGGTTGCGAACGCGCAGGCGAGGATTATCGCGCCAGCTAAAATGCCGGCATGGTAACCGCCGCCCTCGTCTGCGAAGGCAGTAGCCACCGCGAAGAGAATAGCGAAGGAGATACCGGCGCCCAGGTTGAAAGCGCCCGCATTCATGCCTGGTAGGTAACCCTGGTTGTTTGCGGGGGAGAGCACGATGCCAAGACCGTTGAGCATGATGTTGGCGATGCCTGCGTAGGTGATGCCCACAAAGATAGAGATGATCAGCAGGGAAACCTTGCCGATGTTGTCGCTGAGCACTGCAGCGCCGATTAGGCCGAAGAGCGTGCCGAGGAGGCCGATCTGCAACACCGTCTTGTAACCGAGCTTGGCGGCTGCGGATCCGGCGATTGGGCCGAAAACCAGGCCAGCTAGGGCGTATGGGGTGAGAGTCCACCAGGAGACAACGTCGGCAGACATTCCGGCGCCGTTGACGGCGTCCTGCGCCAGATTGGGGATCAAACCATTCATGACTGCGAAGACGCCAGTCATGGTCAGCAGCGTGGTGAGCAAAAGCGCCCAGGTGCGTCGCTGCCCCAGGTACTCAACAGTGACCAGGGGATGCGCCACGCGCTTTTCCACGTTCCAGAACACCACGACGCCGATGATGCCGATGAGCGCTAGGGCAGCCACGAGCCACCAACGGGCGTCGGCAAGCTTGCCGGCCTCGTTGAAAGCAATGAGGAGGGCGCCGATCGCCACGGCCAGCGGGGCTACACCTGCCCAGTCCATTGGCGCGGTTTCCTCGGCGGTGGACTCTGCAGTGAAGAGCTGCACTACCAGCACCGAAAGCGCGCAAATGCCGGCCATGACCCAGAAGATGGAACGGAAGCCAAAGCTGCCAGCTAACCAACCTCCGAGCAGCGCGTCCACTCCGCCGATGCCACCGTTGACCGACGTGAGGATGCCGAGCAGTAGCGCGTATTGCTTTTCATTCGCCACCTGTTGCCGCAGCATAATCAGGCACAGTGGCACAGTCGGTCCAGCAACGCCTTGGATCACGCGGCCGACAAATAGCATCTCCACGTTTGGGGCGAGGGCGGAAACCACACAGCCTGCGGCGGTGAGGGCCATCATGCCGACGAGCACTTTGCGACGCCCGATGAGGTCGCCCCAGCGCGGCAGGAACAAGGAGAAAAGCGCAGCTGCGGTAAAGAACGCTGTTTGGCTCAAGCCGATTTGAGCGGCGGTGGTGCCCAGTTCCTTCTCCATCGTCGCCAGGGCCGGGGACAGCATGGACGCGTTGAGTTGGAAAGCAAAAACCGCGGCCAGTAGTGCCAGCATGAGCGGCACGGTGCGGGCTGCGGAAATCTTTGGGACTGCATAGTCCGGACTCATGAGATCTCCTAGTGGATCGATTCAGTATCTCTCAAGCATATGTCCGTTCACCTGGAGTTCTTAGGGGTTTTCTGGTGGGATGTGTTGCATTTGTTCTGGGGAGTGGCGTTGCCGAGCTAGGTGGCGGCCGCCGATGGCCATTCCCAGCAGCCAGCTCAGCCCGCACACGCCGATCCCACACCCGAACCACCAGGCTGACAATTCAGCCGTGGCACGCCGGTTTCCCGCCGAACATGACGCTCGAAATCCGCGGGATTCGCAACTTAAAACTGCAGTAAGTGCGTAATTTTCACGGTGTGCGGGTGCCACGACCGGCGGATAGCCCAAATATTCAATTGATTATTTGAAAATGAAGGCACATGCCGGTAAGAACTAAAGGAACATTGTTCTTTCGAAAGTAGGCACCATGCGCCGTGCGCTTCCCGTACTCACCCTGTTGGCACTGACTGGGTTGGGGGTGAGTGCGTGTGGCGACCCGGGGGCGACCTCAGCGGCCGTCGATAAGCAACACCCCACCCGCCTGGTGCTTGCCGACGGCGAATCCGACGTCAACTACCACCCGGCCACCGGATACGGACAGGCCGGCGTCAGCCCCGTCTACGACGGGCTATTGCGCCTCGCGCCAACCCAGCCGGGAAGAATTCCAGACTTCAAACCGGCGCTCGCACAAGACCTGCCACAAGCAAACGCGGATGCCTCGCAGTGGACAGTAAAGCTGAAGGAGGGCATCAAGTTCTCAGACGGCACCGACTTTGACGCCAATGATGTCAAGGCCAGTTATGACGTAGCTAAGGATCCCGAAACCGGCTCTGAGGTCGCTGCGGTCTACAACGTGATCAAGGACGTGCAAGCTCCAGACTCACACACCGTGGTGTTCACGCTGCAATACCCGCTTTCCCAGTTCAACTCATACCTGACGTATGCCATCGCTCCCTCGGAGCGAGTGGCGCAGGGGAAGGTCACCGAAAATGAGCTGAACCAGCAGCCAGTGGGCACAGGTGCCTATGAGCTAGTGGAAAAGCGCGGTGATGAAACCATCTTCAAGGCCAATGAAAGCTATTGGGATGGGGCAGCACCGGTGAAGGAGCTGGTGATCACAACCGCTGCGGACGATACTTCTCGTGCACAGCGCGTGGCAGCGCAGGAATTCGATGGTGCGGTGATTCCTTCCGCACTGGCGAAATCCGTTGCCGGCAACAAGAACGTGCGAGTCGATGCGGCGAAAGGCGCGGACTGGCGCGCAGTTTCCCTACCGGGAACACCTGAACTTCAGGATCCGAAGGTTCGTCAAGCCTTGAACCTCGCGGTAGACCGGCAAGCCGTCGTGGATGGCCCACTAGCTGGCTACGGCACCCCGCTGGGGACGCTGATCTCCGATATCTACGGTGATGCCCATGACCCAAGCGCAGTATTTAACCTTGACACTGCGAAGGCGGAACGCCTGCTCGATGAGGCGGGCTGGGCCAAGGGCACAAACGGAATACGGCACAAGGACGGCAAGCCGTTCCACGTCGTGTTGTACTACCACGGTAGTGACACTGGGCGCCGTGATGTCGCCATTGAATTCGCCGGGCAGATGAAGAAGCTAGGAATCGAGTTCGAGCCAAAGGCTGGAACCTGGGACGAGATTACCCCGAAAATGAATGAGGCAGCAGTGCTCCTCGGTGGCGGTGACACCCCTTACGATGTTGATATGATGGCCTACTCCAACATGCACACACGCACCGAAGCCACCAGCGAATACGCTAACCCCGGCAACTATGGTTCCCCGGAGCTCGATGACGTGTTGCAACAGGCGCGCACCGAAATCGACACCACGAAGCGTAATGAGTTGT
Organism: Corynebacterium sp. H127; assembly: GCF_037482665.1. Classification (NCBI taxonomy): domain Bacteria; kingdom Bacillati; phylum Actinomycetota; class Actinomycetes; order Mycobacteriales; family Corynebacteriaceae; genus Corynebacterium; species Corynebacterium sp. H127. The sequence continues at coordinate 21,017 of NZ_JBBHKY010000012.1, forward strand.
GGCGCAAGGCCCAGCAGCTGTGGCTGGAGAACCCTTCCGTGCTGATGCTCGCACATGTTGACCACGTGTACGTCTCCCAGGTTAACGAGTGGCACAAGCCGGACCTGCTGCTGGAACCCCACATCCACGGTGCTACCTGGGGGCCGTGGTGGCGTGTCGCTGAGTGGACTAGCTAGGTGCCTCGGCTGAGTAACCGAGACAACCTGCATGGGGTGGGCCGGTTGGTGGCCGTGCGCCTGTTCAACACCGCTGTGACCACAGTGGTGGTCACCCTGGTGATATTCGCCCTCGCCGCTGTCTCACCCTTCGACCCCTTGGCGCACTACTTGGGCGCTCGCTACGGGCGCTACACCGAATCAGAACGTGAGGTCATCGCAACTACGCTCGGCTTTGATAAGCCCTGGTGGCAGCAGTGGCTGAGCTGGTGGGGAAATGTCTTGCAGGGGGACTTCGGCTGGTCTCGCGTCTACAACAAGTCGGTGGCCGAGGTATTCCAGGAGCGTCTCCCGTGGACGTTGTTGCTCTCCGGAGTCGGTTTGCTGTTGACGCTGCTCATCGCACTTGTGTTGGGATTTTGGTCTGGCCGTAAACCGCATGGGTTGGTCGGGCGTCTGATCACCAGTTTCGGAGTGTTCCTTGCCGCCACGCCTTCATACGTCTACGCGCTGGGAACGATCCTCATCTTTGGTGTCTTCTTCCATATGATCCCGCTAGGTGGCGCAGCCCCTGTGGGACATCCACCCGCGTTGGGCACGGTTAGTCCCTACCTCGTTGCTCCCGCTGTAGTGCTTGCCATTTCGCAGCTATCCTGGCCGTTGCTTTCCATGCATCAGGCGACGGTGGAAGCGCTGGAATCCCCGGCAGTGCTGGGGGCCCGGATGCGGGGCGTTCCGGAAAGAAAGATCCTGCATCACCACGTGCTCCCGCTCTCGTTGATGCCATTGCTCACCTTGATTGGTGCGCGCCTCGGTGAACTGGTGGTGGGCGCTGTGATTGTGGAAAGCGTGTTTGCCTGGCCAGGGCTGGCCCAAGCCACCGTGGAATCAGCGATTGCCGTGGATTTCCCGCTGTTGGCATTTACTACTGCTGCCACCACTGTGGTGGTCATGCTTGGTTCGCTAGCCAGCGACCTGTGCTACTTGGTCCTCGATCCCCGGGTGAGTGATGTTTAACTTTTTGAAAGCCCATCCAGCTGGCGTCGGAGTGCTGTTAGCGCTCATCTCTTACGCCTTAGTAGTGCCCGCGCTTTTCGACGCCGGCAACCCCTCCTTCGCAACTTCTCTCCAGCCGCCGAGTGTGCGTCATATCTTCGGCACGGATCACTTCGGCCTCGATGTCTTCGTCCGCACCGCCCAGAGTTTGCGAGTTTCGCTTGCGGTCGGTCTGATTTCTGCACTGGGGGCTACGTTCCTGGGGGCTGTGGTGGGTTTGCTGGCGGCATCGATTGGCGGCTGGGTAGATGGCGTGATCATGCGAATTAATGATGCGGTGAATTCGCTGCCGCAGCTGGTGCTGTCCGTGGTGGTAGTGGCCGTGTTTAAGGGCTCGTTGACTGCGTTGATTTTGGCGATCGCCTGTACCCACTGGTCGTCGGTTGCCAGGGTGGTGCGCTCTTCAGTGTTGGCTGCCCGTACTTCGGACTATGTGGATGCTGCTTATTCGGCTGGTGCGGGAACACGGTGGGTCACCCGGAAGCACCTCGCTCCGGCAGCCCTAGGGCAGTCTGCGGTGGCCGTGATCATGCTCATGCCGCATGCGGTGTGGCATGAGTCCACGCTGTCCTTCCTCGGTTTGGGCATTCCCGCTGATGGTGCGTCCCTTGGTACCTTGCTTGACCTTGCTCGCGCTGATGTGATCCGCGGTGCATGGTGGACGTTGCTGTTCCCGGCCTTGGCGTTGTTGGCAACTACGCTGTCTGCGATGTCGCTCACCCAACGCCGCAAGCCAGCGCCGCTAGGTGTTGTGACCTCAGAACAAGCGGTAGCTGATGGCGGCACTGGTGTGCAGCAGCTTTCGATCAACGTTGGGGATACGGAGATTTTGCGTTCGGTCAGCTTGGAGTTGCGCCCCGGCGCAGTGCATGGATTGGTGGGGGAGTCAGGTTCCGGCAAATCCACGCTGGGCAAGGTGCTTCTCGGAATTGCGCCTACGGGGGCGACCGTCAGTGGCGCCGTCCTCGTCGGCGGGGAGGGGCTCGTGATCGGATCCGATGACTTTGCCGCGGTGCGCGGCGGAGTGCTGGGGTTTGTGCCGCAAGCTGCCGCGCAGTCTTTCAGCCCAATCCGCCGAGTGGGGGCACAGGTGCAGGAAGTGATTGATAGTCACGGTGGCTCCCACACACTGGATGAGCTGTTCAGCCTCGTCAGCCTTCCGGCTGAGGCTGCGCTGTGCTTTCCACACCAGCTTTCTGGCGGTATGGCGCAGCGGGTCGCGATCGCGGCAGCACTTGCCGGTGATCCGCAGTTCCTTGTTGCCGACGAACCGACTAGTTCGCTTGACCCGGAGCTCACAGCGGCGCTGCTGCAGGTTTTAAGGCGCGTGGCCGATTCCGGCGTTGGTGTGCTGCTGATTAGCCATGATCTGGAAGATTTGCGGGAAACCCAGGTATGCGACCAGATTTCAGTCATGCACCGGGGCACGATCGTGGAAAGCGGTACGGAGATTTTCACTCAGCCGCAGCACGAGTACACTCGCGCGCTCCTTGCGGCCCTGCCGAGCGGGGGATTGCGTCATGACTAAGGGACTTACGGCAATTGACATTGCTGTGGCATATGCAGACTTTTCCGATGTCTCTCTTTTGATTCCCCCGGGCCAGCTTGTTGGTCTGGCCGGTCCTTCCGGCTCCGGAAAAACGACTATCGCGCGGGTACTCGCGGGGAAGATGAAGCCCACCAGCGGGCGCGTGCTTATCGACGGCCACCCTGTGTCAACCACACGCCGCCGGCGCACTACCGCCATAGCGACGATCAATCAGTCACCGCGTGCGGCCTGCAATCCGCGCTGGACTCTGGGCGAGATCATTGCCGAACCACTACTGGTACAAAATCTTCCCTTGGATGTGACAGCCTTTGCTGCGGCTGCGCAGCTTGGCGAGGATCTCTTGGAGCGCACACCGGACCAGGTCAGCGATGGGCAGCTGCAGCGAGCCTGCATCGCCCGCGCCATGGCCCAAGGAGCAAGGTATGTGATCTGCGACGAGCCAACCTCGGCTCTCGACCCACTTGCCACTGCGGCCGTAGTTAAGCTTTTGCGCGCACAAACTGCAGCAGGTGTGGGAGTGCTGTTTATTTCACATGACCAGCGGCTCTTAACTGCATGCGCAGACCAGGTGCTGCGGATGGAGGATCTGGTGATCGGCTCTGCTGGGAAGTCTTTCCCGTGAACCTGCGGATTTTGGGGGTTTTCTTGGGTTTCTGAGTGGTTAGACGGGGAAGATTTCGCTGACCCGCACCACTATTCAGGGTGGATCTGGTGACTTGATCTGCTGGGAAGTCTTCCCCGTGAGCCCGTGGAATTTGGGGATTTTTCTTGGGTTTCTGCGTGGTTAGGCGGGGAAGATTTCGCTGACCGGCAACCCTATTCAGGGAGAATCTGCCCGCCGTCTACGACAATCCCATGACCGTTGATAAAACCTGCGCCATCAGAGGCGAGGAAAGCGACGGCATGCCCGATGTCTTCTGGGCTTCCTAGTTTGCCACTAGGGACGGCAGCGGCCATTTGCTTGAGATAGTCCTCGGACAGTCCTTCCAATCCGCCGGTCAGGATATTGCCTGGTAGCACTGCGTTCACGGTGATTCCATAGGGGGCAAGCTCTACTGCTGCGGTGCGAACGTACCCCATTTGGGCTGCTTTGGTTGCGCCGTAGTGTGCCCACCCGGGATAGCCGGTTATGTTTCCTGTGATCGAGCTTGTGGCGATGATGCGACCAGCCCGCGATTCCTTCAATACAGGAAGCGCCGCTTTAACGCAATTGGCTAATCCGCCAACATTGATGCGGGTGATGTAGGCGAGTGCATCCGCATCGATGGTGTCCAGGGTTGCTTGTGGAAACACGCCGGCGTTGGCGGCCAGGATGTCCAGGCCCCCGAATGCGTCGATTGTTGCTGCCACGGCAGCTTCGCAGGAATCGTAGGAGGTGACATCGCAGGCGATGGGGAGGAATGCGGGATCAAGGTTGGTCAGGTGTTCGTCATCAAGCGCTGCGATAGCGACTTTAGCGCCAGCGGCGGCGAGGCAGCGGGCGATGCCGAGGCCAATACCGGATGAACCACCGGTGACGAGTGCGATGCGACCAGTGAGGTCAAATGCTTGGGACATGAGAGGCTCCTTGAGCTGGGAAAACCGTTCACTATCGAGCTTAACCCAAAACATCACTAGACTAAGCGGTCTATGTTGGGTAGGGTGGAGGCTATTGATCAAGAAGCTCAGCCGCTACGGCCCCGCCCGGCTGACTGGCAACCGCGTTAGCGAACACGGTGCCCGCGAGGGAGATCTGCTCGAGGTCCACTCCGTGATCCGAGAATCCGCTAGTAATGCAAAGGGGAATCCCATGTCTGATCTCATCGGTCCTTTCAATCTCGAATCCCAGGTACGTCCGTGCCGATATGCACCCGGCCACAAAATAGCTCCCGACGCTGCCCGTTTGAGCCTTTCCAAGTCTCGTGCCACGGATTGTCTTGTTCCGGTGCGGCTCCTAGAACAGCGCGGCAACAGCTATCAAATCTGTGTGGCTGGCGCCGGCCCGGAGTGGGTGTGGTCGCATAATGAACGGCACATCCGAACAGTTTTTCAGCGCTACCGTGCCGGTGGAGTGGCTTATTATGATGCGGAACTCAATCTGATTGTGGTCACTGGTGGTACAAGGGAATCGCTGCTCAATCCACTCTTCTCTCCGCGTGGGTGCAACCATCTACCCGACATGCTTTCCAGTGGAGACTGCATCACAAGCTGGCCGGCTCCTATTCTGGATGCCCCGGGAGTTTGTCAGGATCGCTAGGTTTTCGAACATGTAGCCGTACAGTGGGGGACGATGTCCGGTGGCGTTCCTACGCTGAAATCATGACCACCACGCATCTACGTTTGGTTGCATCGCAGCCGGCGAGCAACGATCCTCTCCATGTGATTCGTGAGGAACTTGCGGAATGTAGTCTGCCTGCAGATTGGGCACCGTTTATAGCCAAACTGCTCTGGTCCGATCCGGTACTGAAATCCCTACTTCGCCTTGCACGCCTGAGCAAAGCAAAGGACTTCAAGGGCGCCATTGTTCTGGGCGGCAATGGTGAGAGCTTGAATCAGCGCAGCGTGCGCTACCTTGCGGAGCGCAAGGTGCTTGCTGCATCGGGTCCGAACAAGGGCTGGGGGATCGGGCCGAGACTGCCTGCTGATGACATTCAAACTACTGTTGCAGCTACCGGGGTCGTTCTTATAGCGGATGCATTGGGGATGCTTGCTCAAGCCGGCGCCGTGCTGTTGCCCACCACTGCCTGCTGGGATATCGCTGTGGAGGACTCGCTTCGGGCACGAGCGCGGATCGCGGTGTGGCTCTACCAGTTTTATCGGGAAGAAGGCTACTTATCGCTGATGCAACGCAAGCTGAGACTCAGACTGCAGTGATGCCGTAGTGCCGCTTCGTTGTAATCGCGGTAATCTATCTTCGTGCTAAAACCGCTGAAAGTAGTGCATTTTGTGGACAATTACGGCCCTGGGTCTAATGGGCTGATGGTTGCAGTCCAGCAATTGGAAGGAAATCTGCTGGACGCGGGCCATGAGGTTGTTGTCGTCGCCCCGCGTGCCAAGGGGCCGAATCCGCATGCCCATCGTGCGGGGAGAACTGAGCTGCGGGTGCCTTCGATCCGGGTGCCACACATGCCTACTCGGGTGGCCAACGGGCGCAGGTTTAAAAAGACCATCAAGCAGGTCGCTGCCTTGGAACCGGATGTCCTCCATGTACATGGGCTCGGCCCCGTCGGGGTGCTCGGTGTGTGGACTGCACTGCGGTTGGGCAAGCCGCTCTTGCTCACTTGGCACACCGATTTTGAGGCGTATTCGGAGCATTATTCTGCCGTGGTTCCGCTGCTGCGAGGCGTGGTTGCCATGTTCGCCCGGATGAATCACGGTGAGGTGTATGACCGCAAAGCCATCCGGGCAGCAGAGGCGGACTTTGCAGCCTGCAACACGGCGTCCCTGATGGGACTGATGCGGGCAATGCTGACCAATGCTGACCTCGTCACTACGCCTTCGCCTAAGACTCTGACGCGTGCCAAGCAATTGGCGCCGGATGCTCCGATGCTGTGCGTGCCCAATGGCGTCGATAAGCTGCCGAGTGGCCCCGCACCGATGGCGCGCGGCGACGGACCTCTCCTCATGTACGCCGGGCGCGTGGCGCCGGAAAAGGGCATTGACCTGCTTATCGACGCCTTTGAATTGGTGCGCGAGGTCCATCCGGACGCGCAGCTGATGGTCGTCGGCGATTGGCAGCGGTATAGAAAGATCCGCAAGAAACTCGAGAAAGCTCGGGAACGCGGGAACGTGCTGCTGCCTGGGGAGCAGCGGCGCGAGGACTTGGGAGCCTTTTATGAAATGGCAGACATCTTCGCCTTTCCCTCAACGACCGACACCCAGGCATTGGTGTTGCATGAAGCGGCGCTGGCGGGGCTACCGATCGTTACCGCCGACCCGGAGTTGACCTTGGTCGTGGATTCCGGGGTCAATGGGCAGCTCGCCAGCCCGTCCCGTACAGCCTTCGCCGCTGGCCTCCTGCGCGTTATCGATGCCATGCGTGACGCAGAGTGGCGGGAGCGGGCCGCCGAGCGCTCGGTGGAGCTGGCTAGCCAATGGACGTCCGAATCGCAAGCTAAGGAAATGCTCCGACTGTATGAGGAACTCAGCACCACCCCACCTCAGCGATCGCGCGCTACCTGAGCTCCCGAAACGGAGGAGACTAGGTAGCCGGTAAGCCAAGAAACCGCGAGCACTCCCACAACGAGGAAAGCCAAAGGCAGCAAGGAGTCTTGGAGCATTTGCCAGGAGATTTCGTGCCAGGTTATGGCAAACATGAGCATCCCGGAGACAGTCGCGCCGATGACCCCCGCCAGCGTGATCACAAGGCCCTGCGCCGCGCTATAGCGCCGGATCACGCAGTGTTCCGCCCCGAGTGCGCGCAGGGTAGCGCGTTCTTGGGCCGATTCCATGCCAGACAGGAGTACCAGTAACAGGGTGATCGCAAAGACCAGCAGGAACGCCAGTCCGGACAGTGCCAGCACCACGAATGGATCAATTGGTGAGCCGGAACTGGTGAGCTGCAGTGGTTGGTAATCAAAGAGTAGCTCGCGCAACAGCGACTGATGTCCTCCGTCGAATTGGGTATTCGCGTAGATGGTCTCCAACCCGTGGCTGCGCGCAGTTTCCGGAGTGATTAATGCGTAGGGGGCGGTGTTATCACTATTATCCAGCGGGATTGCGGGAAACTCCGCAACTACTTCTTCATCGTATTTGATTCGCACCGAGCCGGTGGCTGCGAGATCTGGGCGGGAAACTATCGCCTTGCCCTCGGAAAGCTGCTTTTTGAGGTCCTCGACCTGCGCCGTGGTGAGGGTTCCGGGCAATTGCAAAGCGATGGCGTCGATAACGTTGGGCGTAGCAACAATCAAGTCGTGGTAATAGCTGCTGTGCACCACGGTGTTGATCGGACCAGTTTCCAGCTGGAAGCTGGATTCCGGGTCAAAACGAGGATCGTCTACGCTCAGCGGCTTTATGTAGTTGTGCAGCTCGTAGAAATCAGTGCGCAGCGGTGCCTGCAGATCCTGCTGAATTTCCTGGAGATGATTCTCTATCGGCGCTGGACCAGTGATCATGCCTCCGTGAATCCTGGCAACCGCGCTCGGCTGTGCCAGCTCTGTCGCGGTGGTTGAGCCAAGGACTCCCATTCCAGTGAGCAACAAGCAACCGATGATTGCGCCGATTGCAGGAACAGTACGCATGTAGCTGCGGACGGCATCTCGGGCTGCTAGTCGCAGCGGCATAGTCAGCCGGGTGGTGCGTGCGACGAGGAGCAGCATGAGCGGTCCGCTGAGGATGGCGGTGGCCACGCAACCGACGATTCCGAAGAAGAAGCCATCTCCGTCGTGTCGCGTGAGCAGCACGAAGCCTAGGAAGAAGGCGGGGGCTAGGAAGTGCCACCACCGCAGCGAACGCATACGTACCGAAGCGCCTTCGCTCAGCGCCTGTACTGGATCCATTCTGATTGCCAGGAGCGCCGGGACGAGGGCAGAGCACAGCCCACACAGCATTGCTGCAACAACGAGCAACAGCAGCAAATCCCAATAGAAGAGGATACCGAATTCGCCGCCACTGAATATGCGCGATGCTAGTCCGACGAGAAAAGTTGCTGCCAGTCCGAGGGCCGCACCCAGGCCACCGATGAGAGATCCTTGGATCAACATAATGCCGAACAACTGCTGGTTGGTTGCGCCGTTGGCCGATAGCATAGCGTTGATCCTAAGATTGCGGCGAGCCGCCACAGCGAATACCGGGCCAGTGACCGCAGCCAGAAAGATCACTGCCAATGCTGCCATCGCAATAGCGGCGGCAACCTCTGAAGCGGAAATTGATTCCTGGAATACCTCATCAAGGAGGGTCACGCCTCGTGGTGGTTGTTCGGACAAAGGCTTGGAGGAAGCCACGTAGACGTCCGGGGCATGAGAGGCGATAGCCAGCTCCGTGTCGGAACCCCAGCGGAGGTACCACTCATCTGGAAGCGATGCAGACTTGATCTCCGCTGGCGCGGGCAGCCCAGGGATATCCGCAACGTTTAAGGCGGGATTGGACACGTAAAAACTCGCTTTTGTGATCTCCTGGACGGTGAATTCACGTGGTGCACTGTCCTCTGGAACGGAAATCTGGACTGTGTCGCCGACATTTTTGCCTAGTGTCTGTGCCGTATTTTCGTCGAGTAAAATATGCCCCGGCTGGATCGGAGGGGTGGCTCCCAGTTCGTTGAATACGAGGTTCGTTCTAGTAAGTAACTGTTCGCTGCCGAATTCAATGCTGACTGGTACATCGTAGATCGGATAAAAGATGCCCCGCTGGCCGGTAGCTTCTTCAACGCGCTGCAGATCGGGAACCTCGTTGCGTGTCAGGTCAGAAAGGCACGCAGTATCTGAAGGATCCTCGCACGCTGTGGTGGCTACCGACGCGCTATACGTTGGTCCCTGCAGTGGGCGGCTGGAGATGTCGAAGACACCGAAGCTGGTGATGAACGCGATGGCAAAAACCGGGATTGAGAACAATATGATGGCAAGGATCGAGCGCTTCCAGTTCAAGTAAATGTCGCGCCAAGCGAGTTTGAGAATCATTGTGCACCGCCTTGCACACGGCCGTCGCGTAGGTAGATAGTGCGGTCCGCGTAGGCGGCAAGCCTGGGCTCGTGGGTGACCAAAATGCCGGCAGCGCCCGCCCGGACTCGGCTCACCAGCAGCTCCAACACCGATTCGGATGTCGCGGAGTCCAAAGCGCCGGTCGGTTCGTCGGCCAACAAGAGCCCACGCTCACCTACGACGGCGCGGGCGATCGCGACCCGCTGTCGCTGCCCGCCGGAAACCTCAGAAGGGTATCGATCCGCCAGTTCGGTGAGTTCTAGCTCCGCCAAGCTGGCAAGGGCGTGTTCACGGGTCTCCCGCGCTTTCATCCCATCCAGCTCTAACGGCAAGCCGATGTTTTCGGCGCAGGTCAGGGTGGGGATCAGGTTGAAGTCCTGGAAGATGAAGCCGATATGGCGGCGTCGGATTTCGGCGCGGGTTTTCGCGGAGACCTGGGAGGCATCGCGGCCGTCGATAAGCACGCGTCCGCTCGTTGGGGTATCCAGGGTGCCAGCGACGTTGAGGAGGGTTGATTTCCCGGAACCCGAAGGTCCCATGATGGCGACTAGCTCGCCGGGGTGCACCAACAAATCGACGCCGTCGAGCGCGGTGACCTCATTGGGGCCGTCTTGATGAACTTTGGAGACGTGTTCGAGGATCAATGCGGGGGAGGTCATGGCGTTGTTTCCTTCATGGTTTCGATGTGGTCGAGCCAGCGGTTTTCTGCTTCCAAGTTGAATATTTGTCGCTCAAGGATGAGCCGCTCTACGCTGAGCGCGCCGGGGTTACGCGGAGTAGCGCGGAGGGTGCGGACGGCAGCATGCATGTGAGTCATTACAGCTTCACGTTGTTGCTGAATGAGCATGGTGACGTCGTGCGATTTGGTGGTGTGGGCGATCGCAATTTTGATGATTAGTTCATCGCGTTCGCCGGGCGCGGGGAGCACCGGGGAACGCAGCCAAGATAAAAGCTCGGCGCGGCCCGATTCGGTGATCCGAAAGGACTCGGCGCTGCGACCGGTTTCGCCTTGCGTGACTCCCTGGCTTTCGATCAGGCCATCGCGGAGCAGTCGCTGCAGCGTCTGCGAGACTTGGCCCTGGTTGAGAGGCCAAGCGTTGCCGGTGGCAGTGTCGAAGTTGCGGCGCAGCTCGCTTGCCGACGCCGGTTGCTGGGCTAAAAAGCCGAGCAGTGAATGTGAAATGGGCACCGACCCTCCAAAGGTTACTGGGTAACTGACAGCCCTAAGGTTACCCAGTAACCGTCCTTAATGGAAGGGCCTTTCGGAATTTTCTTGTCGATGTTGTCTCTAGGGTTTGCGTGGCCCGGGTGGCCTACAGGTCGGGAAGTTGTGCGACATGGCGGCATGCGTTCGCTACGGCGCTGCCGAACTTGCGGTCACTTCTGTCCTTCTGGCTTAAAAGTAGCCTGTGCTGTCTATTTCTCGGGCGTTGTTCATCAAGTGTCGTAGCATGCAATTTTATGAGTTGAAAGGGGAAAGTCCACACTGTATAGACAGATATGTCTTGAAAGGGTGGACAGTTGTGTGTGGAATGGTCTATGTTTATTGAACTACTTAGTTTGTACTCGGGAAGGGAAGCTCCACATGATCGTGACTGGATTACTCCTCGGCATTGCGCTGGGCGCCGTTATGCAACGAGGTCGGTTCTGTGTCACGGGCATGCTCCGTGACATCTTCACCCTCAATTCGTGGCGGGGCATCGTCGCACTGCTGGTAGTCATCTCAGTGCATGCCGTCGGCATCGCAGGATTGACCGCCGCCGGCGTCATCACTCCGAAGGTCGATGATTTCGCTCCCGCAGCGGTAATCGTGGGTAGCGTGCTCTTCGGCGTCGGCATCGTGCTCGCCGGGGGCTGCGCCTCAGGTACCTGGTACCGCTCAGGCGAAGGCCTCGTTGGTTCCTGGCTGGCGCTCACCGCTTATGGACTTTCCGCGGCTGCAATGAAACGCGGTGTACTACAACCCCTCAATGATTTCCTTGGTGATCGCACGGTGAACCTGCGGACACTGCCAGAAACCTTCGGAATTTCGCCGTGGTGGTTCGCGTTGGGGCTCTCGGCATTCACCATTTACGCAGTGAACTACTTCCTGCAGCGTGATGCGCTGCGCGGGCCGGTAGCCAAGCTGGACGAGCCACTATGGCGTCGCCCGCTGCACCTTTACACAGCCGGCGCCCTCGTGGGCATCTTAGGTGTCATCGCATGGCCACTATCTGCAGCTTCGGGTCGCAACTCTGGGCTGGGCATCACCACGCCTTCGGCAGATGTCTTTTCCTATCTTGTTACCGCTAACACCAAGTACCTCAACTGGGGAACGCTCCTCGTGTTGGGCATCCTCGTCGGATCCTTCATCGCGGCAAAGGCCAGCGGCGAGTTTCGCGTCCGGCTCCCTGATGCGACCCAGGCGGTTCGATCTGTCGCTGGCGGCACGCTCATGGGTGTGGGCGCCGCATGGGCCGGTGGATGCACCGTGGGTAACGGTATGGTGCAAACCAGCCTGTTTAGCTATCAGGGCTGGGTTGCACTCGCATTCACGGCAGTCGGTGTGGGCATTGCCGCCAAGATCTGGCTGAAGCCAACCCAGGACACCGCGATCGTTTCGACTAGTGTAGTCGCAGCTAGTGGCGTCGATAAGCAGCAGGCGCCGTATGCGCAGCAGTCTGAGTCGCAACCGAGCTTCGCCGTAGCACCGATCGCTCTCAAGGTGCGCACCGAGCAACAGCAGGGGCTGCGTCAGATCGCAGAGCGCACCTACGCTTTAGATACTTTAGGGGCGGTATGCCCGTTCCCGCTGGTTGATGCCCGTGCAGCGATGGAAAATCTTGCAAAAGGTGATAGCTTGGTCATCGATTTCGACTGCACCCAAGCTACCGAAACGATTCCGCAGTGGGCTGCCACTGAAGGCTATACAGTCAGCGATTTTCGCAGGCAGGGCGATGCCGGCTGGCAGATCACGGTGCAGAAATAGCCCGGTCGGCGATGGCTGCGCCCATGAAGCGCATCGCCGTCTTCGGGCTCTCTGCCACCCGTCAGCTGCTGCTCAGCTGGTGGGCTAACATCTCAATGTGCTCGGCGGTGTGATCAGCCATCACGGTCACCCGGAGGATAGCTGCGCCACGGGCGACAGTCGGGAAACGGATCGCTGGCACCCACAGGCCTGCTGCTTTCAGCTCCGCAGCCGCAGCCAAGGCTGCTGTCTCCTCTCCAATCCGAATCGGAATGATAGGGGAGGAGGTTGCAGGGAGCCCTAAGCGCTGAGTGAGCAATTGGATGTTGCGGCGCAGCTTCGGCAGTTGCTCGGGTACCAGTGGCAGTGCAGCCAACACTGCGGCGGGCGCGGCGGCGGACGTGGACGTAGAGAACACGTAGGATCGCGCACGATCTCGCAACAGCGCGGCAATCTCATGCGAACAAGCGACAAATCCGCCCTCGGTACCCAACGCCTTGCTGGCGGTGCCAACCAGGATCTCCGGTAGCTGACAGGAGTGCAGCTCCGAGCTGCCCTTGCCGCTAGAGCCCAGCGTTCCGATGGCGTGGGCATCATCGATCATGAGCCACGCGCCGTGCTCCTTACACACCTGCTGCAGCGCCGGCAGGTCGGCGATGTCACCATCCATGGAAAACAAGCCATCCGAGATCACCAGCGCATCACGGCTGCTGCGACCTGCCAACATGCGCCCCAAACTGTGATAGTCCCCGTGCGGGAATACCTGCAGGTCCGTGCGAGCGATGCGACAGCCGTCGATGATGCTGGCGTGGTTCAGTGAATCGGAAAAGATGCAGAGATCGCCCGAGGTGGCAGCGAGGGTGGCGATGGTAGAGAGATTGGCCTGGTATCCGGTGGCAAACAGCACACAATCTTCCGCCCCAAGAAAGGTGGCAAGCGCCGACTCTGCTGCCCGGTGCAGCTCGGTTGTTCCAGTGGTGAGTCGAGAGCCGCCGGAGCCCGCGCCAAACCGTGCAGTGGCGTGACTGGCTGCGTGGATCACCTGCGGGTGCGCGCTCAAGCTCAAGTAATTGGAAGAGGAAAACAGCACATAGTCCCTGCCGTCAATACACGCGACGGGGTGCTGCGCGGAAGCGAAGGTCCCGGGAGTGCGGTGCAGTCCCCGGTCGGCCCAATCCCGGTTGTGCCGGCGCGCCAGTTCGCTCAGGTTCATTGGCGGGGCTCCACCAAAACCGGAGTGTTCTCTAAATAATCAATGGTGCTAGCAAGCTCAGCTTCTGGGCCATCGTAGAGAAACACCCGCGTGCCGCTGGGGGAGCCGAGTTCTTTGCAATTGCGCAAACGATAGTAGGTGCCAGCATGAGCAAGGTAGCCGGTGGTGTAGTCCGGGTCGTCTGAAATGCACAGCTCGGCGACGATATTCGGGTGGGCGCAGACCTTGCTGGCAAGTGCCAACGCTTCGGTGAAATGCTGCTTGCCTTTGGTCTCGGCGTTGCCACTGTCCTTGGCGGAGCCTGAGTGTGCGTGATCCATACAGGACACCCGGACACCGCGTTCGAGGTTGGTATCGAGGCGTGCGCCACTGTGGGCGTCGATAAGCATGGCGCCACGTAGCCCCCGGACATTACGCAGCAGCCTTAAAGCCGCGAGATCCCAACCGTTCTTGAGGAGGAAACTGTGCAGGAAGGCATCGGTTTCGGCAGTGCTGGCGCTCGGGATCTCCTGGACGCGCAGCGCTGGCACACGCAGGATGGGTTCGGGCACTGCTTCGACCTTGATGTTGAGGGTGTCGGGCTGGCCCTTGGGGTGGGAGAGCGCGCGGGCAGTGAGCTTCTCGACGCTCGCTGCTATCTCGTTAAAAGAAACAATGCGCTCAGCGCCAGAAATGTGGGCTCCACCCGCCGCGGCACGCATCTTGACCGAAAATAAGCTCATGAACACCCATCTTAAACGGTGTTCAGATCAGGATCGTGCCGATTACCGCAATCGTGATAACAACGCAGGTCACCGCAAGGCCGACCAAGAAGGGCTTCAAACCCGAACGACGAAGCGCAGCGAGCGTCACAGAGGTGCCGAGGGCAAACATCGCAGCAGCAAAGAGCCACGTGCGCAGCGTCTCCACACCGTGCAGGAATTCTCCAGGAAGCGGAAGAAACGTGCGGATAAGCACAGCAAGCAAGAATCCCTGGATGAAGAGTGGGAACATCGTCTTGACGGAAGGCTTCGCGCCCGAACCGAGGCCGATGAGCACCACTACCGGCGCAAGGAGCAGAACGCGGCCGAGTTTGATGGCTACCGCTAACTCCACGGAACCCAAAATGGATCCGGCTGCAACCACTTGACCCACTTCATGGGTGGCGCCACCGATAAACAAACCAGCCTGCTCCGGACTCCAACCCAGTCCCATCGCGGCAACCGGACCAACGAAGATCATCAGCGTTCCCAGCACCACGATGACGGCCACTGCTGAGGCGAATTCTTCAGCTTTCCGCTTAGGTAAGACGCTCTCCACCGCGCTGATGGCCGCGGCGCCACAGATCGAACAACCCGCGCCGATCATCAGCACGTGTTCCTTGGATAGTGAAGAGAACTTGGTGAGCGCATAGGTGCTGGCCAAGCCACCAGCCACGATCGCAACAATAGTGAGCAAGGTGCCCACGCCAAGGTGTGCGAGCGCAGATAAGGAGATGGAGAAGCCGAGGATCGCCACGCCGAAACGCAGGACCTGTTTGGCGGAAAAGGCCAGGCCTGGCAGCCAACGCTCGGAAAGGCGGGCGGAATTACCGAGCACGATTCCTAGCAAGATAGCCAGGAGGATGAGAACGCTGACACCCGTGCTTGCTTTGATCCAGTAATCAAGCAGGTAAGCCACCAGTGCTCCAGCAAAACTCAAAGCGAGGCCCGGAGCAATCTTCTGTACAGTCATGGCCTCCATTGTGCACCTGCCATTGCACAGAGAAAAACTACAGTGGTGGTTATGACTCTTGCTTCGCAACGCACACGCCGCCTCGGCCACACCTTCATCCAGCACACGCTCGAGGTGCCGCTTGATCATGGTGATCCGGCAGGTCCAGCCATCTCGATCTTTGCCCGGGAGATAGTCCGCGATGGTGGCGAAGCGCTCCCAATGCTGGTGTATCTGCAAGGTGGCCCAGGGTTTCCGGCCGCCCGGCCTACCGATCTAGGTGGGTGGCTGGGGCCGATGCTCGCCAACTATCGGGTCCTGCTGCTTGACCAGCGTGGCACCGGCCGCTCCGCACGGATGGACGCTGACACTGAGTTCGATGCACACACCCTGTCTTGCCTGCGTGCCGACGCCATTTGCGCTGACGCCGAGGCGCTCCGCCAGGCCTTGGGATTGCAGAAGTGGAACCTCCTCGGCCAGAGTTTTGGTGGCTTCTGCATCACCACCTACCTTTCCCAGTACCCGAATGCAGTGGACCGAGCCTTTCTCACCGGCGGGCTCCCGGCGGTCGGGGTGGATGTCGATGATATCTATCGCGCTACCTACACTGCGCTGGGGCGTCGTCACGAGGCTTTCTATCAACAGTTCCCATGGGCCCAGCAGCGGATACGGGAAATCTGTGCACATTTGGATGCTTCAGCTGAGCTATTGCCAACCGGGGAACGACTCAGCTCCCGAAGGTTCCGCACGATTGGCATTGAACTCGGGAGGGGAAGCGGTTTTGACTCTCTAGGCTATCTACTGGAGGAGCCGTTTCGGACGGTGCGCGGTGAAAAGAAGTTGCGATCCGATTTCCTCGTCGATGTTGGACAACGAGTTTCTTTCGCTGCGGCACCACTGTATGCGGCGCTACACGAGTCCATCTATGCGGGGCCGGGGCGGGCTACCGAATGGTCTGCGCAGCGCGTTCGTGCTGAAATGCCGGGTTTTGAGGAGGACGCGGATCCGCGTAGCGCCGATAAGTTTTATCTCACCGGTGAACACATCTATCCCTGGCAGTTTGAGGAGGATCCCGCGCTGCGGCCGTTCGCGGCGGTGGCGCAGGAACTGGCCGCAAAAGCGGATTTTCCGGAGCTCTATGATGTGCGCGGGTTGGCGTCGACAGGCGCTGTAGCGGCGGCAGCGGTCTACCTTGATGACGTCTTCGTTCCCTTCGCCTATTCGATGAATACTGCCGCGATGTTTCGTGATCTGCGTCCGTATGTGACCAATAGGTTCCAGCATGACGGGGTGCGTGTGGACGGGGCTGGGATAGTTGCCGAACTGCAGAGGCTTATCGACGACCATTAAATAGTAGCTTGCATCACAGCACAGCTTCCCATATATTGAGAATATCCAACCGCTAGGTGGGATATATTCTGTTGTTGAGATCGCAGGGGAGTCCGCTATGAGCGTCGAAGTACCGCACACCGTGCCAGAAGAAGATCGTTCCGCCGCGATCGCAGTCGCGGCCTTCCCGGCAGTGATTCTGCTCGCAGCAGTAGCAGCCTTCTTCTTTCCAAGCCCATTTTTGCCGTTGGCCAAGTACGTGACCACGATGCTCATGATCATCATGTTCACCATGGGGCTTACGCTCACCATCCCGGACTTCAAAGAGGTGGCCAAGCGCCCTGTCCCCATTTTCATCGGGGTCGTCGCCCAATTCGTGGTCATGCCGCTGGGCGCTGTCTTCGTGGCCAAGATCTTCGGTTTTAGCCCGCAGTTAGCAGTGGGGCTGTTGCTGCTCGGCGCAGTTCCCGGCGGTACTGCTTCCAACGTCATCGCGTACTTGGCTAAGGGAGATGTGGCATTGTCCGTGGCCATGACCTCCGTGTCCACTTTGCTGTCGCCGATCATGACTCCCGCCCTGATGCTGTTGCTCGCTGGCGCAGAAACAAACGTCGATGCCGCCGGCCTTGCGATGGGATTGGTGAAGACGGTGTTGGTCCCGGTTATCGGCGGCCTGGTCATTCATATCGTTGCGCCGAAACTGGTCAACTCCATCATCCCGATCCTGCCGTGGTTGTCCATCCTGGCAATTGCGGCCGTGGTGTGTCCCTCAGTGGCCAAGAGCTCAGCAAAGCTGGCTACAGTCGGTATCGCAGTATTCCTGGCGGTAATAGTCCACAACCTGTTGGGTTATGCCTTGGGATATTTGTCTGCCAAGGCAGCAAAGGAACCCGTCGCGGCGTGCCGAACCACCGCGATTGAAGTGGGCACCCAGAACTCGGGGCTGGCTACCGGCATGGCCGGCCAGTTCTTCTCAGCGGAGGCGGCGCTGCCGGGCGCGGTGGCTACGGTTATTCACAATGTGAACGGTGCCATCATCGCGCACTTCATGCGGCGTCACGACAAAACTGTGGCTACCCGCGAAAAGGTGCGTGTCTTCTCTTAGGGGCATCGCTGGTGGGCTACGCTTTGAGGAAAACGTCTGCATCCTTAAATCTAAGGAGTCAGGAGATTTCCATGGAGTTTCACACGCTGTCTGCCGCTGAACAGCAAGAATTCGATCGGCTTGTCTCTGAGCTCGAGGTGCCTGAAGAGCACACTCTCGATATCGCCGTAGTTGTGACTGCGGTGTACACCAGCTAACACCTGCTCCGAATCAGCCAATCAGCCCACCGAAAGCCGCGGAATCGCGGCTAGCAGTGCCTGAGTGTATTCGTGCTGCGGCTGTTCGTAGACCTGTGCCACCGTGCCAGATTCCACGATGCGTCCCCTATTCATCACGAGGACATCCGAACACACCTGGCCCACCACGGACAGATCGTGCGAGACAAAAATCATTGACATCCCATGCGCCGTGATAAGGTCCTCGATCACGTTGAGCACCATGGCGCGCACCGACACGTCGAGCGCGGAAACCGGCTCGTCGGCAAGCATGATTTTGGGTCGTACGGTCAGCGCGCGTGCGATGGAAATACGCTGGCGCTGGCCGCCGGAAAACTCGTGGGGAAAGCGCTCCAGGGCAGTGCTTGGAATACCAACCTCGTCGAGTACCTCGCGTACCCGCCGCTCCCGATCCGGTCGGGACCAGCCCCGCAGCGGTTCAGCAACGGAGTCTGCGATGCGCATGCGTGGATCCAGGGAGGAGAACGGGTCCTGGAACACCATCTGGGTTTCACCGTCCACTTGCACCGAGCCGGTGGTGGGCTGATCTAGACCAGCGATAATCCGCAATACCGTGGACTTACCGGAACCGGAGCCGCCGACTACGCCGAGACGCTGCCCCTCACGCAACGTCAGGCTGATGTCCTTGGCAGCCACCGTGGCAGTGCTGCGCAGTAGGGAGCGATGTCGATAAATCTTGCTCACGCCCTCCACTCGCACGATCTCTTCGCCCAAGGGTGGGCGCGGTGGAGTGCTGTGCGCAACACCGGGGCGGTAACTCCCATCCTGCGCGGACTTCACTGTGTAAAGATGCCCCGAAGCATCGCGTGCACTCAGATCTGATGCTGCGAGCAAGCCTCGCGTGTAGTCGTGCTGTGGTCGCTGCAGCACCTGCTCGGTGGCTCCGTCTTCTACGATCTGCCCATCTTTCATCACTAGGACGCGCTCACAGATCGTGGCGACGAGCCCCAAATCGTGCGTGATGAACAACAGTGCCGTGCCGCGTCGTTGCGCTAGTCGCACGATGAGCTCCACGATCTGCCGCTGTACAGTCACATCCAACGCCGTGGTCGGTTCATCGCAGAGCAACAGTTCGGGTTCATTAGCCAGGGCCATAGCGATGAGCACCCGCTGACGCTGCCCGCCAGACATTTGGTGGGGGAAGCGTCGTGCTAGCTCCGGGCTAAGACCGACATCCTCCAGCAGCTCCGACGTGCGTTGCTGTGCCTCGCTTTTCGACGCCCGGCCGTGCACCGACATGACCTCTGCAATTTGCGCTCCTACCGTCATCAGCGGATTCAGCGCGGTCATTGGTTCCTGGAAGATCATGGAAATGTTCTCGCCACGGAGTTGGGAAAGGTCGCGCTCACTAGTGGTGAGCAGCTCCCGACCCGCAAAGTCTACGGAACCGGTGGCGGTGAGATTACCCGCGAGCAAACCCATGATGGACAGCGCCGTGAGGGACTTTCCTGAGCCAGATTCACCGATGAGCCCCACGCGTTCTCCTGGGGCGATCTGCAGGTTCACATCGCGCACCAACTCAGTGCCGGACTTAGTGGTCACGCGCAGGTTTTCAATGTTGATCACAGGGCTTCCACCTTCATTGCGCGTCGTGACTTTGGGTCCACCGAGTCACGGAGACTATCACCGAGCAAATTGAACCCCAGCACGGTCAGCGCAATCGTCGCGCCGGGCCAGAAGGCAAGCATCGGGGCAGAGGCGAGGGAGCTTTGTGCGTTTTGCAGCAGCCTTCCCCAGGACGGTTCCGGTGGTGGGGTACCCAACCCAAGGAAGGAAAGCGCGGCTTCGGCCAAAATGGCGAGGGCAAAAGACACGGAAGCTTGCACGATCAACATGCTGGCAATGTTCGGCAGCACATGCTTGATAGCGATCAACCACGCGGGCAGATGGGCATCCCGGGCAGCCAAAATGTAGTCCTTGCTCATTACCTGCAGGGTTCCCGAGCGGGTGATTCTGGTGAAGCCAGGAACTGAAGCAATACCGATAGCAACCATCGCTGTCAGCGTCGAACTACCCCAAATTGCACCGGTGACAATCGCGAGCAGGAGAGCAGGAAACGCCAACAACACATCTGTCAACCGCATGATCAAGCCCTCGACTCGGCCACGAGACATTCCTGCCAGAATCCCGAGTGGGGTACCAATAGCAGCGCCAATACCGACGGCAACAACTCCTACCAGTAAGGCGATCTGGGAGCCGGCCATCATTTGGGAAAACACATCGCGTCCATAGCGGTCTGTACCCATGAGGTGTCGCAGCGAAGATCCCTGAAGGCGGTCTGCTGGGATGGCGTGGATTGGGTCATAAGGCGTCCAGAAGAATGACACCACTGCGGCGATGACCACCGTAGCGACGATGCACAGGCCAATGCGGCCAGAAAGATTGAGCCTCATGAGATCCTCGTTCGTGGGTCGATGATCGTGTTGGCCACATCCACAGCTAAGTTCACCAGCAAAGTAAACAGCACCAGGAGCATGACGATGGTCTGAACTGTGGTGATGTCTCGGCCCACAACTGCATCTAGCAGCATCGTTCCTAGGCCGGGGATTGAAAACACCCGTTCGATGACAACGGCACCCACCACCAAGGAGGTTAGCTGTAGGCCTGCGACTGTTACCACCGGCAGCGCTGCGTTGCGCAGACCATGCTTGCGCAACGCTTGGCTGGTGGTCAGTCCCTTGGCACGGGCGGTGCGCATGAAGTCATCGCCGAGGATATCCAGGACGGCACTGCGTACGTAGCGGGTCATGATCGCGCCCTGCACCGCGGCTAGTGCGCCCGCCGGCAGAATCAAGCGGGAGAGGAAACCGCTCAAGGAATGGTTCGGCGGCACCCAGCCGTTAGCAGGAAGCCAGCCGAGCTGCACTGAAAACAATGACACGGCAAGGACCGCAGCGAGGAAGGATGGGATGGCAATGCCGATCTGAGAGGCCGCGGTAATCGCAATGCCGTCGATAGCTCGGGCTCGCATGGCTGCCCAGGTTCCCAGCGGAATAGCGATGAGCAGCGACAGCAGCATCGCTGCGCTAACAAGAATCAACGACACCTGCATGCGATCCCAAACCAGTGGAGAGATTTCCGCGCCTGAGGTGAGCGAGGTGCCGAAATCTCCACGCAAAAGCCCTCCCATCCAGGTGAAATACTGTGCAACGAGCGGCTGATCCAAACCCAGCTGAGTCCGCTTCGCCGCGACTGCTTCGGCGGTGGCTGTCACGCCCAATGCGATTTCTGCCGGATCACCAGGCACTACGCGTAGCAGCAAAAACACCACCACGCTGGATACTAAGAAGGTTGCCGCGTAACGGGCCCCGAACCGGGCTAGTTGCAAGATCATGGTCGCTTTCCTAACCGGGCAAGCTCCAAGCCCTCCGTGCGCACATCCGGCTGGATTCCCGTTACATGCGAATCTGCGACCACAATGTTCGGGAAATTAAATAGCGTATCTGCGGCGGCGTCGTTCATGATCTGGTCCACTGCCTCACCCATATAACGATTGAACTCTTCCGGGGAACCAGCATCCGCTTTGGCGAACAGCTCAGCGGTAGTCGGGTTGTGATATCCCAAGTAATAATCCGGGCCGAACAATGTCGTGAGGTCACGGGCCTCCACATGGGCGATCAGCGACATATCGTAGTCGTGCCCTTTGAGAACCTTAGCCAGCCATACCGCAGGGAATTCGGTGGATTCGATCGATGCATCCAACCCAACTTCGCGGAGTTGCGAGACCACGAGCTCAGAGATCGCAGCAGCATAGGGGAGAGAGGGGACGGAAATGACAATCTTATTATTGCTCTCATTAACCCCCGCCTCATGCAGGAGGTCGCGGGCACGCTGCGGATCATAAGGGTACTGCGTGGACTCTGCGAACCACGGGTCGGACGGTGGCACGGGCACCCCGCCGGTATCTTGACCGTAACCATCCCATGCGGTGTCGATCACTGCCTGGCGGTCAATGGCATGCATGACCGCTTGTCGCACCCGGATGTCATTGAATGGTGCCCGGGCATTGTTCATTGATAGCAGCACTTCGCCGTTGGTGGTGCCTACCTTCACCTGGTACTCGCCGCGGGCGCGCAGGACGTCGATAAGCTCGGGGCTCTGCATGGCCCACACCATGTCTACGTCGCCCGACTGCAAAGCGTTGGTGGCCCCCACTGCGTCGGCGAAATAGCGGATCGCGGCGGTGGAATTTGCCGGTTGAGTACCCCAATAGTCCGAACGGGCTTTGAAGCTCAAGGACTGGCCCACGGCCCATTGCTCTACTTCATAGGGGCCGGTGCCCACAGGCCGCTGCGCTAAGTCGGATACGCCGGTTGGGCTCATCATCGCGCCGACGAGCGTCCCCATCGCCCACAGCCATTGGTTACTCGGGCGGGAAAGGGTCACTTTGAGGGTGTGGTCATCCATGACTGTGGTCTGAGAAACCACCTTCATCTGCGATTTCAGGCCGTTAGTCCACGCATCCGAATTCACGCGATCAATGGAGAACTTCGCGGATTCAGCATTGAAAGGCGCGCCATTGGAAAAACGAACCCCCTCTCGGAGGTGAAATACGTATTCCAGGCCGTCTTCGGAGCGTTCCCAGCTGCTTGCGAGCATGGGTTGGATCGTACCGTTGTCGTCGATCTGCACGAGGCCTTCGTATACGTTCTTCATCAGCGCGCCGGGGATCGCTGCGCCGGCCGAACGCGTGAAATCTAGGGAGGCGGGCGCGCCGAATGTTGCGACGACCACGGCATCTGCACCCGCGATGCGGCCTACGCGAGTAGCAGTACTCCCAGCTGCGCACGCACTCAGCGTCAACGCGAGGCAGACGGCTATCACCGTCCGCGCCACCGGGAATAAGCGAATGTTATCCCGCTCACTGTTTTTCAAAGACACGCTAGCAGTATAGGGGTTTGCTTCCTGCTTAAGAACCCGAGGTGGTTTACACTAACGCGTCGTGGACAAGATTCGAGTGCGTTCCGATTTCGGTGCCCTGTTGCGGTCTCGAGCGACCCGCACCTTTGTCCTGTTGCTGGTGCTTCTAACACCATTGACGTGGTTGCTCTACCGCGCGTTTGTCGACGCAAACAATGAGGCCATGCGCGTCCTCTACGGTATCGGGGTCATTGCACCTGCCTTGGGGATCGTGGTGACGGTACTGAGCTTCCTGGTGTTTCTAATCCGGCGGCGTCGCGTGGTGCTTGTAGTGGGGAAATACGTGAAAATTCCCCGTACCCGTATCAAGTTTCCGCTGCAAGAGCTTGCTGCCCTGCAACTGTATGCCGCGCATGGCCGGGACTATCTGGCGCTGATTCCCATTCAGATTTCAGAGCGCTTAGATCCCGCTTCCGCAGCTAGTGGCCAGCATGGGTTACATGACTACATCGTGGAATTTCCCCTCGCCCCGAACACTCCGACCTTTGAAATCGCAGATCGGATACTCCAGGAAAAACCCGCGACAACTGTGCATAAAATTGGCGCTGTTTAGGACCGAGTTTTGAGGTTGTCTAAATAACATCAATGTAACTGTTGTGTCACGGGTTTGCTGTTATGGCCAACTTAGTAGGGAGAGTGCAGCAGAAATTCCATAACGTTGACAGCACTTGTTTTATATCGAATTATTCAGTTATTGGAAAGCGTAGCTACATGGACTCCATCAAAGTGGTCGAAGAGTCTTCTCCGGAGAATCCGGCTGAGAAGAGATTCTTAGGACTTAAGACCGACCCATTCATCTTCCTTGTCGCCACCGGATTCATCGTGGTGTTCGTAGCAGGGACAATTATTTTCGGCGCACGTGCGCAGCAAGCTTTCTCCACAATCGCGGGCAGTCTGCTCACCAATCTCGGGTGGATGTACATCGCAGGTGTTTCGCTGGGATTAATCTTCTTGATCGCCGTGTTCGTCTCCCGTTTTGGCCGGGTAAAGCTCGGTGACGACGACGATGAGCCGGAACACTCCCTCCCTGTGTGGTTCGCCATGCTCTTTGCTGGCGGCACGGGCGCCGTGCTGATGTTCTGGGGAGTGGCCGAGCCGATCAACCACTTCTACAATGTGCCCCGCGCCGACATGGAGAGCGGTACCCGGGAGGCGGCGCGCGAAGCGATGGCCTTCACCTTCTACCACTTTGGAATCCACATGTGGGTGATCATGGTGGTACCGGGACTCTCGCTCGGCTACTTCATCTACAAGCGCAAGCTGCCGCCGCGGATATCTTCGGTGTTCGCCCCGCTGCTCGGCTCCCGCATCTACGGTACGCCTGGCAAGCTTATCGACGCCCTCGCCATCATCGGCACGGTCTTCGGTATTGCAGTCTCGGTGGGGCTCGGCGTACTGCAGATTAATGCTGGCCTCAACAAGCTCTACAACGTTCCTGTCATCAGCTGGGTGCAGCTGTCCATCCTGGTTGTGGTGACTGCGGCAGCGTGTCTGTCAGTCGCCTCGGGGTTGGAAAAAGGCATTAAAATCCTCTCCAACATCAATGTCGGCATGGCTGTGCTCTTCTTGGTGTTTATCCTCATTGCGGGCCCGACGCTGACCTTGCTGCGTGGCACGGTGGAAGCGTTTGGGATCTATGCCGGTGAGTTGCCTGAGTTGATGTTCTGGACTGACTCCTTTGACCAGAACCCCGGCTGGCAGGGCAAATGGACGGTGTTCTACTGGGCTTGGACGATTTGTTGGTCGCCATTCGTCGGCCTGTTCATTGCGCGGATCTCGCGTGGCCGTACGGTGCGTGAATTCATCGCCGGCGTGCTTGCATTGCCAAGTATCTTCGGCATGATCTGGTTTGCCATCTTCGGCCGTGCTGGCCTAGAACTCGAGTTCGCCAATCCTGGCTTCCTCACCAAACCGGTAGTAGAAGAGGGCGATGTTCCTGCTGCCTTGTTCAAGTTTCTGGAGGCCTATCCGCTCACCGGGATCGTGGCGCCATTCGCGGTCTTGATCGTGATCATCTTCTTCATTACCTCCATTGACTCCGCGGCGATGGTCACCGACATGATGTCTACCGGCGAGGAGAACCTCACCCCGACTTCTTACCGAGTGCTTTGGGCAGTCTTGATCGGCGCAGTGGCTGGCGCACTGTTGCTTGTTTCTCCGGACACTGGCATCGCCACGCTCCAAGAAGTGGTGATCATCGTGGCCCTGCCGTTCTTCCTCATGCACTTTGTGATGATGTACTCGCTGGTGAAAGGAATGAATGATGACTCAGCTGCTCGCCGACGAGTAGAAACTCGTCGCTGGGAAAAGACTGATACCCCGGAGAAGCTTGAAGCTCATGAAGCAATGCCAGCACCTGGCTATGACGAAGACGGAAACGAGCTGCCAACGCTCAAGGTGGAGCACGATGAAGAGGGGCGGATCGTGATCCCGGGCAATGTTGTTGTCGCCGGTGACCTTGGCGTGGTGGGAGATATGGATGATGATCCCCTGACAGATTCCACCCCACTGGGCGGTGGGCACCGCATCATCGAATCCTCCAGACCAACCGCTCGTGACGAGGACAGCTAGCAGATTCTCAAGCCATGCCCTAAGTGACATTTGAAAGCGTCAAGGCCCGACATCCTAGGTGTGGATGTCGGGCCTTGACGCTTTTGACGCGAGAGCCTACACAGTAGGAAGCTCTGCGGTGACGTCCTTACGGAAGACGATCTCTTCCTTGGGGCGCATGAAGTCCACGATCAGGCCAACAACCATAGTGATTAACACAGGCACAACCCAGCCGAGCTCCATGCTATGCATCGGAGACCAAGAGATGAGCGGTTCGATGAAGCTGGAACCCCAGCCGAGCGAGTTAAAGCTCATTAGGGCCGCCCAGATAATGGCAACTGGGAGAACGATTTTGAACACGGTGTTGATGCGGCGACCGAAGATCGGCTCAACCAGGGTCAGGAAGATCAATGCGATGGCTGGTGGGTACAGGAAGCCGATGATTGGTCCTGCCACTGCAAGCACAGCCTCAAGGCCTTGTACAGACAACAGCACTGCGACCAAGGTGAAGACCACGGCCCAAACTCGGTAGGAGATTGCTGGAACCAAGTGGTTGAAGAACTCTGAGGTAGCACCGATCAGGCCGACGGCAGTAGTGATGCAGGCCAAGAGAACGATTGCGCCGAAGACGATCATGCCTGGCTGACCCATTGTGATCCGGGCGGCGTCGGTAAGCAGCGCGGCGCCGTTCTCGTACTTGCTTGGATCCGGAATGACCTGGCCGATGAAGCCCAGTCCGACGTAAATGATGGCCAGGAGCACGCCTGCGATGACTGCGGATACGGACACGCCGCGGACTAGCTGTTTGCCTTCTGGGAAGCCCTTGTAGCGCAGAGCGTTGACGACGACGATGCCGAACGCCAAAGCCGCGAGCGAGTCCATGGTGAGGTAGCCGACAACAAGGCCATTAGCCATTGGGTGAGTGGCGTAATCCTCGGAGGCGGCGCCGGGGGTGCCGTTCAGGTTCAGCATCGAGAGTACGACGAGGACTACGAGCAAGATGAGCAGCATCGGGGTCAAGACTTTGCCCAAAGTGTCAACCAGACCTGCTGGGTTGAGCGCCAACAGCAGGGAAACGCCAAAGAAGACGAAAGAGAAGATCACTGCGGACGTGGTGTTGTCCTGGCCGGTGATTGGCACGATTGCAGTCTCAAAGCTTACGACGCCGGTGCGAGGAAGGGCGTAGAAGCAGCCGATAGAAAGATAAACGAGGACCGGGAAGATGAGGCCGAACACCCAGCCGCCGCGCTTAGCGAGGTCCTGAACGTTGTTACCGGTCAGAGCGATGGCAACGACGCCGATCACTGGGAGAGCAACGCCGGTGAGGCAGAAGCCGATAATTGCTGGGGTGAAACCGTTACCGGATTCTACGCCCAACATGGGTGGGAAGATCAAGTTTCCAGCACCAAAAAACATCGAAAACAGCATCAAGCTGGTTGCGACGATGATCAGTACAGGCGACTTTAAGCTCGCTGGTGTCGCTGTGGATTCAGCGTTGGTCATTGGATACCTTTCAAGAATTCCGTATCTCGTGCTGGTGACGAGGTCAACTGGGTGTGTGACCTGGATCATAGCAAGCATTTCTGAGAGATGAGCGGTAATTGGTATCCTAGTTTTTGTCCCACAGAATAGGAAATTACTCGGATTTTAGTCCAAATTTTTGAAGTTTCCTACGGTTTTCTAGGGAATTGCTTGCAGTAAGGGCCAAAAGCTCTGCATAAATGCCGCCGGTGTGCGCGAGTTCCGCGGGGCTACCGATCTCATCAACATGGCCGTCGACAAGCGTGATGATTTTGTCCACGCTGGCGATGGTGGACAGGCGATGCGCGATGATCAGAGTAGTGCGACCCACCATGAGCTCATCTAGACCCTTTTGTACCGCCCGTTCCGCCTTAGTATCCAGTGCCGAGGTGGCCTCATCCAAGACCAGCACGGGAGCATCCTTCAAGATTGCCCGGGCGACCGCGACGCGTTGTTTCTGACCTCCCGAAAGTCGGAGGCCACGCTCGCCGATGACTGTGTCGTAGCCATCGTTAAACTTCTCGATGAAATCGTGTGCGTTCGCTTTCAGCGCCGCCGCCATGACCTCGGCATCGCTCGCCCCAGGACGGCCGTAGGCGATGTTCTCCCGCACAGTCCCAGAAAAGAGTGCAGCCTCCTGGAACACCACGCCAACGGAGGAACGAAGTGTGGCACTGTCCAGCTCATCCACGTCCCGGCCACAGACCAGCATCCGACCAGCACTCGGTCGATACAATCCGAGCAGCAGATTGACCAGGGTAGATTTACCGCCACCGGATTCGCCGACCAGAGCGATCCTTTCGCCAGCACTAGCGGCGAAGCTGACGTCGTGGATTACCTGCTGCTCGGTGTATCCAAAACTCACCCCCTCGAAGGCGATGACTGGCAGCGCCGACGCTGGCGTCAGCGGTACTGGCTGCTCGGGGCTTATCGACGGCATGTCCGAGGCCTCCGTGGCGGCAAGCAACTGGCTATTGGCAGTGTGCTCGGGCAACTGTTCCATTACCTCGAAGTAGTCCTTAGAACCTGCGACAGCGCGCTGCGCACTGTCAACGAGGTAGCTCATCATGGACACCGGCTGTTTTGCCATGTTGATTAGCTGGAGCAGGAGGACCAAGTCTCCTAGCGAGAAGTAACCGTGCAGTGTGCGCCAAAACAGCAGAAGGTAGATTCCGAAGAAGATTAGGTTCATCACCCCGCCACGAGCGAAGTCCATGACATGCCAATGCTGAGATTGCTCCCGGGTGAGCGAAACCGTACGCGCATACCTGTGGCTGAAACTACCAAGCTCCCGCAATTCGGAAACAAAGGACTTGACTACCTTCACCTGCCCAATGACCTCGGCAAAGCGACCTCCCGCGGCATCAATGTCCTTGTTCTTATCGCCCTCGATACGCTGCCATTTTTTCGAAGTCAGGGTGGTGAGCCACATATAGAGCGGAAACACGATCGCGAGCAGTAATGCCAACGGCCAGTAGTACCATCCGGTGATGCCGAGCACCGCGAACGTGGTGATGAGCATGGGGAAGAAATTGTTCGAAAAGGACTGCAAGAATTGCGTGATGGACGTGATCGAACGATCCAAGCGTGCGATGATCGTGCCCGTAACTTGGTTGTCGAAGAAACTCTGCGGCAAGCTGAGCAGCCGCGCAAAGTAACGAGTAGACAGGATTTGGCGCATCCGCCCTGCCATCACATCACCGATGTAACCACCCACATTGTGAATCAGGGTGTTGGCCAACTCTGCGACAAACAGGCCGATCGCCAGTGCAATGATGACGGACGTGACGCTATCGGCCGTGACTTGGCCACTCACTGCGGAGACGATCGTGTTGGTGGCCGAACGCAAAATAAACGGCGTTACGAGGGAGAGCGCAGCCACCGCTACGGAGGAGAGAATGACTCCTAAATAGTAGGGCCACAGCGCTGAGGTACTGCGCAGAATTCGGGCTAAAGATCGCATGCAATATCAATTCTAATAGTTGGTGACTTAGCTACAATATCGCTTAGGGGCGGTGCTTCGCCTGCCCAACCGTACGACACCGAAAAATAAGAGGCATCATGACGTTGACACCACTGGTCCGTACCGCCGGCATCGTCCTGGTCACGCTCACACTTGCAGCCTCCTTAACAAGCTGCGCCACACTCGGTAGAAAAATCAATGGCGAGGTGCCCGGAGCCATCGCTAACACGAAGGAAGAGGTGCAGGTTTCCGAGACACCGGAAGCGACCTTTGCGCCGCAAAACGTTGCCCCAATTAAAGCCAGTAGCACCACTGCCGCAGTCGAAGACACTGGTATGGGGGTTCAGTGGCGCATCCTCACCGTCTATCAGGGCAACCAAGGCGGGGCGAAGTTCATTATCGCAATGAAGAACCTCAACGAGCAGGTAGCAGTCCCGCCCGCAGCCATTGGAACTCCCAAGCTCACTGTCGCTGGCAAGGAAATCGAATTGATGCAGGTGGAAGACCATGGTCTCGATGCACCACTCGGTGCGTTGTCTGAAACCAAGATCAGCTACACCTTTAACACCACGCCCTGGAATCTCAGCAATGCGGAGCTAACGCTGGGTAACGCAGTGTTCAGTGGCAACCTGAACATTTAGAGTTTGCCCTGTTCTCGCAGCCGGGTAATCACGTTGTCGGCGCTGATCAAACACATCGGTAGCCCTACTCCTGGCGTCGTGGTGGCACCGGCGAAGTAGAGGCCGTCCACCTTGCGGGAGGCATTTGTTCCGCGCAGGAATGCGGACTGTCGCAGGGTATGCGCCAGTCCAATGGCATTTCCCTCCCAGGCGTTGTAATTGCTGGCAAAGTCACTGGGACCCAAGCTATGCCGAACCACGGTGTGCTTCGCGATCACGGCACCCGTGCGGGACTCGATGAGCGCGATGACGTCGTCAATGATGCGCTCCACCTGTGGATCGCCACCCCGGCCGAAATCGGCCCGGGCCTGGACAGGAATAAGAACGAACACGTTCGAATGCCCTGCAGGAGCGCAGCCCGGATCAGTTGCAGATGCTTTGCAGACGTAAATCGATCGCGAATAATCGCCAGCACCGGAAATCGCAGCGAAGTCTTTGTCCCAGTCCGCACTGAGCAACAATTGGTGGTGGGTGAGCTCGGGGAGATCTCCGCGCACCCCGAGCATGGCCACCACGCAGCTGATGCCCGGATCTTTCTTCTCCCAGCGCACTTCGCGCAAGTGCTTCGGAAGTAACGTTTCAGTATGGTGCAGATCAGCACCGGAAACCACCACTGCTGCAGGGAGATGCTCTATGCCCTCCTGCGTGCGGATTCGCACACCTGTGACCGAGCCAGCCGAGGTAGTAATAGCCTCGGCGCTACACCCAGTGCGGATAGTAACGCCGCGGTCCACGGCGATCCGGGCGATCGCCGCAATCAACGCCGAGAATCCACCCATGGGGTAGCGCACCCCCTCCACTAGGTCGGTGTGCGAGAGCAGGTGATACATTGCCGGCGTCCGCTGCGGGAAGCTCGAAAGGAACACCGCTGGGTACTCAAGGACTTGCTGGATCCGTGGATCGGAAAAATCTCGAGCCACCCACTGGTGCAAGTTCAGGGTGAGCAATTGGGTGAGCAAGGCAAGGTTTCCGAGCACGGTTGCGTTCAGGAACGGTAGCGGTGAAGAAAACGTGGTGTACAGGAAAGTGTCCACTGCCACCCGATAAGTAAATGAAGCCCGCTCCAGGTACGCCTTCAATTTCTCGCCCGCGCCGGGTTCAAACTCTTCAAACAACTCCGGTACGCATCCGGTGACAATATCAAAGGAAGGCTTGCCCTCTGGAAAGACTCGGTAGGCGGGCACAAGATCCACCAGCTCCAATTGCTCCGCCGTACTCGTGCCCAGCGATTCGAAGAATCGATCGAAAGCCTCGGGCATGAGGTACCAACTCGGGCCGGTATCAAAAACGAACCCGCCATCGCTGATGCGTCCTGTGCGGCCGCCAACCTCGGTATTCTTCTCCACGAGGGTGACATGGCAGCCGGCGTCGGCAAGCAGTGCGGCGGAGGCGAGCCCGGCAATGCCGCCGCCGATGACGCAGACGTCCATTACTTCTCCTTCATTCGGGGTGCGATCGCCGCAGCGCGCGCCGCCAAAATCGCCTTCTTTGCGGTTGGGACGCGAACTCGTTCAGCCTTAATATCAGCAACGCTGGCAGCATCGAGGCGGTCGCTCAGCTCACTAAACAACAAATAGGCGGCGAGCACTCCGGAACGGGCGCCCAGTGGCAGCGCAGGAATCCCAAGGTAGGCGATGCGTAGGTCCTCGCGGATCTCTTGGATCAGCGCGTCCTTGCTGCCCGGAGTGAGATCAACATAGTGGCGGCCAAGAGCGGCATCGTCGGTGTGATAGTCACGCAGGAAATTGATCAGTTGGAAAGCCTTGCCCAAGTGGCGCGCCGCGACGCTACAGTTAGCGCGGGCGCGATCAGAAAGTCCATGCCCGGCGGTGAAAATGCTCAAGCACATCAGGCCAATAACCTCGGCTGAGCCAAAAACATAAGTATCTCGGGATTCTTCGGTGTGTACACAAGAAGTCACGTCCGCCCGCATGGAATCGAAGAAGGCCCTGAGATGAGCGCGCTCAATGCTGCAGGCACTGGCGGTGTGTGCAAAGGCGTGCAGCACTGGATTGGTGGAAAAGCCAGTGTCGAGAGCAGTGAAAGTCTCGGCTTCGAAGCGATCCAAGGTGTGCGCGATTTCCTGGCAATTGAAGCCAGCTGCCGCCGCGACGCCATCCACGATCTCATCAGCGATGCGAACCACGGCATAAAGGTTGCGAATATGACGACGCACCGGTGGGGCCAAGAGTGAACTCGCGAGGGAAAAGCTGGTGGAATACGTTGCGATGACGGCGCCAGCTGCCTGGGTAGACATGGTGGTGAATTTTTCCAAAGGAGTCACAGCCTAACTCGCCTCGCTCTTCGTCATGTATTCCATAATCTCATGCCCCGTCCCCCAAGCTGCACATCGACCGGCTACGGTGGGGAGCTATGACTGACAGCGTTGAAATGGTTGTGCTGACCGACCTCGCAGGAAACCCGACAGGTACCGCGCCGAAAGCCAACGTACACACCACAGACACCCCGCTCCATCTCGCGTTTTCCTGCTACGTGCGAGACAGCGCCGGACGACTGCTGATCACCCGGCGGGCGTTGCAGAAGCTGACGTGGCCGGGAATCTGGACCAATTCGATGTGTGGGCACCCCGCGCCGGGGGAGGATACGCTCGCTGCCATCCAGCGCCGCGCCCAGGTGGAACTCGGCCTGCCGCAGGGCGCACTTATCGACGTCCACCCCGTGCTGCCAGAATTCTCCTACCGGGCCACCGATTCTTCCGGGATCGTTGAGTGGGAGATCTGCCCCGTCTTCATCGCTACCTTGTCGGAGGGGATGGAGGTGCAGCCTTCGGCCGCCGAAGTGGATTCGCACACCTGGGTAGATCCGGCGGATCTCATTGCGGCCGTACAAGGCGCACCGTTCGCATTCAGTCCCTGGATGGTGGAGCAGTTGTCTTATCAGCAGCTGCGGGAAGCCATCACTCGTTAGTAACCAAGCGTTTGACAGCTTCCAGCGGAATGTGGATCCAGTCTGGCCGGTTGTTGGCCTCGTACACCACCTCGTACAGGGCTTTGTCTAGGACTAGGGCGTCGAGTAGCGGGCTGGGCTGGATGCCATATGACTCAAGCATCGCGGCGGAACACTCCGCGGCCCAGCCCTCCGGATCAGCCAAGCCGTTGGTGAAGTGGGCGGCGTAACCGAAGGACCGAATCAAGCCGGCGAGGTCCTGTAATGGGGAGAAATTGCCGCGACGCTCCGCCAGCGGGCGCGCAGGCTCGCCTTCGAAGTCGATGAAAAGGTAACGATCCGGTGTGCAGAGGATCTGGCCTAGATGCGCATCGCCGTGGATCCTTTGGACTTCAGTGCTGCCTTGCGCCGCCATCTTATAGGCCGCGCGGATAGCGCCTCGATACGGTGCAAGGACGCTGGCTTGGGCGACCAGGTTATCCAACCGCTGCTCTAGTTGACGAACCACCTGTTCCGCCGGGACGGTCTGCGTGCCAAACGCTGCAGCCAAGTCCCGGTGCACGCCCCGCAGCGCCGTTCCTACGTATCCGGCTTCGTGGGCGAAGGAACGGGACTCGGAGGCAAAATGGAGCGCCTTATCCCAGCCCTCCTGTGAATCAGCGGCGAAATCCTGGATCATTGCGGTGACATAGGTTTCACCCTCCCACTCCAGGGTGGAATAGCCGCGCAGTGCTGGCACGAAAACACATTGCTGCTGGGCGAGCCCTGCGAGCAGCTCGACCTCGGGATTGATGCCCGGCTCTAAGAGTCGGAAGAACTTCGCGATAGCCGGGGAACCCTCACCCGAAAAAACCATGGAAGTATTGGACTGCTCTGCGGTAGAGACCTTCGCCTTAGCGTTCTTCGGAAGTAGGGGAGGAGAGATCACATGCATTTCCCCGGCGCCAAAAGCGGCATCAGATTCGAAAGCACGCTGCACCTCGAGCAGCAGATCCGGAGCAGTGAGCACATCGTGGTCATCGCTCAGGACCAGCTGATAGAGGTAGCCATCGACGTCGGCAAGCACCCAGCGAGCTGGACCTACTTGAGTGGAGCGCAGCTCGGTGAGCGAGGTGATGCCGGTTTGCTTCGCCCGGAAAAAGCGGGCGGCAGCGATGCTTTCATACATGAGTGATCCTTAGCGGGTGAGGTCGAACCAGAAGAAGCCATGTGGGGCAAGCGTGACGGTCCATTCGCGGTCGTGAATCTTGGGGAAGTCTTCGCCGCCGGTCAATTCCCGCGGTGTCACGCGGACGAACTCGGACAGATCCAAGGACACCGCCTGCGGACGCTTAGAGAGGTTATTGACGCACAAGATGGTCTGGTTTCCGTATTCCCGCAGGTAGGCGAATACTGCCTCGTTCTCAGATTCCACCTCTCGAAAGTTCCCTAGCCCGAATGCCTGATGCTGCTTGCGCACGTGGATGAGGGCGCGGGTCCACTTGAGCAGGGAGTTCTCCTGGTCGGCCTGCGTTTCCACATTGACCGCGGCGTAGCCGTACTGCGCATTCTGGATGGCCGGGAGGTAGAGGCGCTCGGGATCAGCTTTGGAGAATCCGCCATTGCGGTCATCGCTCCACTGCATCGGCGTGCGCACACCGTCACGGTCATGCAGCCAGATGTTATCGCCCATGCCGATTTCATCGCCGTAATACAGCACGGGGGAGCCAGGCAGAGAGAGCAGCATGGCGGTGAACAGCTCGATTTGGTTGCGGTCGCCGTCAAGCAAAGGCGCTAGTCGACGCCGAATGCCCACGTTCGCGCGCATGCGTGGCTCCTTCGCATACTGCGAATACATGTAGGCACGCTCGTCATCGGTAACCATTTCCAAGGTGAGTTCGTCATGATTGCGTAGGAAGATGCCCCACTGCGCTGACTTAGGGATGGCCGGGGTATCGCGGATGATGCGGGAAATTGGGGTGCGGGATTCTTTACGAACCGCCATAAACAGGCGCGGCATCAGCGGGAAATGGAAGGCCATGTGGCATTCGTCGCCGATTTCGGGTTCGCCGAAGTACTCCACTACTTCCTGGGGCCACTGATTGGCCTCGGCCAGCAACACACGGCCCGGGTACTCTTCTTCCACTACGCGGCGGCACAGCTTGAGGAATTCGTGCGTCTCCGGAAGATTCTCGCCGTTGGTTCCTTCTCGTTCGTAGAGATACGGCACCGCATCGAGGCGGAACCCGTCCAGGCCGAGGTCCAGCCAGAAACGCATCGCGTCGAGCATCGCGTCCTGCACGGCAGGGTTGTCATAGTTCAGGTCTGGCTGGTGGCTAAAGAAGCGGTGCCAGTAGTACTGCCCGCGCACTGGATCGTAGGTCCAGTTTGAGGTCTCCGTGTCGATGAAAATGATGCGGGCCTCATTGTAGAGGTCCTCGGTGTCGCTCCACACGTAGAAGTCGCCATAAGGGCCATCGGGTTCCCGGCGGGACTCCACGAACCACGGGTGCTGATCAGAGGTGTGGTTCATCACCAAGTCTGTGATGATGCGAATGCCACGCTGGTGTGCCTGGTCCATGAGTTCCACGAAGTCATCCACTGTGCCGAACTCGGGGAGGATTTCGCGGAAATTGCGGATGTCGTAGCCGCCGTCCTTGAGCGGGGAATCATAAAACGGCGGGATCCAGAGGCAATCCACTCCGAGCCATTGCAGGTAGTCGAGCTTTTTAGTCAGACCTTTGAGATCGCCGATGCCGTCATTATTGTCGTCGGCAAACGCGCGGACCAGCACCTCATAAAAGACTGCTTCCTTATACCACTCTGGTTGAGGACGCTCCCATGGCTCCTCGCCAGGGGCGGGCGCTGGGGTCCGGAAATCGTCCGAAGATGGTTCAACAACGAAGCCGTGATCGTCAACAAGCGGGGTGGTCGAAATAGGTTCGGTCATATGATCCAGAGTAGGCAAAAGACTCCGAGCGTGTCAGATTGATCACTTTCCCCGGCGAATTCACATATGGTTAGACGTAACCAATAGGCAAAGGGAGACACCACCGTGAAGAAACGCAATTTGGGTGCAATCGCGCTGGCTGCAGGCACATCCGCACTCGCAGCCTACGACCTCATTCAGCCCAAGCATTCCATCCGACGTAACTTTCCAGTAGTCGGCCGTGCCCGGTGGATCGCTGAATCTTTACGCGATCCAATCCAGCAATATTTTGTCGAATCGGACACCGATGGTGCTCCTTTTGACCGTGAGACCCGAACCATGGTCTACCAGCAGTCCAAGAACATCGGAGCAGAAGAAGCCTTCGGTACCGAGCGAGACCTACTCAAACCGGGGCGCGACCACATTCTGCACTCCGTGAACCCTGCCCCGATGCTTACCCACGCCCCCAAGGTGCGCCTCGGTGGACCGCAGTGTGCGAAGCCCTTTGATATTCCACTGTTCAATGTTTCTTCTATGAGTTACGGATCTTTGTCCAAGAACGCGGTCTTGGCTATGAACAAGGGCGCCGCGATGGGTGGCTTTGTGCATGAGACTGGGGAAGGTGGCCTCACCCAGTACCACCTGGAATATGGTGCGGACGTCGTGTGGGAGATTGGATCCGGCTACTTCGGGTGCCGTAATGAGGATGGGACCTTCAGCCCGGAAAAGTTCGCTGAGAAGGCGCAGAAGCTGCAGATCAAAGCAATTTTGATCAAGCTGAGCCAAGGCGCAAAGCCTGGTATGGGTGGCATGCTGCCAGGAGATAAGGTCACCGCTGAGCTCGCGGAGATTCGTGGAATCCCAGAGGGGAAAGACTGCTTGTCTCCGTCCAGCCACAGCGCATTCACCAATCCGACTGAGATGATGCACTTCATTCAGCAGCTGCGTGAACTCTCTGGTGGAAAGCCAATCGGTTTCAAACTGTGCGTTGGTACCCGACACGAAGTGCTATCCATCTGCAAAGCCATGCTGAGCACCGGGATCATGCCCGACTTCATCACAGTGGACGGCGCAGAAGGCGGCACCGGTGCGGCGCCACTGGAGTTCCTGGACCGCGTGGGTACTCCGCTGTCCGAAGGTTTGATCATCATGCACAATGCGCTCGTGGGTTGTAACCTACGCCAGCACATCGCCATCGGCGCTGCTGGCAAAATCGTGGGAGGCGCCGACATCATTCGCCGCCTCGCGATTGGCGCGGACTTCACAAACTCGGCGCGCGGCATGATGATGGCTGTGGGCTGTATTCAGGCCAAAGCCTGCCACACCAATGAGTGCCCAGCTGGAGTGGCCACCCAAAACCCACGCTTCTACCGCGGCCTGGATGTTGATGACAAGGCCGAGCGTGTGAAGAACTACCAGGCCAACACCCTCAAATCTGCGATGCGTATCCTGTCCGCCATGGGTTTGACAGACTTCCGAGACTTGGGCCCAGCGCACATCGTGCGCCGTATCGACCCTACGCAGGCCCGTGCCTACGAGGACATCTTCGATTGGCTGGCCCCGGGCGCATTGATCAATAGCGAAGCCCCTTACGATTGGCAGCGAGACTTTGATCGCGCGTCTGCAGAGACGTACACGACTCCGCCAACACGTGCCGGACTCGTGCGAACCACCACTGGAGAATAAGTGAACCCCCTGCTGGAACCCTCGGCACTGCCGTACGAATTGCCACCATTTGCGGACATTGAAACGAAGCATTTCCTGCCCGCCTTCTTGGCTGCGCTGGATGACCACGACGCTGAGATCGCTGCCATCGTGGCCAACCCGGCCACCCCGAACTGGGAAAACACCATGGAGGCCTTCGAGTCCGCGGGGCAAGCCCTGGGGCGCGTCGCGGCAGTATTCTTCAACCTATCTGGGACTGACTCTTCGGAAGAACTCACGGCGATCGCTTCCGAAGTGTTGCCCCGACTGTCTGCACACAGCTCGGCGATTTACCACAACTCCGCGCTGTACCAGCGGCTGCAGTCTGTGCAGGCTCCCGAAGACGAGGAAAGCCAGCGCCTGCACGCGTACACCCTGCGCGCTTTTCGACGCCGCGGCGCAGACCTGCCCGAAGAAGCAAAGCAACGCCTGACCGACATCGATGCTGAGCTTTCGCAGCTGTCCGAGGATTTCCGCAACAATTTGCTGGCAGATACCAAACGGC
The DNA here is from genome assembly GCF_037482665.1 of Corynebacterium sp. H127. Taxonomy (NCBI): domain Bacteria; kingdom Bacillati; phylum Actinomycetota; class Actinomycetes; order Mycobacteriales; family Corynebacteriaceae; genus Corynebacterium; species Corynebacterium sp. H127. The sequence continues at coordinate 58,571 of NZ_JBBHKY010000012.1, forward strand.
TTGCCGTCTCCTTCAGCAGCGAAGAATTGGCAGGTTTGTCTTCGGAACGGGTAGCCTCCGCGGCCGCCTATGCCGCGGAGATCGGGCGCGATGGTTACGTGATCCCGCTCGAACTGCCCACTATTCAGGCGGCCCAATCAACCCTGGACTCTGCAGCAGCGCGTCAAAAGCTGTACACGGAATCGCAGCAGCGTGGCGAGGCCAACGGTGCGGTCGCACTGACAATGGCACGGTTGCGTGCGGAGCGAGCCGAGCTACTTGGCTATGAGAGCCACGCCGCTTATGTGATTGAGGAAGAAACCGCTGATGATGTCAGCGCCGTATGGTCGTTGCTGCGAGACCTCGCACCAGCTGCCTCGGCAAATGCGACGGGGGAGTACAAGCTCCTCTGTGAGGCCGCCGGTTCAGACATCAATGGTGCCGATTGGCCCTATTGGGAAGCCAAGGTCCGAGCGCGTGACTACGCACTTGATGAGGCGGAACTGCGGCAATACTTCCCGCTCCGCCGCGTGGTTGAAGATGGCGCGTTCTACGCCGCCCAGTTGTTGTACGGCATTAAGATTACCGCACGCCCTGACCTGCAGGGCTATGCTCCCGGTGTCGATGTGTGGGAGGTAAAGGAGGCAGATGGCACCGGCGTTGGCCTGCTCCTGACCGATTACTTTGGGCGGCCGTCGAAACGCGGCGGGGCGTGGATGAGCTCCTTCGTGGACCAAAACCACCTGCTGGGGCAGCAGCCAGTAGTGGTCAATGTGATGGGGGTGACCAAGACAACCTCCGGCGAGGCCTACCTGTCTCTGGATGAGGTCACCACCGTGTTCCACGAGTTTGGCCACGCGCTGCATGGGCTACTCTCGGACGTCCGCTACCCGTCCTTCTCCGGTACGAGCGTGCCACGCGACTACGTGGAATTCCCCTCGCAGATCAACGAAAACTGGGCGTTCCACCCCGCAGTGCTGGCGAATTATGCGCCCGACATGCCCCAGGCGCTTATCGACGCCATCAGTGCCGCAAAACAATTCGGCCAAGGCTTCGCAACCTCCGAATACCTTGCTGCCGCAATCATCGACCTCGCCTGGCACAGCCTGAGTTCAGAAGAACTAGCCGAACTCACCCCATCCGACATCGACTCCTTCGAAGAACAAGCGCTGGCAGCAGCCGGGCTCTCCGTGAACCACCTCAAGGCTCGCTATCAGACCCGCTACTTCAACCACATCTTCGGCGGAGGCTACTCTGCGGGCTACTACTCCTACCTTTGGGCGGAAGCACTCGATGCCGACGGATTCGACTGGTTCTCCGCAGAACCCGATCTTCGGGCTGCGGGCCAGCGTTTCCGCGATTTGGTGCTTTCCCGCGGCGCATCCCGCGATTACACCGCTGCATTTACAGCACTACGAGGTCGAGAACGAACCCTCGCGCCACTGCTACAGCGACGTGGACTCGCTGGTACCAAGGTGTAAGGTTTAAACCCTATGCAAATTCTGGACTTCCTCAGCTCAGCGCCATTGTGGCTGCAGGCGCCCATTGTGGTTGCGGTGGCCGCGGTGCTGTGCGGAGTCTTGGCTTTTGTTTTTCTCCGCGTGATCGACATCCTCGGAGCAAAAGCGACGCGATGGTTTGAAGGGAACAATGAAGAATAAATACCCACAATCCCGGGTGAAGCTCGCACTGTACGTGCTGCTCGCCTTAGTCATCCTCGCTTGGGCGATCAGCTACATCTAAGCGCCGGAGGTTTCTGCCGCTGGGGTGGCGTGCGGTGGTGGCGCTGAATTTGTCACTCCTTAACGCCTCAAATCAGCCGAAATCTTCCATTCGGAGTGAGTTTTTCGGCCAAACCGCCAAACCGCCACACAACAAGCTCAGCCCACCAAAAGTGAGCTGAGCTCTCGGCTGTAGCGAATCGCCTACCTGCGTTGCGAAGCAGCCGCAATCCTCTTGAACAGGGGTTGCTTAGCTAGGTCTTCAATAAGCACTGGTTTGCCGGCAGAATCGCAAAGTGGCACGCACCAGTTCGGGTACATGTCCCGTGAAGTGCCCGGCTGGTTCTGGGCGCGGATGTCGCCAACCATGTCCACCAGTGAAACGCAACTGAGTAGGGCTGGGGTTTGTGCGACGAAGCGGTGCAGCCCGATGAGTAGGCCTGGGTAGTCGCCGTCGAAACGCGTGTCGCCGAACTCTACGCCGTGTACTGCCGTGTCTGCGAAGCAGCCGGTTTCCGCGACTTCACGGAAAACCTGATTCTGCCATGCGACATCTTCGGACTCTTCCAGTTCTGCGGAGCGAGTAAGCACACCGAGGTTCTCGCGCAAGGTGATGTGGGAGCCCTGGACGTACCCCATCGTTGGAGGCAAGTCGTGGGTAGTGACTGAGGCGAGCGCCAACTCGCGGTATTCGGAGGCTGGCTTCGGAGTATCGCCATTGTTCTCGAACCACAGGATCGAGGTGCCCAAGATGCCCCGGCTCTGGAGTACTTCTTGTACCCAAGGCTCGAAGGTGCCGAGGTCTTCACCAATGACAATTGCGCCCGCGCGTTCGGCCTCAAGCGTGAGGATTCCGATGAGGGCTTCGTAGTCGTAGTACACGTAAGTGCCGCTCAACGGGGATTGCATCCGGGGGATCCACCAGAGTCGGAAGAGGCCCAACACGTGGTCGATGCGGATGCCGCCGGAGTGACGGAGCACGGTGCGCAACATGTCGCGCCAGGGTTTATAGCCAGCTTCAGCAAGCTTGCGCGGGTGCCACGGTGGCTGGGACCAGTCCTGGCCTTGCTGGTTGTATCCGTCAGCTGGCGCGCCAACGGAGGCTGCGGGAGCTAACACGGAGGCCAGATTCGTGGCGTCGGCGCCGCCGGGGTGTACGCCGACAGCAAGATCGGCCATAATGCCGATGCGCATGCCAGCAGCTTTGGCGCGAGCTTGTGCCTGGGAGAGCTGTTGGTCGCAGATCCACTGCATCCAGCGGTAGAAGTCCGCCGTTTCTTCTAGTGCTGGTTCCACACCGTGGTTGTTGTCTTGGGGTTTGTCGGTGTGCTCACGCTCGGCGCACCACTTGGCAAAGTCGTCAAGGCCGGAGCCTTCGAGCACGCAGTACTCTTGGTATGCCTGTTCGCGCTCCGGGGTGCGCTTGACATGGTAGATCTCGTGCAGCACCTGCAGCTTTGCGGCAAAGATGGGGTTTCGCTCGATCATGGCGTCAGAGGTGTTCAGCTCTTGGAACTCGGTTGCCATTTCCCGGACGTCGCTAAGCAAATCAGCGTCCAAGCCCGAGATCTCCGGGATGTCCTCGATACGGATGTAGATCGGATTGGTGAAGCGGCGCGTCGTCGGCAGATAGGGGGAGTCTTCGAGTGGCGGGAACGGTTCGGCAGCGTGCAGGGGGTTGATCAAGAGGAAGTCAGCGCTGGCTTCCTTGGCCAGGACTTCGGCGGTGTGACCGAGGTCGTTGAGGTCGCCCATGCCCCAGGACTGTTGCGAGCGAACGGAGTAGATCTGGCTCATCACGCCGGTGACCTTGCCGGTGTGGAGTGATAGGCGAGCAGGCGTGACGACGAGTGTTGCAGTAGCCCTCAGTTCGTCGGAAGTGAGGGAAATGGTGTGCCAACCCAACGGGGTGTCACCGGGAATCGCGAAGGATGCTTCTCCCCACGACACGCCGTTAACCTCGCGGGGTGGTGCCCAATTCTCGCGCTGTTCGGGGACGAAGGTGGTGCCATCTTCGAGAGTGATGAGCACATCTGCTGGCGCCCCGTCATGGACGTGGACATTAATGATGTGGTCGTCGCCAGCTTTCATCACCACAGTTGGTGGGAGCATCTGCGTGGCTGCTGCATCGTGAAAGGTCATGATGGCCTCGGCGATGCTCTCTCGATGTGGTTCCACATCAATATCGAGGGCATGCAAGGTCTTCAAAAGGGTGTCTTCGGACACCTCAATGAATTCGCCATCGGCAGACCAATATGATGTTGCGACGCCATGGAGGTCTGCTAGTTCCTTAAGGGATTCGAAGTAGCTCACAAGATTTCATATTGCCATCTATGCGTGCGCTGTGCCCGACAGTTGGCGGAAAAGTGTACCGTGAACATGAATGAAGCCTCATGAAAAGGACCGATGATGCAGGAATATGAAAGCCCCGCCCAGTACACACTTGATCCCGAGGACACGGTATTGAAGTTGTTATTGGCGCAGGCAAAAGCGCGTCCTCATGGCCTGTTGTTCACCCGGCCACAAAACTACGAATGGGTGAATGTTACTGCGAAGGAATTCGTGGAGGAGGTTTTTGAGGTCGCGAAGGGGTTGATCGCGAATGGTGTCCAATTGGGGGACCGGGTGGTGTTGCTGTCGGAAACTCGCTACGAGTGGGCGCTGATGGACTTTGCCATCTGGGCCGCCGGCGCCGCCTCCGTTCCTATCTACGGATCTTCCTCCCAATCGCAGGTTCAGTGGATCATCGAAGATTCTGGTGCTGTATTCGCCATCACCGAAAGCCGTGCTCACACTGAGCTCATGAGTCATTTGGTGCTACAACCAGACGGCACGCCTCAATTGGTTGGATCGCCGTCGAAATTGCGCCGGATCCTGGAGATCAATGCCTCCGCTATTGCAACGCTCAAATTTGAAGGGCGCGACATTAGCGATGCAGAAGTAACGTCGCGGATTAACGACACTGTTGGTGAGGACCTGGCATCGCTGGTGTACACCTCGGGCACTACAGGCCGTCCAAAGGGCTGCTATCTTACGCACACCAACTGGGCCGCCGAGGTTCGTGGACTGTTGTCTCATCCGATCGGTGGCATCGCAGTGCCGGGGACCCGGGTGCTGACTTTCCTGCCCATGGCTCACGTGCTAGCGCGCGCAGTGTCGCTGGCGGTAGTCGTAGGCGGTGCAACCCAGTCGCACTGGTCTGATTTCAGTTCGCTGAGCGTGGAGTTCCAGCGCGCCCGTCCGAACATGATCCTTGGCGTGCCACGCGTTTTTGAGAAGGTTCGAAATGCTGCGGCGGCAAAGGCCGCAGACAAGAGCCCGGTATCAGGCGCGATTTTCCTGGAAGCTGAAAAGGTAGCCATCGAGTACTCGCGCGCTTTGGATGCTGACGGGCCGTCGCGTTCCCTCAAGCTGAAGCACAATATGTTTGACAAGTTGGTGTACAGCAAGGTGCGCGCAGCGATGGGTGAGGAAGTTAAGTACTGCATTTCCGGTGGATCAGCCATTAGCCATGACCTGTTGCACTTCTTCCGTGGGCTGGGGGTGCCGATCTATGAAGGCTATGGTCTGACGGAAACCGCCGCCGCAGCGGCTGTGGACTTCAAGCCACAGCGTATTGGTACCGTCGGTCGCCCAGTCGGAGGTATGGCTGCACGCGTTAACGAAGAGGGTGAAATCCTCCTTAAGGGGGAGATGCTGTGCAAGGGCTATTGGAACAATCCGGAAGCTACCGCCGAAGCGATTAAGGACGGTTGGTTTAATACCGGTGACCTTGGTGAAATTACCGAAGATGGCTACCTCATCATCTCGGGGCGTAAGAAAGATCTCATCGTCACCGCAGGAGGTAAGAACGTATCCCCAGGCCCACTGGAGGACCTGCTGCGTTCCCACCCATTGATCAGCCAGGCATTGGTGGTTGGTGATGGCAAGCCTTTCGTTGGTGCGCTGATTACCCTCGATGAGGACGCTTTCCGACGTTGGAAGCTCATCCACAATCTGTCGGAGAAGGCAACCGTCTCCGAGCTGGCGCTGAATCCGCAATTGCGCGCTGACATTCAGGACGCAGTTAACTCCGCTAATAACACTGTGTCCCACACCGAGGCGATCAAGAAGTTCTACATTCTGGATCGAGATTTGTCTGAGGAAGCCGATGAGCTCACCCCGACGATGAAAGTTAAGCGCAACGTGGTCACCCGCCGTTTTGCCAAGGAAATCGCACACATTTATCGGCGATAATTTAAGTTCTCGGCGGGGCACACTAAATTTGCTCCGCCGTTGACTTATGGTTGTCCGTGTTACTGCGACCCGCGGGCCCGACATCCGTACAACCTTCACAAGTCAAGGAGCGAAACGTGCATCTTATCGACGCCAAGCTGCGCCATCGTGAACTGACCCAAGAAGTCTATGACATCGGTGACGAGGTTGTGCAGTACTTGGAGCACTTGATGGAGGCGATCTCCGACTGGGATGTGGAACTGGTAGAGGATTGCCACACCGAGTTCACTGAGATCGTCGAAGAAGCTCGAAGTGATTCACGTCGCGTCGTTGCAGAGTTAGCAGGCCTGCGCCAGGCCCTCACCTCAGGGCTGCGCTCCGGTACTGTGAGCGTGCGCGCGAAAAAGCGGGAACAGGTTGTGGCCGCCCCTGAGGCGGTTACCGCCGAGGACTTGCTCAGCGCATTCCCGCTCGAAGCTCCGGTGCTGATCCGCGAAATGTCGCAGGCGATGAATTCCCGCACCCAAGCTGTGTTGGAACGGTTGGAATGCGTGGTGGAATGGGTTCTCGATCGCACTGCCGTTGCTGCGGATGATCTTGATTCCTTGAGTTTGCCGGTGCTCTATAGCCGTACCCAGCGCACTGTGGATACCACGCTCGATGCATGGTTTAGCGCCGTGACGGGGGAGCATCCGGAGTATGTGCGTAGTATGCGGGGCAGCAACCCGCCGCGATTCCTGCTCGAGCGTGCGCGTATCGACGCCATCGTTGCTAAGGTGGCCGCCAAGCGAGCCAAGGGTCGAGCTTCGTGACCTTCGGGATTTACATCCACGTCCCGTTTTGCGCCTCTCGTTGTGGCTACTGCGATTTCAACACCTATACGCCCGGCGAGCTCGGCATGGGGCCAGCCGCTTACCAAGATGCGCTGGAATTAGAATTGGCGCTCGCTGCGGAGCGGGTTGGCGATCGCCCAGTGGACACGGTTTTCATTGGTGGCGGCACACCGTCGATGTTGGGGGCCGAGGGTTTAGGGCGGATCATGCGTGCAATCAACGCCAATTTCACCCTCCAGCCCGGAGCTGAGGTGACTACCGAATCCAATCCAGAAAGCACCAGCCCGGAGTTCTTCGCGGAACTCAAGGATGTTGGGTACACGCGGGTGTCGCTGGGCATGCAATCTGCTGCTTCCCACGTGTTGCGAGTATTAGAGCGCAAACATACGTCGGGGCGGGCCGTCGCAGCGGCAAAGGAAGCCCGCGCCGCAGGATTCGAACACGTCAACCTAGACATGATCTACGGCACCCCGACAGAAACCGACGATGACGTGCGTCGCACCGTTGACGCGATTTTGTCCGCTGAGGTCGATCACGTTTCCGCCTACTCGCTGATCGTGGAAGAGGGCACTGCCATGGCCCGAAAAGTGCGCAAAGGTGAGCTGCCTGCACCAGATGAGGACGTGCTGGCAGACCGCTATCACATCATCGACACCATGCTCGAAGGCTTCGACTGGTACGAAGTGTCCAATTGGGCGAAGCCAGATGGCCAATGCCAGCACAACCTCGGCTACTGGCGTGAGGGGGACTGGTGGGGTGCAGGCCCTGGTGCACACTCACATATTGACCACACTCGCTTTTATAACGTCAAGCACCCGCGTCGCTACAACGAGATCCTGGGGCGCGGTGAGCTGCCGATCCAGGAAAGCGAGCTGCTGACGCCAATGGACATCCACACCGAGCAGCTCATGCTGGGGCTCAGGCTGAAAGAGGGAGTGCCTGCGAGCTGGGTGAATGCACCTGAGGTCGTCGCCAAGCACGTGCGCGGCGGGCTACTCACGGCGGGCGAGCGTGTCGCCGTGACTGAGGCCGGACGCCTGCTTGCCGACGGCATCATCGCAGAACTACTGGCAGCCGAAGGCTAGACTGTTGGCCATGGCAGGGTCTACTAGGTCTACAACGGCGCGACGGCTCCAAGTTCTCAACGCCATCGTGGCCGACTACATTGCATCCCAGGAACCTGTGGGTTCCAAGGCGCTCGTGGAACGGCACCACCTGCAGGTGTCCTCGGCTACGATCCGCAATGACATGGCGGCGCTGGAGTCCGAGGGGTACATCTCGCAGCAGCATGCTAGTTCTGGTCGCATCCCTACGGAAAAGGGCTATCGGATTTTCGTGGATTCGCTCAATGAGGTCAAGCCTCTGACCGCGCCGGAGCGAAGCGCTATCCTCGGTTTTCTTGAGGGCGGCGTTGATCTGGAGGATGTGCTGCGTCGCTCCGTGCAGCTTCTGGCCCAGTTGACTCGGCAGGCAGCAGTAATCCAGCTACCTTCCTTGCGGACCTCGCGAGTCAAGCACTGCGAGGTAGTTGCGCTGACTCCGACCCGGCTGCTGCTAGTGATGATCACGGATCTTGGCCGGGTGGAACAACGCAATGTGGAACTCGTACAGCCGATCGAGGATGTTGCTCCGCTGCGTTCGCTACTCAATAATGCGTTGGCAGAAAAGACGATGGCGGACGCAAGCGTCGCGCTCGCGGATCTGCTGGAGCACACCCCGAGCGAATTGCGTGATGTGATGCTGCGCTGCGCGACGGTCCTGATCGAGACCCTGGTGGAAGCGCCATCGGATCGACTGATCCTCGCCGGAACATCGAACCTATCTCGCATTTCTCCGCTAAGCACCTCCGTATTGGAAGCGCTGGAGGAGCAAGTAGTAGTTTTGAAACTGCTGTCGCACGTGCAAGAAGGCGAAGTGAACGTCAGCATTGGTGCGGAGAACATGGATCACGGCCTACACTCCGCCTCAATCGTGTCCACGGGATACGGCGACGAGGATGCCACTTTCGGTGCCCTCGGGGTGGTCGGTCCCACGTTTATGGACTACAGCGGAACTATTTCTAAGGTTTCCGCCGTTGCACAATATGTCAGCAGAGTCTTGAAGAATTAGAAAGGGTTGAAGTCAATGGCGCGCGACTACTACGGCATTCTTGGGGTCGACAAGGGGGCATCTGACTCGGAGATCAAGAAAGCCTATCGTCGGCTCGCTCGCAAGTACCACCCGGACGTCAATAGCACCGAAGAAGCCGCAGAGAAGTTCCGCGAGATTTCTTTGGCAAATGAGGTCCTGACGGATCCGGAGAAGCGTCGCATCGTTGATATGGGTGGCGACCCAATGGAACAACCTCAGGGCTACGGCGGTGCGCCGGGTGGCGGTTTCGGCGACATCTTCGAAGCCTTCTTTGGCGGAGCTGGTACTCGTGGCCCACGCTCCCGCGTCCAGCCGGGCAACGACGCGCTCCTGCGCACGCGCATTGAGTTGGCTGAGGCTTTTGCCGGTGTGAAGAAGGAAATCACCGTGGATACAGCGATCCTCTGCGATGCCTGCTCGGGCTCCGGATCTGGTTCCAAATCCAAGCCACACACCTGTGGGCATTGTCAGGGTTCCGGTTCTATCCAAGAAGTTCAGCGTTCATTCCTGGGCAATGTCATGACCACCCGTCCCTGCCACGTGTGCCAGGGCACCGGCGAGGTCATTCCGGATCCCTGCGAGAAGTGCCATGGCGACGGCCGCGTGAAGTCTCGCAAGGACCTGACCGTGAGCATTCCAGCGGGTATTTCGGACGGTATGCGCATCCGCATGGCTGGACGTGGCGAGGTAGGCCCGGGTGGCGGACCTGCGGGCGATCTCTACGTGGAGATCAGCGTCGCCCCACACCCGATGTTCATCCGTGAGGGAGACAATCTGCACGTCACCGCTAAGGTTCCGATGATCGATGCAGCGCTGGGCGCGCAGGTCCAACTGGAGGGCCTTGATGGCAATCCGATCGATATCACAATCCCGGCCGGATCTCAGCCCGGTCAGCAAATCCATGTAACCGGGGCGGGCATGCCGGTGCTGCGCTCGGAGACCACCCACGGCGATCTCATTGCTCACGTGGACGTTCAAATTCCTACCGACTTGGACTCACACACCCGCGAGGCGTTGGAGAAGCTGCGTAACCGAAGCAAGGAGACCACCGAGATTCACACCGAGGGTGGCGAATCCTCCGTATTTGATCGATTGCGCAACCGTTTCCGCCGATGAGCCTGCCCACCTTTGTCTATGACCTCGACGCCGTCCTCGCCGGCAAGCGTCCCGAGCTGCCCGCGACTGTCGGCGAGCTCAGCGGCCCGGAAGGCCGGCACGCGGTCACTGTGAAACGGCTCGGTGTTGGGGAGCAGCTGCTGCTTATCGACGGCCATGGGGCGGGCATTGAGGCAACGGTGACTTCCGTGTCTAAGGCTGCGCTGCAGTTTGACGTCGATAAGCACGTCGAATTTCCCGACCGACCTCCGGTGACCATCGTGCAGGCTCTCCCCAAATCCGAGCGCTCAGAGCTCGCGGTTGACCTGATGACTCAGGGTGGGGCCGATGTCATCGTGCCTTGGCAGGCTGCGCGGTCGATCGCGAAGTGGGGCGCAAAAGCGGAGAAAGCTGGTGCTAAATGGCGCTCGATGGCTGTGGCCGCCTCCAAGCAATCGCGCCGGATGCGTATCCCCGAGATTGCGCCGTTGGCCAGCACAGCGGATGTTATCGCTCAGGTGCAGCAATTGGTGGCAGCTGGGGGAGTCGCGGTGGTGCTGCATGAGGATGCGGCCGTGCCGTTTTCCACAGTCGAATTCGGTGCGCGTGCGGCGCTGTTCGTGGTGGGGCCCGAAGGTGGCCTGAGCCCGGAAGAGGTTTCACAGCTGACGGCGGCCGGCGCGGTGTCGGCGCTGCTTGGGCCCGAGGTGCTGCGTACCGCGAGCGCCGGGCTGGTCGCGCTGGCCGCGCACGGGGCGTTGGCGCGGTGGTGATGCTGGCAGCCATGCCCAACTTGCAGAGCACTGCCACAACGAGGAACAGGCTCTTGTCGCCGAATTCAACTCAGTACGGCGGGGCTTAATGCGAGCGCCATTCTAAATTTCAATGGCAGGTTGTTGCGGAACAAACTTGATAGAGTTGGCCAGCATAGATGTACAGACCTGCCGCGACCGGGAAGACTAGGTAATTTTGGCGATTTATAAGCGTGATGACATCATCACTCAGCAGTACGTGTTGAACGAGGATTTCGCGAACACAGTACTGGGCATCGAAGATGAAAATCTGCGGGTGCTGGAGAACCTTATCCCCGTAGACGTCTTTGTGCGGGGGACGGAGGCAACTCTGACTGGGCCGGACTACGAAGTAGCTCGGGTTAAGAAGGTGCTGGATGAGCTGCAGGCGATTGCGCGCCGCGGTCACGTCATCAGCCCAGACTCGGTGAAAAACGCAGTGAGCATAGTGTCCAAGGAAGCACCACAGTCCGTGCGAGAGGTGCTGGCGGCGGACATCATCGCGCGCAAAGGCAAAGTGATTCGCCCAAAGACGTTGGGGCAGAAGATTTACGTCGATGCGATCGACGAGAATACGATCATTTTCGGCCTGGGACCGGCTGGTTCCGGCAAAACCTATCTCGCCATGGCCAAAGCCGTACAGGCATTGCACGCCCGCCAAGTCAATCGCATTATTTTGACTCGCCCCGCTGTTGAAGCGGGGGAAAAGCTCGGTTTTCTTCCCGGCACGCTGGATGAGAAGATCGATCCCTACCTGCGCCCACTGCATGACGCGCTGCGGGATATGGTGGATCCGGAAATCATCCCCAAGCTGATGGAATCCGGCATCATTGAGGTGGCCCCGCTGGCGTATATGCGTGGTCGTACTCTCAACGATGCTTTTGTCATCCTTGATGAGGCGCAAAACACTACGCCCGCGCAAATGAAGATGTTCCTGACCCGATTGGGCTTCGGCTCGAAGATGGTGGTTACTGGCGACATCACCCAAATCGACTTGCCGAGTGGCCAGCGCTCGGGGTTGCGTATTGTGCGTGACATCCTCGCCGATGTGGCAGATGTGCACTTCTCGGAACTGACGAGCGAGGACGTAGTGCGTCACTCCCTAGTTGGGCGCATCGTGGAAGCCTATGATGAGTACGAAGCAGAGACGGGAGAGGGGTACTAAATGAGCATCGAGGTTTTTAATGAATCGGGCTACCCGGGCGTCAACGAAGAGATGCTCATCGACGTAGCCTCCTATGCTCTCACGCGCATGGATATTCATTCTGCGGCGGAAATGAGCATGCACATCGTGGATCTAGATACGATCGCCGACCTGCACGTGCGATGGTTGGATCTAGAGGGGCCGACCGATGTGATGAGCTTTCCGATGGATGAACTCACGCCCGGTTCGGGCCGCCCCGATGCCGCTGAACCAAGCCCGGCGATGCTCGGAGACATTGTGTTGTGCCCCGAATTCGCGGAAAAGCAAGCGCACAAGGCCGGACACGACCTCGGACACGAGCTATGTTTGCTTACTGTCCACGGTTGTTTGCACCTACTGGGATATGACCACGTCACTCCGGCCGAGGAACAGGAAATGTTCGCGCTACAAAATGAGTTGCTAGCGGATTGGTATGAGGACATTGCCGACCGCGGGGTGACTTATCAGCCGAAGCCGACTGGCGCCGGCGCGTTCCCAAGTGCGGCAGATCGGGAGCAACTCGGCTAATGCTCAATGCCTTAGGGCTGGTTATCGCACTTATTGGGTCGGGCGCGCTGACAACGGTGGAATCGGCAGTCTCCTCGATCTCCCGTGCGCGGGTAGAGGAGCTGGTCAAAGATGATCGCCCGGGGGCAGAAGCGCTCCTAAAGGTGGTGACTAAGCGGGCTGAACACATCAACTTGTTGGTGCTGTTGCGCACGCTTCTCGACGCCGTGGCGGCAGTCTTCACCGTGTCGCTGTGCATCGAAATCATCCACTCCCGTCCGCTGGCCATTACTGTCGCCGTGGCGGCACTCACGCTGGTGACCTTCGCCGTGATCGGTGTGTTTTCTCGTACGGCCGGACGGCAGAATCCCTACACTGTCTCGCTCAACTCGGCGATCTTCCTTAACTCGATGTCCTATGTGTTGGGCCCCATTCCGAAGGTCCTGATTTGGCTGGGCAATAAACTCGCCCCGGGCTCCGGCTTCCGGGATGGCCCCTACGCTACGGAAATTGAGCTCCGCGAGATGGTGGACATCGCACAAGAGCGCGGCATCGTGGAAGTAGAAGAGCGCCGGATGATTCAGAATGTGTTCGACCTCGCGTCGACCACCGCGCGCTCGGTGATGGTGCCGCGTACTGAAATGATCTGGATCGAAAAGGACAAGAACGCTGGTCAAGCCACTGCGCTGTGTGTGCGTTCTGGGCACTCTCGCATTCCAGTCATCGGGGATACCGTGGATGACATCATCGGTGTGGTCTACCTCAAGGACCTAGTGCAAAAGACGTATCATCTGCCAGACGGTGGCAAGAGCGTGCTGGTGGAAGACGTGATGCGTAAAGCAACGTTCGTTCCGGATTCGAAGAACCTAGACGGGTTGCTGCATGAGATGCAGTTGCACCGTAATCACATCGCGATGCTGGTGGACGAATACGGTGGCATCGCTGGTCTGATCTCCATCGAGGACATCTTGGAGGAGATCGTCGGTGAGATCGCAGATGAGTACGATCACACTGAGGTTGCCCCTGTCGAGCGCCTCAGTGAGCGGGAATTCCGTGTTGTCTCTCGACTCTCTCTTGATGATCTGCAGCAGCTCATCGATGAAGAATTGGACTTGGAGATTGACTTCGATGAGTACTCTGAGCAGGTAGACACCGTAGGTGGGCTGATTGCCTACGAGCTCGGTAGGGTACCGCTGCCCGGCGCACAGGTTGAGATCGCTGGGCTCAAGCTGACAACTGAAGGGCGAAGAGATCGGCGTGGGCGCATGCGAGTGACCTCAGCGATTGTTGAAGTCATTGCTACACTCGACGCATGACCGAACTTGGATTTACCAACGAAAACTTCCGCTCCGGATTCGTCAGCTTTGTGGGGCGGCCGAACACCGGTAAATCCACGTTGACGAATGCGCTGGTCGGCGAGAAGATCGCGATCACCGCCAACCAGCCGGAAACCACACGACACCCCATTCGTGGCTTAGTGCACCGCCCGGATGCACAGATCATTGTCGTCGATACGCCCGGCCTGCACCGTCCGCGCACGCTGCTCGGCGAGCGCTTAAATGAGATCGTCAAGGAGACCTACTCTGATGTTGACCTCATTTGCTTGGTGATTCCCGCCGACGAAAAGATTGGACCTGGCGACCGCTGGATCCTCGACGCCGTGGGACAAGTGGCGCCAAAGACCAAAATCATGGGCGTGGTGACTAAGATCGATAAGGTTTCTCGTGATCAAGTGGGCGCTCAGCTCATGGAGCTGCACGAACTGCTGGGTGGTGACTGTGAAGTCGTCCCGGTCTCTGCGAAAGAATCCGAGCAAATCGACGTACTAAGCGACGTCATCGTCTCCCAGCTGCCCCAGGGGCCAAAGTTCTATCCTGACGATCACATCACCGACGATGACACCGAAAAGCGCATGTCCGAACTGATTCGTGAGGCTGCGCTATCGGGACTCAAAGACGAACTCCCACACTCCGTGGCTGTGGAAATCGATGAGATCCTCCCCAACGAGGACCGCCCCGGTGTGCTCGACATCCATGCCGTGATCTATGTCGAGCGTCCGGGTCAAAAGACGATTCTGATGGGTAAGGATAACCGCCGGATGGGGCGCATCATCCATAATTCGCGCCAGTCCATCATCAAGCTGGTGGGGCACAACGTGTTCCTGGATCTGCGCATCAAGGTGCTCAAGGATTGGCAGTCCGACCCGAAGGCTCTCGGGCGCCTGGGCTTCTAATTAGACATGCATTCCTATCGTGCCCGCGCCCTCGTCGTGCGCACGTATGATTTCGGCGAGGCAGACCGGGTTGTTGTGTTGCTCACCCCATCCGGCATCGTGCGCTCGGTGGCGAAAGGCGTGCGCAGGGCGAAGTCCCGGTTCGGATCCCGAGTACAGCCGTTTGTGCTTCTCGACGTCCAGCTGTACCCCGGCCGCAACCTCGACACCATCACTGCGGCTGACACGGTCGAATTCTTCGGCTCCGGGATAATTGCAGACTATGCCAAATACACCGCCGCCAGCGCTGTTTTAGAGGCCGCGGAACAGCTCAGCTTCCATGAAGGCGAACTGTTTGAACTCACTGTGCGGGCCCTACGCAAGATACAGAACGCGTCTTATCCGACAGCAGTCCTGGATGCGTTCTTGTTGCAAGCGATGGATGTTGCCGGCTGGGCTCCCAGCTTGTTCGATTGCGCGCATTGTGGCGCGCCCGGTCCACATTGTGCTTTCCATCCTGGTGCCGGAGGCGCACTGTGTGAGAATTGCCACCTGTCCGGATGTGCCACTCCGCCCACGGAGGCGCTGCGCTTGATGTGGTGGCTGTCCCACGGCGCGTGGGATGCAGTGGGTGCCCTTTCCGAACAACCTGAATTTGAATCGCTGCTGGCCGCCGCGCATCAGCTCACGCGCGCTCACCTACAGTGGCATTTGGAGCGTTCAATGCATGCCCTAAACTTCGTGGATACTGGCTGGACGCACTAAGATGGGCCAAGTGAGTGCACCAAACATCCCGCAAGAGTTTCGCCCCAACCACATCGCACTGGTGATGGACGGCAATGGTCGCTGGGCCCAAGAGAGAGGCCTGAAGCGTACTGAAGGCCATAAGCGGGGGGAGGCGGTGCTCATGGATGTGATCGATGCCTGCCTCGAACTGGAAATCCCGTACCTTTCCGCTTATGCCTTTTCCACCGAAAACTGGCGGCGTTCCACAGAGGAGGTGCGCTTCCTCATGGGCTTTAACCGTGACGTGCTGCGGCGCCAGCGAGATACCCTCAATGAAAAAGGGGTTCGCGTGCGTTGGGTCGGCCGGAGGCCACGTTTGTGGCGCGCTGTTATCAAGGAACTTGAGGCTGCCGAGGAACTCACCCAGCACAACACTCGGATGACGTTGGCGATGTGCGTCAACTATGGTGGCCGGGCAGAGATCGTGGATGCGACCCGTGAAATCGCCCGCCGGGCGGCGGCAGGTCAGTTGCACCCGGATCAGATCACCGAGAAGTCTTTTCCGAACTTCCTCGACGAGCCCGATATGCCGGACGTGGACTTGTTCTTGCGTCCCTCTGGCGAAAAGCGCACCTCAAACTTTTTGCTTTGGCAATCGGCCTACGCAGAGATGGTGTACCAAGACAAACTGTTCCCTGATTTCACTCCGGAAGATCTGTATGCCGCCGTGCTGGAGTACGCCAAGCGGGATCGTCGATTCGGTGGGGTGAAATAGTGTGCCCGACAAAGCTCAGATCAAAAGGTGGCAAAAGCACCTAGCTAACGAGCGCGCCGAAGCCGCAGTGTACCGGCAGCTAGCCACGCGCAAGGCTGGCGAGGAACGGGAGATCCTGCTGACGCTAGCGGAGGCAGAATCCCGGCACGAGGCCCATTGGATGGGGCTATTGGGTGAGCATGCTGAGAAGAAGTGCAGCCCGGATCTCGCCACGAAAATCAAGGGCTTCCTCGCTCGGCACTTCGGCTCTGTTTTCGCCCTTGCGTTGATGCAGGCCGCCGAATCCCGTACCCCGTACACCACCGATGCTGATGCCACGGAACAGATGTCTGCCGATGAGCGCATTCACGCAGAGGTGGTACGTGGTCTAGCGGAGCGGGGGCGGGAGCAAATGTCCGGCAACTTCCGGGCTGCTGTCTTCGGCATGAATGATGGCTTGGTTTCCAACTTGGCATTGGTGCTCGGCATTGTTGGTTCCGGGGTGAGCAACAGCTATGTGCTGCTCACCGGTATCTCTGGGCTCCTTGCGGGGGCGTTGTCGATGGGCGCAGGGGAGTACGTCTCGGTTTCTTCACAGCGCGAGCTACTCGACGCCTCCAAGCCGAATCCCGAAGCGATGACGGCTATCCCGGCCTTGGATGTGGATGCCAATGAGCTGGCATTGGTCTACCGTGCGCGCGGATTGAGTCCTGCGGAGGCCGCAGACAAGGCTGCCGTGGTGATTCGCTCTTTTAATCACCCTTCGGCGGCCTCAGCGTGGGAAGGTAATTTGGGAAGTAATGAGGTGGTGGGCAGTGGCGCTGCTGCGGCGATTTCTTCCTTCTTGTTTTTCGCCTCCGGCGCACTTATCCCGATTGTGCCATTCCTTCTTGGTCTTTCAACCACTGTGGCAGCACTGATCGCATGCGTGCTTGTCGGCCTTGCGCTGATGCTCACCGGCGGCGTGGTGGGAGTGCTCTCGGGTGCCTCGCCGTTGGCACGGGCGCTGCGCCAGGTGGCGATCGGGCTGGGCGCTGCCGCAATTACCTATGGTTTGGGCTGGCTTTTCGGAGTCTCAGTAGCCTAGACCGCAGCAATTAGTTCCCGTTGCAGGGCTGCAAGTTTTCATCCGTGCAACGGGTTAAGCCGTGCGAGAAGGCTAGGAGGCCTTTCCGGCGCACTTGCGGCAGAGGCCAAAGACTTCTGCGGTATGACCGACGAGTTGGTAGCCGTTTTCCTTTGCAACGCGCTCTGCCCATGTCTCAACGGCATCGCCTGCAATTTCCACAGTGTTCCCGCACTCAGTGCACACCAAGTGATGGTGGTGATGCTCGGATTCGCAGTGGCGGTACAAGGTTTCACCGGTAGCCATGTGCAGGACATCTACGGCGTCGATATCCGCGAGGGACTGCAGAGTGCGGTAGACGGTGGTGAGGCCAACCTTCAGGTTCCTCTTGGTGAGAGCCTGGTGGATAGACTTAGCGGATGAGAATGTATCGATGTCACGGAGAACCTCGATAACGGCAGCGCGTTGTCTAGTACTACGTTGGCCCAATTTCGGGATGGGGGACTCGCTACGCGTGGTCATAAGTGGCTGCCTTCCGGACAAAAACCGTTATTTTTCACTATTAAGTTACCACGTCTACAACTTGCGGTAGTTGACGTGTACCCCCAATTCGAAAATGGAATCCAAGATTGGCATGACATTGATGCTGGATAGGGAGTAATACATCTCTCTTCCTCGGCGTTCAGCAGTGGCTAACCCCGTTGTGCGCAGGACCTTGAGATGCTGACTGATCAGGGGCTGACTGGACTCCAACTCACTCACCAATTCATGCACACAGCGTGGGGAAGCCTGGAGCAGATACAGGATTTTCATTCGCAGCTGCGAATCTAAAGCGCGGATCAATAGCTCAGCACTGGCATAATCTCGCTGGGCCACTACGGGGTCTGGTGCCTGCGTTTTCAATTTTGCTCACTCCTTGGTAAGGCTCACTTCCTGGCCCGCAGTAATGAGCAAGAAAGTGCTTATAATTCCAAGTAAAGCCCACATTAGAATCGCAGGTCAAGGGGTAGTTAAGGGAGATTGCGCACACTTGGATACACTGAAAGGACAAGTAAAGCTCGGCAGCCAGTCGAGTCCAACCTTATTTAGCTGTAGCCGCCCAGTCATCGTGTGTCGCCGGTTCACTCCGGAATTAGGCGTACCGACGGATTGTGGGGGATGAACTGCAGCAGTAAACCACTCAAGGAGTGTCGTGGCTTCAGTAATCGATTCCGTAGTTAGCCTCGCGAAACGTCGCGGTCTGGTCTACCCATGTGGCGAGATCTATGGCGGTACCCGTTCCGCTTGGGATTATGGTCCGCTCGGCGTGGAGTTGAAGGAAAACATCAAGCGTCAGTGGTGGCGCACCTTCGTGCAGGGGCGTGACGACGTCGTCGGACTCGATTCCTCTATCATCCTGCCACGCCAAGTCTGGGAAGCCTCCGGACACGTTGCTACCTTTACTGACCCCCTGGTGGAATCTCTGCATACGCACAAGCGTTACCGCGCTGACCACCTCATTGAAGCGTATGAGGCTAAGCATGGCCACCCACCAGCTAACGGCCTGGCGGATATTAAGGACCCAGAGACGGGACAGCCGGGCAACTGGACTGAGCCAAAGATGTTTTCTGGTCTGATGAAGACGTATCTTGGCGCTGTCGATGACAAGGAAGGCCTGCATTACCTGCGGCCAGAGACCGCGCAAGGCATCTTCATTAACTTCAAGAATGTTGCCACCACCGCGCGTATGAAGCCGCCATTCGGTATTGGCCAGATGGGCAAGGCTTTCCGTAATGAGATCACCCCGGGCAACTTCATCTTCCGTACCCGTGAGTTCGAACAGATGGAGATCGAGTACTTTGTTCACCCATCCGAGGTAGAGGCTAAGTTTGACGAGTGGGTCACTGCTTGCTGGAATTGGTTCACTGATCTGGGCATCAAGGAAGAAAACCTGCGCCAGTTCGATGTTCCTGCCGATGAGCGTGCTCACTACTCAGATCGCACCATCGACTTCGAGTACAAGTTTGGCTTCAGCGGCAACCCGTGGGGCGAGCTGATGGGCGTCGCAAATCGTACCGACTACGACCTCTCACAGCACACCGAGCACTCTACCGATGACATGAAATACTTTGACCAGGTCACTGGTGAGAAGTACCACCCTTATGTCATCGAGCCGTCCTTTGGCTTGACCCGTTCCCTAATGGCATTCTTGGTCGACTCCTACACCGAGGATGAGGCACCGAACTCCAAGGGTGGAGTAGATAAGCGAGTTGTACTCAAGCTGGATCGTCGTCTCTCCCCAATCAAGGTGGCCGTCCTGCCACTGTCCAAGAAGGAAGAGCTTGCCCGCCCAGCGGAGGAGATCGCCGCTAAGCTACGTGGTCTGTGGAACATCGACTATGACACTTCCGGTGCCATTGGGCGTCGTTACCGCCGCCAAGACGAAATCGGTACCCCGTTCTGCGTCACCGTGGACTTTGACACCCTCGAGGACAATGCAGTGACAGTCCGTGAGCGGGATACGATGAGCCAAGAGCGCGTACCCGTGGCAGAACTCGAAGGCTACCTAGCGCAGCGTCTGGTAGGTTGCTAACCCTATGAGCACTGTGCAGTGGGGCAAGCGTCACGATCATCGAATTCAGCTGAGCGGAGGCGATCAGCTGCTCGCAGAATTCGAGATCGTCGACGAGAATAAGGAAACCGCTGAGGTCGCTGGAAAGCAGTGGACTTACGAGCTTTCCAGTGATGAAGCTCGCGCTACTGATGGCAGCGTCGAATGGGTCGCGCAGGCACCGAAGGGTTTCAAAAAGTCGAAGCGCTTCGTTGCCACCATCGGAGAGCGCAGCATTGACTTCATCAATGAGCAGAAGTCGGACTGGATCATCGACGAAAATGACACCAAGCTCGGCCAGTTCTCTGGGGCTAACAACGGTGTCCGAAACGTTGCTGTTGAGTTCGAACCAGAGGTAGCACTGGACAAAGCTGAACAGGTGTACCTCGCTTGGCTCTCGCGCATCGCGCTTGAGCAGCGACTTGTCGGTTTGACATGGATATTGACGCTAGTATTGCTTATCCTGACTCCGTTGGTGCTATTTCTGTTCTTCAACTAAGGATTTGACGCGATGACGGATTCGCTACCGCGCTGGACATGGACCGGGAACGAATTACACAATTCGAACGGTCACTTACTGGCGATGGTGCGATCCGACGTCATCGACACCGAAGGCGAACGTCTCCTCATTGAATCCACCCCTGGCCCGATGCACTTTCGGGCCAGGGCAACTACGTCCAATGGTGAGGTATTTACCGTTAACCAGCGCGGCTTTACTGTTGGAAAACTCGTGGCCACCTGTGGTGAGACATTCTATGTGCTGGAGCGCACTACCGTGTGGCGCAAAGAACGCGCAGTTCGGGCTACTTCGGGCGTACTGGCTTATATTCGCCCGATGATCAGTGGACGCGTGGAACTAGTAGGCACCGAGCTGGCAAACCAGCTCCCGGACCTACACGCAATTTTTCTTAGCTGGGCCTGCGTCTTGGTGGACTCACCAGTGCGCAGACCACGCTACTAGAACTTGCCGCCGGTAAAGCCGCCACCGCCGCCACCGAAGCCGCCACCAAAACCGCCGCCGAAGCCACCGCCGAAGCCACCCCGGCTACCGCCGCTGAGCATCTCATTGATGAGCATTCCTGTGACGATGCCACCCATGTTGGAGCCACCGCCGGAATTGCGGCGACGGTAATCATCGATATCATGCTGCGCGGATTTGGCGGCTCGCTGCGCTGCGGTGAGAGATTGGCGCGCGAAATCGATGCCTTGGCGAGTATTGCTCGTGCGAATGTTTAGGGCTTGGGCAAAGAGGTTTTTGGCGTCGGCAAGCTGCGTACGCGCCTGTGCTCGCACTACCCGGCCACGGGTGGCGATGAGGTCCTCGGCGGCCTGAATCGAGCTCTGAGCGGTGCGCATCGTGTTGTCGAAAACCTGCAAGGTGCGGGCCTGATCCGCGGCGGATGCCCGCACCTTATCCAGCTGCTCGTCAAGGTGAGAGTCTGCGGTTACTAGCTGGTCATAGGCGTCGAGGGGATTGCTTTCGTAGCTGCCCTGAGTCTCGGAAAGGACACGTTTCGCGTCATTGACTGCACTGTTCAAAGCGGACCAATCAGCCTGGATTCCTTGGCTGGCTGCCTGCTGCTCGAGCTGGGCTGCCTCCTGGATCTCAACCTGTACCTCGGAGACGAGGGCCGGGTACTTGTCGCGGGCGACGGCGATGTTCTCCTCGGCATGCTCGATGCCTGCCAGCAGCTGATCGGCTTTGGTGACGGCATTCTCGGCGCGACGGATGTCTTCAATGAGGCGTCCTTGTTGTCCGGCCGGCAGGTGGACGGTGTCGCGGGCGGATTCTAAGGACTCCTCGGCCTCGCTGAGTGCAGCAGCAGCCAGGGCAGGGTTATCCGCGAGGTTTGCTATCACCGAGGACTCATATCGGCTTTGCAACCCGCTGAGCGTCTCCTCAACCTTAGGCATGCGGGTGCGTAGGTCGATGGTGGTGCGGGTGAGTTCATCTACTCGGGTATCGGCATTGATGAGCAGATTGCGCATTTCCGCAAAGTCGGCGGCTTCCTTGTCCAAAGCTTGGTCGGCTTGGCCGCATGAGGAGATGATGTCTACGAGCATGGCGCGACGTTCGGTTTCGGATTCCGGGATGGAATCGTCGAGGCGTTGCTGGAGACCAAAAGCACGCTGCAAGGTGGTAGTAGATTGATTCATCGCCTTGGTGAAATTACGAGCGCGTTCCGCTCCGAACTCGGCGATAGCAATGTCGAGTTCTTCCCGGCCACGGCGGATGGACTCATCGGTGGAAACGAGCTCTTCCCGGGCGCGCTCATCCAGAATCTCAGTTGGTAATGCGTTCAACGCGCCGAGGTCCTTGGGATCGATGCTGCGGGCATCTGCCACCATGGTGCTGTTGGACTTCTTCTTGTTCCGCTTGCTCATGGCATAAGCGCCCACTCCGAGCGCACCGACGGCTGCGGCGCCGCCACCGAGCCAACCAAGCGATTCACCGTCCATCGCGGCGCCACCCGATCCGGAACTACCCTTGCCGGACACCGCGATGACAAAGCTCTCAGCGGCGCCATAGAAGTCACGATCGACCAACTTGTCGTAGGCTGCCTTTTCAATGCGCTGTTGGTCTGTGCTGCTGAACGCGTTGCCGAAAGAGATCCCGTAGTCGTTGGTGGCAGGTGAGACGGCGAAAACGACCACGTTTTGCCCCTGATTCAACTGGCGGGCCTGTTTCGCCCAATCTTCACCGGACTTGCCCCCAAAATCCTTGTTGAAGACAACATACACCTTCTTCTGGGTGTCCTTCTGGACTTGCTTAATCTGCTCTTCAAGCTGCGCTTCTTGCTCCGGCGTGAGCACATCGGCGTTGTCTGTGATGGTCTTGGAATACTGGGTTGGGGCTTGCGCCAATACGGTGTCCCCAGTGGTCGGTGCCATGGCGAAGGCGGGGCTGAGGCCTCCCAGACCAATGCCGAAGGTGCATAGGGATAGTGCGCTGAATTTCCGAAGACCGCTCATAGCATTCAAGGATACTGGACGTTTTCGGTGCTTGACGGCGGGGTGTGGCCGGTTTTGGCTAAAGAGTGGGGCAAGATTGGGCGTAGAAAGGGGAACTCCAGTGCAGTTTGAATACACAGCTGCGGACGTCGAAAGGCGGCATGCAGAAGCGCCCAAGGGAAGTGCAATGGCAGGCGCTGAGCCAGAGCATCGGGGTGCGTTCTCGCGCGATCGCGCCCGGGTGCTGCACTCTGCCGCTTTGCGACGGCTGGCAGACAAAACCCAGGTGGTCGGCCCGCGCGACGGCGATACGCCACGCACTCGGCTCACGCATTCCCTAGAAGTGGCTCAAATCTCGCGGGGGATCGGGGGCGGACTCGGCCTCGACCAAGACCTGTGTGAACTCGCTGCGCTATCTCATGACATTGGACACCCGCCTTATGGGCATAACGGAGAAGTGGCATTGAACGCGCTGGCTAACCAGTGCGGGGGCTTTGAAGGTAACGCTCAAACGCTGCGGATTCTTTCCCGACTAGAACCAAAGGTCCTGGTGGGGGAGGTGTCCCATGGTCTTAACCTCACTCGGGCTTCGCTGGATGCCGCATGCAAGTATCCCTGGACACGGGCGAAGAACCCCCGCAAGTATGGTGCCTACGACGATGATCGGGAGCTGTTGGACTGGCTGCGCGCTGGCCATTCAGACCTGCGCAAGCCGATGGAAGCACAGGTGATGGACTGGTCGGATGACATCGCCTATTCGGTGCATGACGTGGAAGACGGCATCGTTGCGGGACGGATCTCCTTATCGGTGCTGTGGGATCTGGTCGAGTTAGCCGCGCTCGCTGAGAAAGGTGCTCGTGCCTTCGGCGGTGAACCGGAGGCGCTTATCGACGCCGCCGACCGACTCCGTCAGCTCCCCGTGATCTCCCAGGCTTCCGAATACGACGGCTCGCTGTCCTCCCTGGTGGCATTGAAAGCGATGACCTCTGAGCTGGTGGGACGCTATGTTGGCGTAACCATCTCCGCTACGCGTGCCGCAAATGAATTGATTGGCCGGCAACATGGTGATCTGGTTGTTCCAGACACCGCGGCGGCAGAAGTGCAGCTGCTCAAGACTCTTGCGGTGCTCTATGTGATGGATGATCCTGGGCATATCGCCCGCCAGGATCGGCAGCGTGAACGCATCAGCCGTGTCTATGACTACCTGGTGCTCGGTGCACCGGGAACCCTGGATCCGATGTTCCGGTCATGGTTCCAGGCAGCTGATACCGATGCCGCACGGCAGCGAGTGATCATTGACCAGATTGCCTCGATGACTGAGACCAGGCTGGAGCGGGTAGCAAAGTTCAGCTCTGGGGTGTCGGGCTTCTTTGGTTAACGTGGGGCTGCGCGAACCCCTTTTGCCGAGGTTCCCTTGGCGGTGTCAAGCTGTGAATGCACCACAAACCAGAAAGGTGGTTCGTGGTGGTTCAACGATCAACACAGAAGATAAGGGACCATGCGGTGGCTTCGGTGCTTGCCGGCCGACGGGTAACTGTGGTCG
>NZ_JBBHKY010000013.1:0-40902 GCF_037482665.1 Corynebacterium sp. H127
CCGACAAGGTCGACACCGAGGTGCCTTCCCCAGTAGCCGGCACCATCGTAGAGATCCTTTTCCAGGAAGACGACACCGTCGATGTCGGCGAAATCATCGTCCGCATCGGCGACGGCTCCGCACCAGCTGAAAAGCCAGCTGCCGCACCGGCTGCTAAGGAAGAAGCTCCACAGCAGGAAACACCGAAGGAAGAAGCTCCTAAGCAGGAGGCTCCACAGCAGGAAGTTGCAGCCAAGGTTGAGGCGCCAAAGGCTGACAATAGCGATGCTCCATATGTCACCCCGCTGGTACGCAAGTTGGCTGATAAGCACGGCGTCGACCTCTCCAAGGTTGAGGGCACCGGTGTCGGTGGCCGCATCCGCAAGCAAGACGTGCTCGCTGCAGCCGGCCAGGGCGACGCTCCTGCCGCTGAGGCACCTAAGGCTAACGTTTCCACCAAGTCCGTTGACCCTGAGAAGGCAAAGCTGCGTGGCACCACGGTTCGCGTGAACCGCATCCGCGAGATCACCGCTGTCAAGACCTTGGAGTCACTGCACGGCGCCGCTCAGCTCACCCAGCTGCACGAAGTTGATATGACCCGTGTTGCTGAACTGCGCAAGAGCAACAAGCCTGCGTTCCAGGAGAAGCACGGCCTGAATCTCACGTACCTGCCGTTCTTTGCTAAGGCAATCGTTGAGGCACTGGTTTCTCACCCGAACGTCAACGCGTCCTACAACTCCAAGACCAAGGAGATCACGTACCACCCAGCAGTGAACCTGGGTATTGCCGTCGATACGCCTGCCGGCCTGCTCTCCCCTGTCATTCACAACGCTCAGGACATGAGCCTGCCGGAGTTGGCTAAGGCCATCGTCGACATCGCAGACCGCGCACGCAACAACAAGCTCAAGCCAAACGATCTGATGGGCGGCACGTTCACCATCACGAACATCGGCTCTGAGGGTGCGCTTTCTGACACCCCTATTCTGGTTCCGCCACAGGCTGCCATGATCGGCACCGGTGCCATCGTCAAGCGACCTGTCGTAGTTACCGAGGACGGCAACGACGCCATCGCTATCCGCCAGATGGTGTACTTGCCGATGACCTACGATCACCAGCTGATCGACGGCGCAGACGCTGGTCGCTTCATGACCACGGTTCGCGATCGCCTGGAGAACGTAGACTTCACCGCTGATCTCGGCCTCTAAGAACGATTCTTCGCTCCCAACTTGAGCGCCCCGTTTTGCTTCGAAACCACAAATTCGAAAGTCAAAGCGGGGCGCTTTTGTGCGCGATAACAGGCATAAGTGTTGATTTTCTTAAAGCCCCAACTCGTGTCCGTTCGCGCATATACAGTGGGTTTTAGAACGGTTTCCGTTAACCCGTTGTCTATTGGAGAAAGTGCAGGAAGTTGCATGTCAGCGAACTGGAGTGATCCCACATTCGTCGAACGCCACCTCGGCCCCGATGAGGCAGAAGCACAGGTGATGCTGGACGCGCTCGGCTATGGCAGCCTAGCGGACCTCGTGTCAGCGGCCCTGCCCCACGGTCTGGCCTTCGCTGACACGCCTGAGCTGCCGGAGCCGATCAGTGAGCACGACGTGCAAGCACGCCTCCAGGAACTAGCGAGTCGCAATATCCAGCGCAGGAACTTCTACGGCCAGGGCTATAGCGACACCATCACCCCTCCTGTGATCCGCCGTGGGGTGCTGGAAGATGCCGGTTGGTACACCGCTTATACCCCCTACCAGCCGGAAATCTCCCAAGGGCGGCTCGAGGCATTGCTCAATTTCCAGACGATGATTGCAGACCTCACCGGCCTGCCCATCGCGAACGCATCGCTTCTCGACGAAGCAACGGCCGCCGCCGAAGCCGTCGGCCTGATGAGTCGCGCAGTGCGAAAGGGGCGTCGGGTGGTACTCGATGCACGACTGCACCCCCAGATCCTCGTCGTAGCCGCAGAACGCGCCCGCGCACTCGACCTCGAAGTGGAAGTGTCCGACCTGAGCCGGGGCCTCGTTGGTGAGGACCTCCTCGGCGTTGTGATCGCCTACCCAGGCACCGAGGGCGATGTCTTCGACCCCACCGAGATCATCGCGGATATCCACTCTCGCGGCGGATTGGCCACCGTTGTCGCTGACATCCTGGCACTCGTCGTTTTGAAGTCTCCTGGCATGTGTGGCGCAGACATCGCAGTTGGCTCTAGTCAACGCTTCGGCGTGCCGCTGTTTTATGGCGGCCCGCACGCAGCTTTTATGGCAGTGACGGACAAGCTGAAACGACAGATCCCCGGAAGAATCGTCGGTGTCTCCATCGATGCTGCCGGTGCTCCTGCGTACCGGCTGGCATTGCAGACTCGCGAGCAGCACATTCGACGTGAGAAGGCCACCTCGAATATCTGCACCGCACAGGCATTGCTTGCTGTCGTTGCATCGATGTACGCGGTCTACCACGGCCCGGCTGGATTATGGCGTATTGCTACCCGGGCCCATGATTTGGCATGTCAGCTTGCCCAGCTTCTCACCGAGGGCGGGGTTCGCGTCCTGCACAAGCAATTCTTTGACACGGTCACGGCGTATGTCCCCGATGCCGCTGCCGTTGTTTCCAGAGCAGATGATGCTGGCTACCTCATTCGCCGCATCGGTGCTGACAAAGTATCCATTTCCTTTGGTGAATCCGCCACCACGGACGATGTATTGGCGTTGGCCTCCTTTTTCGGGGTGCCCGCCCACCGGCTGCCTGAAGCAACCACGAGTCCGCTTGCGGGGCTGCGCAAAGAGGGCGAGCTGCTGAGTCATCCGATCTTCACTTCTGTCCACTCCGAGACCCAGATGATGCGGTATATCCGCAAATTGGGCGACAGAGATTTAGCCCTAGACCGCTCGATGATCCCGTTGGGCTCTTGCACCATGAAGCTCAATCCAACGGCTGGCATGGAGACTATTTCTTATCCCGGCTTTGCCAATATCCATCCCTTCGCGCCGGAGGATAATGCCACCGGTTGGAAGGAGCTCATCGCCGAGCTCGAGGAGTGGCTGGCCAAGCTCACCGGCTATGCAAAGGTATCTGTGCAACCGCCTTCCGGCGCGATGGGCGAGTTGGCCGGGCTGCTCGCTATCCGACGCTTCCATGTGTCGAACGGTGACGAGGGGCGCGACATCGTGCTGATCCCGCAGTCTGCGCATGGCACTAATGCTGCTTCTGCAACTCTCGCGGGTCTCCGCGTCGTTGTGGTTGGCACTGCCAACGATGGTTCGATCGACATGGCTGACCTGGATGCGAAGATTGCCCAGCATGGGGCATCGATTGCAGGCATCATGATCACTTATCCTTCCACCCACGGTGTCTTCGAAGATACGGTGCGGGAGGTGTGCCAGAAGGTCCACGAGGCGGGCGGACAAGTGTACATTGACGGCGCGAACATGAATGCTCTCACCGGTATCGCCGGCCCCGGTGAGTTTGGCGGGGATGTCTCGCACCTGAACTTGCACAAGACTTTCACCATCCCGCATGGCGGCGGTGGCCCTGGCGTCGGACCAGTGTGCGTGGCTGAGCATCTGGTGCCATTCTTGCCGGGCGACGCACTCGCCCACGATCCGCTCTCCCCAGTGGCAACCTCGGCTGGTATCCCGGTAGCGGGCGCAGTTCACGGCTCGGCTGGTGTGCTGCCCATTCCCTACGCTTACATCGCGATGATGGGGGTTGCAGGGCTGCGCCGGGCTACGGAGACCGCGATCCTTAACGCCAATTACATTTCACATCAACTGCGTGATGCATTCCCAACGCTGTACACCGGCGACAACGGGCTTGTCGCGCATGAGTGCATTCTTGACCTGCGCGAGCTGACGGAGAAATCCGGGGTGACGGCTGCGGACGTCGCCAAGCGCCTAGTGGACTATGGATTCCACGCCCCAACGCTCTCTTTCCCGGTGGCCGGCACCCTGATGGTGGAACCCACCGAGTCGGAGGACCTTGCTGAGCTTGATCGCTTCATTGAGGCGATGCGCAGTATTCGAGCTGAGATCGACGAAGTAATTTCCGGTGCGGTATCCCTCGAGGATTCAGTGCTGCGTAAGGCTCCATTTACTGCGGTGGCGATAGCCGCGGATGACTGGGATGAGAAGTTCACGCGCGAGCAGGCAGCTTTCCCGGTTCCGGGCCTCCGACAGACCAAGTACTACCCCGCTGTACGACGCATCGATGAGGCCTACGGCGACAGAAATCTCGCGTGCTCCTGCCCGCCGCCCGAGGCTTTCGACCTTTCGCAACAAGAAGGAGGCGAGTAATGCACAGCCCGCTGCATGCTGCACACGAGAAACTGGGAGCCATGTTCACCGACTTCGGTGGCTGGGAGATGCCCTTACGCTATGACAATGAACTAGCTGAGCACCGCGCGGTGCGTGAAAATGTTGGGCTCTTCGATCTCTCTCATATGGGAGAGATCCGTGTCACCGGAGACCAGGCTGGAGAATTCCTTGACTTTGCGTTGATTTCACAGCTCTCGGCCCTCGCTGTGGGCCGCGCGAAGTACACCATGATTGTCGCCGAAGATGGCGGCATTATCGACGACCTGATTGTGTATCGCCTGGGCGAGACGGAATACCTTGTTGTCCCCAACGCGGGCAACGCTGCAGCGGTTTCCGCAGCGCTGGCAGAACGCGCGACAGCTTTCGATGTCACGCTCAGCGATGAAACCTCCGGCACCGCCCTCATCGCAGTGCAAGGGCCGCGCGCTGCGGATTTGCTGGCAGGAATTGCAGATGAACCGGATACGCTGCGCCAGTTGAAGTACTATGCCGCGATGCCAGCTACAATTTCCGGCCATGAGGTGCTGCTGGCCCGCACGGGTTACACCGGAGAAGATGGATTCGAGCTCTTCATTCCGAACGCAGCTGCGCAGACTCTGTGGGAGGCCCTGCTCAAGGCTGGGGAGCCTTTGGACATGCTCCCCTGCGGCCTCGCGGCTCGCGATTCGCTCCGCTTGGAAGCTGGGATGCCCCTCTACGGTCACGAGCTGTCCAAGGACCTCCACCCTGCTGATGCCGGTTTGGGAGTCTTGGTGAGCAAGAAGAAGTCCCCGGACTTCTTCGCCGCAGACGCACTCCTGAACGCCCCGGAACCTGCGCGTGTGCTCATAGGGCTGCAGGGGACCGGTCGCCGCGCGGCGCGAGCTGACGCAGCCGTGTCAACCCCTGGTGGCGAGAGCATCGGTGTGATCACCTCCGGCCAGCTTTCCCCGACGCTCGGTTACCCGATCGCCTTGGCGTATGTGGATCGTGCATACGCTGCTGAGGGAACCCAGCTGGAAGCAGATATCCGCGGCAAAAAATACCCGTACACTGTGGTCAAGCTGCCATTTTATACCCGACGATAGTAACTCGAAAAAGGAGAACCCATGTCTAATCTGCCCGAGAATTTTTCTTACTCCGAGGACCACGAGTGGATTTCCGCGAGCGCTGACGCAGCTGCCGGCACCACTGTCAAGATGGGAATCACCGAATTCGCCGCCAAGGCACTCGGTGAGATTGTGTACGTGGACCTGCCAGCGGTAGGCGACACCGTCCAGATCGGCGAATCCTGTGGCGAAGTCGAATCCACCAAGTCTGTCTCCGACGTGTACTCCCCTGTCAACGGCACCGTCGTCTCGGTCAATGAGGCGCTCGCTGATGCTCCAGAGACCGTCAACTCCGATCCCTTCGATGCCGGTTGGCTCATTGAGGTGGAAGTCACCGAGGTAGGACCGATGATGACCGCTGCCGAATACGCGGCGAAGAACAAGATCTAAAGCTCGCCGGCAGGCCTAGATTCAACCAGTGGCCTGTCGGCGGCTCCTCACGGGGTTGTATTCTTGATATCCATGACAGCCCCGCGTGACCCCTTCACTCCAGCAGACATCTCGATTCGCCGCGATACCGCGCCCATTGACGTCGTTAAGCTGGGCTTGCAGGACTATGAAGAGATGTGGCACCGCCAAGCCGACATTGCTGCTCAGCGCGCGGCGGACGAGGTACCTGACCAGCTTCTCATGCTGGAGCACCCCTCGATTTACACCGCAGGCAAGCGCACCCAGCCAGAGGACCGCCCCACCAACGGGCTGCCGGTAATCGATGTGGACCGCGGTGGCCGGATCACCTGGCACGGCCCCGGCCAGCTGGTGTGCTACCCGATCATCAAACTACGCGACCCAGTGGATGTGGTGGACTATGTGCGAAGAGTCGAGGAGGCGTTGATCCAGGTAGTTCGCCAGCTCGGCGTTGTGAGCGCCGGGCGTATCGACGGCCGTTCCGGCGTGTGGGTCCCCGCAAACAACGGCAAACCCGACCGCAAAATTGCGGCGCTCGGGGTCCGGGTCACCCGCGGCGTCACCATGCATGGCCTCGCCTTGAACTGCGACAACACCCTGGAGTACTACGGTCATATTGTCCCATGCGGCATTTCCGATGCCGATGTGACAACCCTGTCTGAGGAATTAGGCCGCCAGGTGAGCGTCGCGGAATGCATCGCACCGCTTAGTACCGCGCTCATCGACGCCTTCGAAGGCCGACTCATTGTGGCAGACCACACCTTTGCCACTGCGCCTGATCCTTGTAAGGGCCTGGGCAAGCGCCAAAACTGAGGTGTTTGAACTTGCTCAACCATAAGTTGTAGGGTGGGCAACGTGACTGTTGCACCTGAGGGAAGAAAAATGCTCCGTGTCGAGGCCCGCAATGCCGAGACCCCGATCGAGAGCAAACCACGCTGGATTCGCACTGCTGTGAAGACTGGGCCGGAATACCAGGATATGAAGGAGCGAGTTTCCGGGGCCTCGCTACACACCGTCTGCCAGGAAGCCGGCTGCCCTAATATCCACGAGTGCTGGGAATCCCGCGAGGCTACCTTCCTCATCGGTGGCGACCAGTGCACGAGGCGCTGCGATTTCTGCCAAATCCACACCGGAAAACCAGGTCCGCTGGATCGTGACGAGCCACGACGCGTCGCCGAGTCCGTGCGCGAAATGGAATTGAACTACGCCACCATCACCGGCGTGACTCGCGATGACCTGGAAGACCAGGGTGCCTGGCTCTATGCAGAGGTTGTGCGCCAAGTTCATGCCTTGAATCCCAACACTGGTGTGGAAAACCTCGTACCCGATTTCTCTGGCAAGCCTGATCTGCTCCAAGAGGTTTTCGAGGCCCGCCCGGAGGTTTTCGCGCACAACATTGAAACCGTGCCCCGCATCTTCCGACGCATCCGTCCGGCGTTCCGCTACGAGCGTTCCCTGGACGTTATCCGTCAGGCCCGTGACTTCGGTCTGGTGACCAAGTCCAACCTCATCCTCGGCATGGGTGAAACCTCCGAAGAGATTCACGAAGCACTGCGCGATCTTCATTCCGCAGGCTGTGACATCATCACCATCACCCAGTACCTTCGCCCGGGCATCAAGTACCACCCGATCGACCGCTGGGTAAAACCAGAGGAA
The DNA here is from genome assembly GCF_037482665.1 of Corynebacterium sp. H127. NCBI lineage: Bacteria > Bacillati > Actinomycetota > Actinomycetes > Mycobacteriales > Corynebacteriaceae > Corynebacterium > Corynebacterium sp. H127. The sequence goes on from NZ_JBBHKY010000013.1 coordinate 7,436, forward strand.
TTCATCGAACACGCCGATTATGCCCGTGAACTCGGCTTCACTGGCGTCATGTCTGGCCCGTTGGTGCGCTCCTCCTACCGCGCAGGTCGCCTCTACGCGCAAACCATCAACGCCCGCGGCCTTGAGCTGCCGGAGAACCTAGCTCACCTGGCGGAGACCTCCGGTGGTTCCGCTGTCCAAGAGGCGTCCTCGCTTCTAGAAAAGTACGGCGCTTCCGAAGACACCCCGATACTCACCCGCTAATCTATTCGTCCTCGGAGCACAGATAGTCGGCCGTGCCGTGCGGATCGGCCATGAATTCGAGGTACCCCGCCACCAGGTCGCAGGAATCATAGTTGGCGGGCACAACCCCGCTGTCGGTGATCTGCCAGATCTCCGCACCAGGAACCGCCAGCACAATCGGTGAGTGCGTGGCGACGATGAACTGGGCTCCCATCTCCGCCAACACCGCAATCCGGGCCATGAGTTCCAGTTGGGATTCCGGAGAAAGCCCTGATTCTGGTTCGTCAAGGAGGTACAGCCCTCTGCCGTGGAAGCGCTCCCGCAGCAGCTTCAGGGTCATTTCCCCGTGTGAAATTGGCAGCAGCGGAGCGGTTCCGCCTACCTCTTTGTCTAGGTAGATAGCCAACCGGTAGGTGGATTCGCCGCGGAGGAAATAGCCGTCGCGCGGATTCCGAACCCGCTGCAGTGTCAACCATTGATGCAGCTCGGACACTGAATTCTCGGCGGAAAACAGGGTATCGCGGGATCCACCCTCGGCGTTGAAGCCCATCCCTACGGCCATGGCCTCGACGAGAGTAGATTTTCCCGAGCCGTTCTCCCCCACCAAGAAGGTCACCGGGCTTTTAAAGCGCAATGGCCCGGCGCGCAGCAATCCTTGTACCACGGGCAAGTCCGCTATGTAGGTATCGCTGCCTAGCTCCCGTAGTTCAATACCAGCGAGAAACCTCATCCTTGCCTCCGCACTTTTTCGATAGCGCACCGGACTCGCTCTGTCCGATGGGCGAAGAAGTCGGTAGTAGCGGTGACCAAGGGGTGGTCGTCGTAACGCACGCGTTCCAACCCGGCATCTAGGTGATAGATCTCCGCTCCCGGCACTGCAAGGAGTATCGGTGAGTGCGTGGCGATGATGAACTGCCCGCCACCCCGTGCGATGCGGGAGATATAGCCGAGTAACGCCATCTGGTGCACCGGGCTCAGACCAGCTTCGGGCTCATCCAGGATGAACAGCCACTTGTTGAAGAAGTACTCGTCAGCCACCGCCATGATCGACTGCCCATGAGACATTGCATGCACATGATCGCATACCTCATAGTGAGTCTCGGAACGCAGGAAGTATCCTCCGAGCAGTGGTTTCGATCCGGTCATGTACAGCCGCGAATGTAGCTTTGAGGTAGTCCACTCGGTACCGCGGGTGAAATCTGCCTGCGGCCCGCCGGCGGCGTTGAAGCCGAGTCGGCAGGCAATCGCCTCGATCAGAGTGGACTTGCCGGAGCCGTTCGCACCGGTGAGAAATGTGACCGGATGTTCCAGCCGCCACCCGTCAGCTAGGCTCAGCTGGCTGACGACTGGCAGGCTGGCCGAGTAGTCCCCCACTCCAGCTGGGACTGCCCGAATCGAATCAACGAACATACCCGCCTATTCTACGTACCCTTCACATTCAGTACCTGGCGCAGTTTGTGCCGTACCTTCACCAACGGGGCCGCATCCAGCATGACCTGATCGATGTTCTTGTAGGCATCCGGGATTTCGTCGACGAACTCTTCCCCCGAACGGTGCACAATATCTCCCATGCGCGCCTCCAAATCCGCTGCGGTGAAGGCCGCTCTGGCGGCAGTGCGCGACATTAGGCGGCCGGCACCGTGCGGCGCCGAACGCAGCGCATCCGCGTTCCCGAGCCCCTCGACCACATAGGAAGCGGTGCCCATCGAACCGGGGATAAGCGCCAACATGCCACGGTCGGCGCGAATCGCTCCCTTACGGGTCAGCCAGACGTTCTCACCGAAGTGCTCCTCCTGCACGGTGTAGTTGTGGTGGCAGTTGATCCGTTCTGCCTCCACTACGGGCGCACCCATCAGTTCACCCAACGCGTAGGCGAAACGGTCCATCATCTCTTCCCGATTGAGGTAGGCAAAGCGCTGTGCCCAGTTCAAGTCCCGAATGTAGGAATCGAACTCCGGGGTGCCTTCTGAGAGGTAGGCCAGGTTCGGATCAGATACCTCCCGGCGCCGGATCCGCATATCGGCCTTCGCTGCGCGGATATGCTTCTGCGCAATTTTGTTGCCCACACCGCGAGAACCGGAGTGCAGGAACATCCACACCCGGTCCACTTCATCCAGACACAGCTCGATGAAGTGATTTCCGCCGCCGAGCGAACCAAGCTGCACCTTCCACTTCGGCGAGTGCTCCAGGTTAACTCCGCCTTCCGCAGCCAGGTCCTCCAGTTCCCGCACGCGGTTCTTGGTGGCGGTGAAACGCACCTTGGTGTTGTAGTTACCCGGAGACAGCGGAATGATGCGCTCGATGTCGTCGCGAAGCTGGATGAGGTCTTTGCCGGCCAGATCCGCGGCGCTGAACTCAGTGCGCACGCCGATCATGCCACAACCAATATCCACGCCGACGGCTGCCGGGATGATCGCACCCTTCGTTCCGAAGACAGTGCCGATGCTCGATCCCATACCCACGTGTGCATCAGGCATCAACGCCACGTGCGGGTAGACGAACGGCAATTCAGCGGTGATCGCGGCCTGGCGCAGCGCCTCATCCTCCACGATCGATGCAAAGTTGATGACTTTGCCGGTACACATTGTGTGCCCTTTCTGTGTTGGGCGCCGCTTGTCGACGGCCACAGCCCCGCACCCCTAAAACACAAAAGTGCTGCTCTGTCCATCGACAGGCAGCACCGAAATGAAAAATTCCAGGACTAAATCCACCTGTCAGGGATCGAAAATTCGCCCTGTAGGTGCTTCTGGAGGGAAGACACGATGTAGCTCATGTACTTCTTCCTTTCTGATTGATAGTCCAATGGGAAATAGTTGCAGATTCTGCGTAGTTGCGCAATACCCCGAACTTTAAATGCCGAACTTCCCTGGATGTCACCCGTTTTCATTAACTGTGATCTGGGAAGTTCGGCAAAAGGAGTTCCGCATGAAGTCACTCCCCCAGCAACTCCGCCACAAACTCACCAGTATCACCAAGAAACTCCCTGGTGAGCTGGACATTCTCACACTCGTCGAAAGTCATCGCAGCAATCCCGGATTCAGATATCTGGTAGATCCTGGCATCCGGCACAGCGAGTAACACCGGAGAGTGAGGGGCGATGATGAACTGCGCTCCAGCTGCGGCCAATTCATGAATCCGGGCCAGCAATGCCAGCTGGCGCAGCGGGGACAGTCCAGCCTCTGGCTCGTCGAGGATGAACAGCCCGAAGCTGTGGAAGCGATGCTCAATGATTTGGAATACTGACTCCCCGTGGGACATGGCATGCAAGGACTTACCGCCGGGCGGTGGCATGCCACCTCGCGCATTGGCTTGGCGATCATATTCTGATGCGATGTTGTAGTGGGTTTCTGCACGGAAGAAGTAGCCATCCCGGGGTTTGCGTCTCCGGACAAGTTCCAGAGAGGAGTGCAGGTCCGATGCTGTGTTCACTGTGCCAAAGTTCATGTTCTTTGAGCCGCCTTCAGCATTGAAGCCCAGTGCTACCGCGATGGCTTCCACCAGAGTCGACTTGCCCGATCCGTTCTCGCCCACGATGAAGGTCACTGGGACGTCGAAAAGCATGGGCTCACCGGAGAGCAACGCCCGAGTTACGGGTAAGTCGCGAATATAGCTGTGGCCGGGATAGTCGCGGAGACGAATGCTGCGGAGAAACACACCCACCAAGTTTAGACATTGCTACAACGTGACCTAAAGTATTAGACATGGCAGACGCAAAGAAAGCTCAGTTGAAGGCCGCTGATAAGGAAGCAAAGGCCGCGAAGCGCGCACAGCGCAAGCAGAATTACTCCCAGATGTGGCAAGCATTCAACATGCAGCGCAAGAACGATAAGGCTCTTGTGCCGCTGATGCTCGCGTCGATTCTGGGCATTGGCCTGGTATTTTTCGGTATCGGACTGCTGATTAACGCCGAGTGGTGGATGCTGCCAATCGGCTTGGCGCTGGGTTTCATGCTCGCCATGTTCATCTTCACTAAGCGCGTAGAGAACTCGGTTTATGACCAAGCTTCTGATCAGCCTGGCGCTGCCGGCTGGGCGTTGGAGAACCTCAAGTCTGGTGTCGGCATGGCATGGCGGACGAAGACGGCGATCGCCGCGAACAACCACATGGATGCGGTACACCGCGTCATTGGTAATCCTGGCATCGTGTTGGTTGCTGAGGGAGATAAGTTCCGGGCTAAGCAGCTCATGGCGCAGGCTAAGCGCCGCACCGCCCGCGTGGCCGGAGACACCCCAATCTACGAAATGTACGCCGGGGAGGGTGAGGGCCAGATCCGCATTCGCGACCTCCAAAAGGAGCTCATGAAGCTGCCACGCAACTTCAAGAAGGATCAGGTTTACGCACTCGCGAACAAAATCGAGGCCATGGATGCTGCCGGCAACATGGGACAGCCTGGCCTGCCAAAGGGCCCCCTTCCGAAGGGTGCAAAGGTCTCCGGAATGAACCGCCGTGCGCGTCGTCAGTCAGAGCGTGGAAAGTAGCTTCAAAAGTGGCACTATAGAGATGTGCACATCCTCGTAGAAAATCAACTATTAGCCCTAGTCGTCATTATGGCGTTAGGGCTTTTGTTTGGCCGGATTCGGATCGGTTCTTTCAAACTAGGGGTGGCGGCGGTCCTCTTCGTGGGCCTAGCTTTCGCCACCGTCGAGCCGCAAATCACACTGCCGCCGATCGTCTACGTGGTGGGACTAGCGATCTTCGTGTACACCATTGGTCTTGAGGCGGGACCTGACTTCTTCAGCTCGCTGCGCACCACTGGTTTGAAGCACAATGCCTTCGCCCTTGGAGTAATCATCGCTACCACGGCGTTGGCCTATCTGATGGTCAAAATAGCGGGTATACACCCCGCCACCGCTACGGGACTCTTCACCGGCGCACTGACCAACACTCCGGCGATGGCCGCCGCGAAGGAGTCACTGCCTGCGCTTTTCGACGCCACCGAGCTCGCGCACATCACCGGACTGCCCGTCGTCGCATATTCCCTGGCCTACCCTCTTGGTGTGCTCATCGTGATCCTCGCTGTGGGCATCTGCGGGAAGCTGTTCCGGGTAGATCACCACGCCGAAGCGGTAGCCGCGGGCGTTGCAGTGCAGGAACTTGTTACCCAGCGCATCCGAGTAGAGAATCCAGATCTGCCGGCTATCACGAATATTCCTTATGTTCTCGAGTTGGCGGTGATCATCTCCCGGCGGGAACGTGGCGGTGATCTCCACATCCCAGATCTTGGCGATCGCGCGCGAGTAGGCGATGTGCTCAGCGTGGTGGGTACCGAAGAGGAAATCAAACGCGCCATAAAGCTCATCGGCACGCCGCTTCCTGGAGAACCCACGCACGATAACGGCCTTGACTATCGCCGCATCTTTGTTTCGAACCCAGATGTTGTGGGTATTCCGCTGGCTAAGCTGCGCCCTAAAATGTCTGACATGCTGATCACCCGCATCCGGCGCGGTGATGACGACATGGTGGCAACGCCTGACATGACGCTGCACTTGGGTGATCGTGTCAGAGTGGTCACCACCATCAGCAAGATGGACCGAGCGACCAAGCTCTTTGGCGATTCCTACAAAAACGTCTCCGACATCAACTTGATCCCGCTTCTTATCGGCATCACGCTGGGTGTGCTGGTTGGCATGATCGCGCTCCCGTTGCCCGGTGGAATGACGCTGAAGCTCGGCAACGCCGGTGGCCCCTTGTTGGTGGCACTCGTCCTCGGTGCGCTGGGACGCACTGGCCCTATTGTCTGGCAGGCCCCGTATTCTGCAATCCAGGCGCTCCAATCGCTGGGAATCACGCTGTTCTTGGCGGGCATCGGGACTACGGCAGGAGCGGGTTTTGCGGAGGCGATGTCTGACCCCGCCTCATTGCTGGTCATCGGACTCGGCGCGCTGCTCACCCTATTCGTGAGCGTGGCGACTCTCGTGGTGGGCCACAAGGTGCTGCGGATCCCCTTTGGCCAAACGGCAGGCATCTTGGCTGGTCTGCAAACCCATCCGGCTGTCCTGGGCTACGCCAGCGATCAGGCGAAGAACGAACTGCCTGCCATCGGTTACACCTCCGTGTACCCCTTGAGCATGGTGGCCAAGATCGTGGCCGCCCAAGTGCTCCTGTTTGCCTTAGTCTGAGGCAAGCTATCCCAGAATCACCGCAGTGCCAGTAGCGCGGTCGTGCAGGCCGCGGCCATCTGAGTCCACCATGATTGGGGGCAAGATGAACACCGTCAACGCAGCACGGATAAGGGCACGCCACAAGCCGACGCGCTCCTCGGCGTCGACACGCGCCACCCCCATCTTCATCATCGCTTGCCCTGGAGTGCGGGCGAAGAGCCACACGCTGATCACCGAGATGACGACAAAGATCACCAGGGTCAGTGTGGACACCCCACCAAAATCGGCTGTGTAGTTTCGGATGATTATGGCGATGAACATGGCAAAGAACCAGTCCAGGGTGATGCCACCGCATCGCCGGAGGACGGAAGCCAAAGCGCCGTTGCCCTTCTCAGGGAGCCCCAGTTTTTCCCCGGGCCACTTACCAGGGCCGAGTTCATCATAATCGCCAGGGATTTGAGGCCCCTCAATCCAACTGCGCTTGGGTTCAGACATACCTAGCAATCTATCCGTGAACGAAATGAGCGCGCAATTTCACCTAATTCTGTGGGAACTTTGTACACTGGATCTATGCGCCAGTGAATAATTTTCCGGCGCTTTAGCCTATGCATGCGTAGTTTGTGTGTAGTTCGATAATTACCAGCCCGGCCCGATGCGCGCGCCAACCGTCATCGGACCACACCCGCGAGGAGCACCACGTGGCATTTGAAAACGTCGCAGATGTAATCAAGTACATCAAGGACGAGAACGTCGAATTCCTTGATATTCGATTCACCGACGTCCCCGGCACGGAGCACCACCTCTCCATCCCGGCCTCCATGTTCGATGAAGAAGCAGCGGAAGCGGGACTGGCATTCGACGGATCGTCCATTCGAGGTTTCACCACCATCGAAGAATCCGACATGAATTTGCTGCCGGATGTGAAGACCGCGATGATTGATCCTTTCCGTGCGGCCAAGACGCTGAACATGAAGTTCTTCGTCCATGATCCGTTCACCCGCGAGCCGTTCTCCCGCGACCCACGCAACGTCGCCCGCAAGGCTGAAGAATACTTGGCATCTACGGGTATCGCTGACACCTGTTTCTTCGGTGCTGAGGCCGAGTTCTACCTCTTCGATTCCGTCCGCTACCACGCCGACACCAACGCAGCCTTTTATGAGTTGGATTCTGATGAAGGCTGGTGGAACCGCGGCGAGGAGTACAACCTCGATGGCTCCCGCAACCTGGGCTATAAGAACCGCATCAAGGGCGGCTACTTCCCCAACGCGCCTTACGACGGCGTCGTAGACCTGCGCGATGACATGGCTAAGCACCTGAAAAATGCTGGCTTTGAGGTCGAGCGCTTCCACCACGAGTGTGGTGCTGGCCAGCAGGAGATCAACTACAAGTTCAACACCATGCTGCACGCCGCGGATGATCTGCAGACCTTCAAATACATCATCAAGCAGACCGCACGCGCCGCCGGCAAGTCCGCCACCTTCATGCCAAAGCCACTGGCTGGCGATGCCGGCTCCGGCATGCACGCGCACCAGTCACTGTGGAAGGACGGCAAGCCGCTATTCCACGACGAAAACGGCTACGCAGGCCTGTCCGACCTAGCTCGCTACTACATCGGTGGCATCCTGCATCACGCAGGTGCTGTCCTTGCGTTCTCCAACGCTACGCTGAACTCTTACCACCGCCTGGTGCCAGGCTTCGAGGCTCCCATCAACCTGGTGTACTCCCAGCGCAATCGCTCCGCTGCGGTGCGTATCCCAATCACCGGCTCCAACCCGAAGGCTAAGCGCATTGAGTTCCGCGCTCCTGACTCCTCCGGCAACCCATACTTCGCGTTCGCAGCGATGATGATGGCCGGTCTCGACGGCATCAAGAACCGCATCGAGCCACACGCTCCCGTGGACAAGGACCTCTACGAGCTCCCACCAGAGGAAGCAGCAAGCATCCCGACCGCCCCGACCTCCCTCGAGGCTTCGCTGGCCGCGCTTGCCGACGACCATGAGTTCCTCACCGAAGGCGACGTTTTCACCGAGGACCTGATCGATACTTACATCAAGTACAAGTATGACCGCGAGATCACCCCGAATCGCATGACCCCAACCCCGTTGGAGTTCGAGCTGTACTACGACGTATAGGATTCGCCCCTTAACTTAAGGCCCCGCAGTTTGATTTGGATCACTAAAGATCCGCAAACTGCGGGGTTTTTCGCGCCGTGGCTACTATCATACGGGGGTATTTCTGGGACACGTCGTCTGATTGCAGCACTTTTATTAGCTCTTACCTAAAGAATCAGGTGAGTACCATTGCCATTATTGAAAGGAACACATGTCAATTCGAACCCCTCTCAGTCGCGGTGTAGCGCTTGTCGCAATCACGCTGGCCGGCCTATCCCTGACCGCCTGCGGAAAAGATGACGCGCCTGCAAAGCCTGTCAAGACTTCTACCCCGGCAGCCAGCAGCTCCGCTAAGCCAACCACTACCTCGGCTAAGCCAAGCGCATCTGAGACCGCACCAGATGCCGCAGGTGGCCAAGAGCCAGCTAATTCCAACACTGGCAACAGCAACGCCGGCGGGAATGCTCCAGCACCAGTGGCACCAGCTCCACAGCCGGCACCAGCAGGAGATGCAGCACCGGCACCAGCAGCGCCTGTTGGTGAAGCTCCAGCTCCAAACAATGGTGGCATACCTTCCCGTGAAGGTGTCCCTCCAGTAATTGGCGACGATGAAACTGCGACACCGGAAGCTCCCGCCCCAGAAGACAAGCCAGAAGACAAGCCTGCAGACAAGCCTGCAGAAACACCAGCACCACCGGCTGAGCAGGGCGAGAAGCCAGCACAGTAGTTTTTTAGCTTCAGAGCAGAACTTCTGCGTTTTTAATCCGGGTGCTCTTTCGCAATTTCAGCGAGAGGCATCCGGATTTTTTGATCCCAAAATCGACATGACTTCGGGCCAAACGGGGCCGAAAACTGCAGATTTTCTAATCGTGACCAACTGTTGATTTTTGCCACGCAAGGGCAAAAATTATTCAAATAAATTCCCTGCATCGCTCGAGAAACTGCAAAAGTCACAGAACCGTAACATTGGCGGTTTTTGCGCTTTCACAGCCGTGTGATCAGCACAAATTCGTGGCAAGCCGTGAGCCGAAATGGTTAACGTTGGAATCACCGACATCGGGAAGCACCGATTAGCCAAATGAAAGATCGCAACGGAAATCCGACAGGAAGACCGAGAGCGGAACGATGTCGGGAGAGACAAAGAAGATTCAACAACAGTACGAAAGAAAGGCACCGAAAGATGAATAACACTAAGAACATTCAGGACCTGTTCAACGCGACTGCTTATGACAACACCGGCGACAAGCTTGGCGATGTCAAGGAAATCTTCGTTGACGATAAGACCGGTCAGCCAACCTTCGTAGAGGTCGGCCACGGCCTGTTCGGCCTCGGCTCCTCCCTGGTTCCGCTGCGTGGCCACAACTTCTCCGGCAACGATCTGAAGCTGGCTTTTGCTAAGGACCGCATCAAGGACGCACCTGACATGGACGTCAACAACGCTCTCACCCCAGCTGATCAGGAGAAGATCTACCGCCACTACGGCCTGTCTGATGTTAAGGACGTAGAGACCTACGGTGGCTACAACCACTCCGATCGTGACCGCGAGCTGCACACCGAAGGCTACGAGCGCGACCGTGCGGGCGTTGCCGGTGCTGGCGTAGCCGGCGCGAATGTAGATCACGATCGTCGCGACCTCAACGCTGGCGACTCCGAATCTCTGGTCCGCTCCGAGGAGCGCCTGTCCGTAGATAAGGAAAAGGTCAACACCGGCGAGGCTCGCCTTCGCAAGTACGTGGTTCAGGACACCGAGACCGTTGAGGTTCCGGTTACCCGCGAAGAGGTCCGCGTCGAGCGCACCCCTGTTAATGGCACTGCACGCGAGGGCGGCATCTCCAACGCTGGCATCGGCGAGGAAGAAGCATCCGTCACCCTGCATGAGGAGCGCGTCACTGTAAACAAGGAGACCGTCCCGGTGGAAGAGGTTCGCCTGGAGAAGGATGTCGTACGCGACACCGAAACCGTTTCCGAGGACGTTCGCAAGGAAAAGATCGACGTTGATGGCGTAGACGTCAACAAGAATGGCCGCGACTTCAAGTAAGTCAAAAGCTAACCCTGCGCATTAACTAATGGGGTCGTAGTCTTAGGGCTACGGCCCCATTAGGCTTTCCTTCCATCGCCCTCCAGGAGCAAAACCATGAGCACCGAAAACAGTTCCGATCAAGTAACTCCCGCCCCTGCGGAGAAACCAGACGTAGAAGTGCAGCGCCATTTCGGACGCGAGCTCAAAGACGAAGTTAACTCGAGCGAGAATCCAGCTAGTGCTGCAGGCAGCGATACCGAAGTAGAACGTCACTTCGGCCGCGAAATTAAGTAACCACGGCAGGTGGCGGTCTAAGCTGGAATACCATGAGCCGGGACAAGATACGTCAGTTGGAGCAAAGATTCGGGTTGCAGTCAGCTCGGATCGCCGAGGAGTTCAACGGCGTCGCGCTGTACGCGTTTCGGCACAAGGTGCAGGACCGCTATGTGGTCACCGTGTGTACTGTCGGATCCGAGCAAGAATACAGTTGCACAGTTTTTGAGGCGGATCTCCCCGCTGCGGTAGCAACTTTACGCACGGTATTCCTCCGGACGGACGGCCCCTGGGTACCGGGGCGCGTCTGGCTGAACGATGTTCCTTTCCTCGCTGGCACTCGCATCCAGGGCATCGTAGTAGGCGAAGGCGTGCTAGCCCCGGTATTCGCACTTACAGAGCCAGAAGCCGTGCTGGTGGCTCGGGAATCCATCGCCGCCTTGACGATCACCCTAGGGCGCGACCCCTTCGCACTCTGCGACCTTGATAGGGAAAACGCATTAACCGACATCTCTGATGAAGAGCTAGCCGGCATCCAAGTGATCACAGCCAAGCTCGCCACTAGCGCTCCGCTGCGTCGGCTCGAATACACCACTTTCGGCAAATTCGTCGCCTTGACAGAGGAAGAACCCGCTGGGTACGCCGATGATCCGGACAATTTTGAGTTCCGCTCAGCACTTGAGCTACTCCCCCGCGTCCACGGCTCCCGCCTGTTTTTCCGCGCTCCGAAACCGGGAGAAACGCTTCGTTACAGCGTGCAGGGCTGGGAGTATTCGGTATCGTAGCTTCCTATGGAACGCATCACAATCACCGCAGTCGTTTTATGCGCAGCTCTCGCCCTCAGCTCATGTGGCGCCAAGGATGAGCTGGGGACTGCGGACGCACCGGAGACGTCGATAAGCAGCTCAAGCGCACTGCCCTCGGACAAACCTACCTCCACGGTCAATCAGGGACCTCCGCTGCAAACTAGCGGCAGCTTTGAGATGAATGGCCCGGCATCCGTCGTTGGGGCGACGTTCGATGAAATGCCGTATGAGCTTCCGCTGAACCCTGCCGGCCCGCAGGAAACAATGGTGCGCTGGGTGAAAGGGTGGGGTGTTAACCCTTCCCAAGCCGAACAGGGCACGATGTACGTCCTGGGGCACGCGTGGGGTCAGCAGAAACTGGTCTTCAACTCGATTTCAGAGGTAGTGACCGCAGACGTCGACCTGAATCAGCCAGCCGAGCAGGTCACTGCTGTTTCCGGAGGCACCGTGGGGCGCTACTCATCGGACGTTCTCAATGGCTCCCGTATCACCCTGTCTGATGCTGCTGGCAACCAGCGCGAATGGATCGTTGACAACGCCTGGCTCGTGGACAAATACGAGGCCATTGAGGATCAGGAGCTCATGGACGAGCACAAAGCCGGACGCATCGTCCTGATCGCATGCTCCGTGTCAGGAACGACGGATCTCGGTTACAACGTCATCGTCTCAGGTCACCTGGCATAGATGACTACTAGCGGCTTCGATCCCCGTAGCCAGCTCAGCCGAACCGCGCTCATCGTGTGGACCGCTGCAGTCCTGGTGTACGTCATGGCGATCACGGGTAGAACTTCCATGGGCGTAGCTGGCGTCGCCGCGGTGGATCACTTCCATATCAACGCTGCGCAGCTAGCGGTATTTACTTCAGTGCAGGTGGGCACCTATGCGCTGGTGCAGATTCCGATGGGTATTCTAATTGACCGGTTCGGAGCGCGGCGACTGCTATTTGCCGGGGCACTCATCATGGCGATCGGCCAGATCATCCTCGGGCTGACTACTTCCTACTCCGTCGCGATTTTCGCGCGCGTACTAGTCGGGGCCGGCGATGCCTCCGCTTTTCTCTCGGTCATGCGTATCCTGCCGTTTTGGTTTCCGCTCAAGCACACCCCGCTCTTCACCCAACTCACCGCCGCCGTCGGCCAGGCCGGCCAGTTTCTTTCTGCGGTGCCCTTCTTAGCGTTATTGGGCGCATCCGGTTGGCGACTGGCCTTCCTGTCCCTGGGCGGGATCGGGGTATTGGTGGCGCTGGCTGCCAACATCCTCATTCATGACAGCCCAACGGAAGTACGCACTAAGCGCACCGGCTCGCTTCTCGACGTCCTGCGCCTACCGGTGTGCTGGATGGGATTTTTCAACCACTTCACCATGCTGATGCCCCTCATCGTATTCAACCTGCTCTGGGGTATGCCAACGATGACGCTCGGTATGGGACTCGATGAATCTCAAGCAGCTTCTGTGCTTGTCATTAACACTATTGTGACGATTCTTGCAGGTCCGCTTCATGGCATCATCTCCGCACGCGCCGGTCGCAAGCGTGAACTGTTTTCCCTCGGATACACCGTGCTGCTGTTGGCATCGATGATCGCCTTCTTTATGAGCACCACACCGCGCGGCTTCCTAGCGATAGCGACCCTCGCCGGCCTACTCGGGCTGCTCGGCCCCGCAGCCAACTACGGCTTTGACACCGTGCGAGAGTCCTTACCGCATGCAGTGGTCACGACAGGAACTGGGTTGGCGAACATGGGCGGCTTTAGCGCCGCGATGATCTCCGCTCAGGGCATCGGCCTGTTGTTGGCGCACTATTCTGATGGAGTCTGGACCTGGGCGGATTTCCGCATCGCCTGGTGGGCGGTGTTCGTAGTTTGGATCATCGGCATCATTGGGCTAGTGCTGACCCGGGCCCTGGCGCTGCGCAGCCCAGGACCCGCCGTCGAGAGTTGATTCCCCCTGACGTTAGCCAGCGGTGGTCTCAGCTGGTGTTTCTAGTGCCGTGCCTTCGGCACCTTCCCGCTTGCCGCCGTGATGTCCACGCTCGCCACCTGGGGCACGATCGAGCCCCTTAACTTTGAGTGCCTGCGGGTCGAGCAGGCCGGCATCAAAAGCCTTCAGAACGGATTCCTTGTCCGCAGCAGTCAGCTTTCCTTCGGTGACAGCGGCATCAATGCGGCTGGACAGGTCCTCCCGGACCGCAGCCTGACGTTCGCTGTGCATCTCAGCCATCGCGGACGTCACCGTGGCCTTATCGATGCCTAAGGCGTCTGCCAGCGCCTGATCCCGATCCTGAGCATCAGACTGTCGAGCCGTATCCATCGCCTCATGTAGTTGCTCTTCGCTGACTCCGAGACGCTGCGCCAAACCGTCCTTCCCGTCTGGCTGTTGCTGGGTCGCGGGGGTATCGGGCTCGGCGGCGAAGGCAAACGCTGCAGTGCCAGTTAGGGCTGCAAGGCCAATTCCTCCGGCGGCAAGGATCTTTGCGGTCATTGAATTCGCGCGCATGGCGGTTCTCCTAGAAGTAATCTGCAAACAAGCACTGTTGGCGCACTCTGAGTTGGGGTGCGTGAAAGCGGTGAGAAGAGCTTTCCTTGTTGCTGGTTTCTACTTCACTCCCGGAAACTAAGACCAGGTTGCCAAGCGCATCTGAAGCAGCCATGAATGGCTGCCAGTTTACTGCGCAGTCTGAAAATTTAGCTCTTACGCTGCGAATTCTTTAGGATCAGCGAGTCAATTACATTACGGACGGCTTCCTCACCCAACACTTGTCGGACGGTGTCCCGCACGGCATCAGCTCCAGCAGAGATGTGCGGACCCGCCACCTCCTCGGCTTCAACTACTTCCGGACGGATGACTTCGCCCATGTCGATGGTGAGTTGCTCGGCGTCGACACGTACGACGGTGTCCATGCTGACTCCTGCAGCTTGGGCTGCGTCGACGAGCGCGGCGAGTTCAGCGAGTGTGGCACTGCCGAGGTCTAGTGACATCGAGATTCCCATGACTTGCTCCTTTGATCGTTGCCTGTACGCCCCAGGCTAACCCAAGTTAACGGTCCAAGGCAGGCTCGCCCCAGAACACCTCGTCCACCACGGCGCGAGCCCGGCGCGTGGTCTTGAGATAATGGTCAAGGAACTCCTGCGAGCGGGACCGCCCCCACCCCGCAGCACCAGCTACCGAGGCTAGGTGCGGGCCCGATGGTGGCAGTTCATCCGTGCGCCGCCCCCTCGTGAGCACCAGCGCGTTACGTGCGTTCGTCGCAGTCAGCCATGCCGTCCGGAGTGTTTCGACTTGCCAGGAGGCGATGATCTCATGCTTTTCGATCACATCGAGTGCCTCCAAGGTCGATGGGGTACGCAAGTCTGGGTACTCGTGGGAATGCAGCATCGTTAGCAGCTGCACGGTCCACTCGATGTCCGTCAGCGCGCCACGGCCGAGTTTGGTGTGCATGTTGCGATCCGCGCCGCGCGGCAACCGTTCATTATCTACCCGAGCCTTCATCCTGCGGACTTCCTGCACGGTCTTGGGCGAGGCGCCCCCCTTCGGGTAGCGGAATCGTTCGATCATCGCAATAAAGGCAGTGCCCAGGGGCTCATCACCGGCGATGAAGGCCGCTCGCAGCAAGGCCTGGATCTCCCAGGTCTCGCCCCATCGCTCGTAGTATTGCTCGTAGGATTCCATCGTTCTCGCCACCGCACCCGAGCGCCCTTCGGGACGAAGACCGAGGTCAACCTCAAGGGAAGGGTCCTGCGAAGGCTTAGCTAGTCGACGTCGAACATTGTCACACACACCGATGGCCCATTTGATGGCCTCGTTTTCTTCTGCACCAGCATGCGGCTGGCACACAAACATCACGTCTGCGTCCGAACCATAGCCCAGCTCTTGGCCACCAAGACGCCCCATACCAATTACGGCGATGCGGGCCAGAGGCTCCTCCCCTTCCGGAGTGGCTGCCGCTATCTCGGCATTGAACGCAGCCTCCAACACCGCATCCCACACTCGGGAAAGGCTGACGCACACTTCCTTCACATCCATCAGGCCCAACAAATCCGCCGCAGCGATCCGAGTGAGTTCCACTCGCCGCAGACTGCGGGCCACCTTTACCGCCTTTTCTGGATCCGGGTGGCGGGAGGCCGCGGCGACCAATGAGTTCGAAACGGTGTCAGGGTTGGACTGCAACAGGTTAGGACCATGGGCACCATCACGCAGCAGTTGTACCGCGTCGGGAGTAGCCAATAGCAACTCGGAAATATATGGCGATGTTCCCAGGATATGCATGAGACGCTGCCCCACAACTCCCTCATCTCGCAGCATCCGCAGGAACCACTGTTTCTCATGCGCAGCATCGGAAAGCTTCCGATAGTTCAACAATCCCGCATCCGGGTCTGCAGTATCGGCCAACCAGCCCATGAGCGTTGGCAGCAGCATCGCTTGGATCTTCGCCTTGCGCGAGTTTCCGGCTGCCAGAGCGGTCAGATGCTCGTAGGCACGCTCTGGGAAGTGGTAGTTCAAAGCAGCCAGCTGGCGTTTTGCAGCTTCCGAGGAAAGTCGTAGCGTGTCCACGGACAATGCGGCCACGGATTCCAGTAGCGGGCGATAAAACAGCTTGGAGTGCAGCGTGGAAATGTTCATCCGCACCCGGCGGAATTCCTCTGCCAGAATCTCCGCGCTCTTCCGGGCGCCCGTGCCCACCGTTCCAGTTGCCCTTGCTAACCAACGCAGGTTATCTTCGTCTTCTTCGGGCGGCATGGTGTGCGTCCGGCGCAGCCGCTGCAATTGCAGGCGGTGCTCCAGTAGCCGCAGATACTCGTAGTCCTCAATGAGGACGTGCCCGTCTTCGCGACCAACATAACCGGCGTCGATAAGCGCCTGCAACGCGTCGATTGTGGAGCGGACGCGGAGCGACTCGTCACTGCGGCCGTGCACCATTTGTAGCAATTGCACTGCAAACTCAACGTCGCGCAGCCCCCCGATGCCCAACTTTAACTCGCGTTCCCGCAGCTCCTGAGGCACATGCTCTATCACACGCCGACGCATCGCCTGCACATCCGCCACGAAGCTGTCTCGTTCGGAAGCCACCCACACCATCGGGTCGAGCTCTGCACGATACGCCTCGGCCAAGGGTAAGTATCCCGTCATCGGGCGGGCTTTGAGCAGCGCCTGAAACTCCCAGGTGTGCGCCCAACGCTTGTAGTACGTGACGTGGGATTCCAGGGTGCGCACCAACGCGCCGGATTTGCCCTCCGGGCGCAGGGCAGCGTCCACCTCAAAGAATGATTTCGACCCGATCCGGATCAGCTCTCCAGCTAGCCTCGTGGTTGCCTCGTCGGCAGGCTCCGCAATGAAGACCACGTCTACATCAGAGATGTAGTTCAGTTCGCGCGCACCGCACTTACCCATGGCCATCACCGCAAGCTGAGCCGGCACTTCTTCGCCATAAACTTTGCGTACTCCCACCGCCAACGTGGCTGTGAGTGCGGCGTCGGCCAGATCTGCCAACAGCCCCGAAATCACTGCAAAAGGAACTGGCGGTTGCCCCGGACGACGCGAATTAAAGGGGTATGTGCCAGCCACATCGTGAGCGGCAATGCGCATCAACAAACTACGGTAGGCGATTTTCAACGCGCGCTCTTGTTCGGCCGTGGCCGCGGCTGCCCGATAAGTACCCGGGGTGCTGCAATCAGCCTGGGCGCTATCCCCCGGAACCCCGGCAGGTTCTGCGGCCACACTAGCCAGCATCTGCTGCATCAGCTCCGCTGAGGTTGGCAATGGCAGCTGCAACAAGGTCCACAGTTCCGGATGCGCCACGAGGTGATCGCCCATAGCCCGAGAGGCCCCTAGTAGCGCGATCAGGCGCACCCGGAAGGCTAGATCATTACGTAAGGCGGTATCGAAAGCCTCCCATTGTCCCAGGGAAACCAAGCACTCCTGCAAGCGCACGATGTTATTGAGAGCAAGATCGCCGTCACCAGCTCCGGACAACGCCCACAGCACATCCAGGGACTCGGCGTTGTACCAGCCCAGCTGTTCTAAATCAGCAACTGCTGTAGCTGCCTGCAGGCTGAGCGCGCCCGGGGTGGGCAAACTGGACCGGGAGGAACGAGGGCTGGACATGTGACTCCTTGAATCGCGCTTGCGCGGCTTATTTCGAGATGAGTGCCGTACCGAATTAGTAACCGAGGTCTGTGCGTAGCTCCCACGGGGTAACCTGCGCCTGGTAGTCCTTCCACTCCCGCCACTTATTGCGCAGGAAGACTTCAAAGACGTGCTCGCCGAGTGAGTCGGCGACGAGTTCCGATTTTTCCATCAAGATCAGCGCCTGATCGAGGCTTTGTGGCAGATCTTCATATCCCATGGCGATGCGCTCACGACGGGTGAGCAGGGAAATATCGTCCTCTGCGGGATCGGGCAACTCATATCCCTCTTTGATCCCTTTCAGTCCGGCAGCCAACAAGACCGAGTACGCCAGGTAAGGGTTCGCAGAGGAATCCAGGTTTCGGATCTCGATGCGCCGGGAGTGCACTTTGCCTGGGCTGTACGTCGGCACGCGCACCAGCGCGGAGCGGTTGGAGATACCCCATGTCGCGGCGGTCGGGGCCTCATTGCCGAACATCAACCGTTTGTAGGAATTCACAAACTGATTGGTTACCGCCGAGATCTCTGGCGCATGGTTAAGGATGCCCGCGATGAACTGCTTCGCGGTACGGGACAGGTTGTACTCGTCGTCTGGATCATGGAAGGCATTGGTGTCCCCCTCGAACAGGGACATGTGCGAATGCATCGCTGATCCTGCATGCTCTTGATAAGGCTTAGGCATGAAGGTGGCATAAACGTTGTTTCGACGTGCCACCTCCTTAACCAGGTAGCGGAACGTCATGATGTTATCGGCCATGGTCAGCGCATCTGCGTAGCGCAGATCAATTTCTTGCTGACCGGGGCCGATCTCGTGGTGAGAGAATTCCACCGAAATGCCCATGGCTTCTAGTGCGGCGATGGCATCGCGTCGAAAATGCGGCGCCTCGTCATGCATGGCTTGATCGAAGTAGCTACCCGAGTCGGTGGGCTCCGGTGGCGAACCGTCTGCGGGGAGATCCTTCGTCAGGTAAAACTCGATCTCCGGGTGGATGAAGCAGGTGAAACCTTCATTCGCGGCTGCGTGAATGTTGCGGCGCAGTACCTGGCGCGGGTCCGCCCAGGATGGCTCTCCATCGGGCATCGTGATATCGCAGAACATGCGAGCAGAATGAGGTTCCGGGTCATCGTGCTCGAAGGGCAGCACCTGGAAGGTCGACGGGTCAGGACGCGCGACGGTGTCGGATTCGGAGACGCGGGAAAAGCCCTCGATCGCGGAGCCGTCGAAACCGATACCTTCCTCAAACGCTGCCTCAATCTCCGCAGGCACCACGGCCACGGATTTGAGGTATCCCAGGATGTCAGTAAACCAGAGGCGAATGTAGCGGATATCGCGCTCTTCTAGCGCCCGGAGCACAAATTCCTGTTGGCTATTCATAGCTACAACAGTACGTATTCTGCGCCTGCAGATGCGTAGAACTGCCAGGAGATACCGGGCGTGCGTTTTCTTCGATAAGCTTAAAGACGAACTCACCTGCGAGTTTTCTTTTGATTCGTGCTCGCAGTTCCGACGTTAGTGCAGGCAGGTACCCCCATGAGCGATTCAACCCAGTCCCTTTCCACTGCGATGGAAGTCGAAGTGAAGTACGCGGCATCGCAGACCACCGAGGTCCCCGAGCTCGCGCTTATCGACGGCATCGCTGCGGTCTCCAGCACCGCAGTGCACAACTTGTCCGCCCGCTATTTTGATACTGCGGATCTTCGCCTCACCCGGTCGAAGATCACCCTGCGGCGCCGCACAGGCGGCAAAGACGCTGGTTGGCATCTAAAGCTGCCTGCGGAGCACGGACGAATGGAAATCGCACTACCACTGGGTGCGGAGTCTGAGCAGGCCCCGGCCGAAATCCTCAACCCAATTCGGGCCATCGTGCGAGACCTGCCGCTGCAGGTCATTGCACAGGTAGATAACGAACGCCACGAGAGTGTGCTGGCAGATGACTCCGGTACTCCGCTCGCCGAGTTTTGCGATGATCACGTCACCGCTTGGTCTCTTTTGCCTGCTGGAACCAAGCAAATGTGGCGGGAATGGGAGCTGGAGTTGACGCAGGAAGCCTTAGAGCGCGAGGACACCTCCTTAAATGCGCAGCTGCTCCAGTCCGCGCACCAGGTGTTCCAGGAGGCGGGAGCGGTCGCTTCGGACAGCCCCTCCAAGCTCGTGGCGGCGCTGGGCAATTCCATCAACTACGCTCCCCTGCCCCCGGCTATGGCGGAACTCGATCCAGATACTGCGGCCCATGCCGTGGTCAACGCGTTGCGGATCAACCGTGACCGGTTGTTGGAAGTCGATCCAGCCGTGCGCCGTGATGACTATGATTCTGTGCACCAAATGCGAGTGGCTACTCGCGAGCTACGCAGCCTGATGCAGACCTTTGAAGGCATCCTCGTTGGCGAGGAATACCTGGAGCTAGAAGAAGAACTCAAGCTGCTCGCAGCCACCCTGGGTGTGGCACGAGACGCCGAGGTGGTGGCCGAGCGTTTCCAAATGCTCATCGGCTTGGACGACGACCACATCATCGATGAGGCTGCCAGCACACACTTGGAAAATGACATGCAGCGCAAATACGAACGCGCACATCGCACCATTGTCCGAGTGCTCAATTCCAAGCGCTACTTCGCCTTGCTCGCAGGTTTGGAAAACCTCATCGCGCATCCACCGCTGGCCAGTGCAGAGCAACGTTCTGAGGTCGAGGAAGATGTCACCAAGGAGCAGGTGAAGTTTGAGGAAGAATCCGCCCTATTCGAGCACCTAGACTCCGCCTACAAGAAATTGATGAAGCGCCACAACGTGGCGGTTTCTGAATGGGAAGAGACGGAAACCCCGCTGCGCGAGCGGGAAGAGAACTTCCACAACATGCGGAAGGCAGCGAAGAAGCTGCGTTATTCAGCTGATGCCGTAGGTCGTGCCACGGGACTCAAGACCAAAGATCTGTACGCCGCATGTAAGAAGATGCAGTCCGTCCTGGGCGATTTCCAAGATTCGGTGACTTCACGTGATGAGCTGCTCGCGCTGGCGACATCGGCACGCAAGCATGTGGAAGACACCTTCGCTTATGGTGTGTTGTACCAGCGGGAGCGCGAGTTGGGAGCGGAAGCGTTACGCGGATACGCCGAGGCGGCGCGTGACATCGAAAGCGCCTATAAGAAGTTGGCAAAGTCCAAGAAGCGGGAAGCCGCGCGGACTGCGGCCAAAGCCAAGAAGTCCGCGCGCTAACTCCTACTTGTCTTTGTCCCAGGCTGGGGTGACGCCCCAGTCGTCGTCCTTCTCGTCGTAGTTGTCGGCGGCCTTCGTGCGTTCGGCTGCCTTCGCTAGCGCTTGTTCAGCCTCTTGACGGGAAGCATAAGGCCCCATCCGGTCGTCCCAGGAAAGCTCCTGCCCCTGCGCCACCTGGCCACTCGATGGGCTGTAGTACCACTGCAGATCTGCGTCGTCCATGACAACTCCTTCAATCAATCGGGAAACGGGTGACCTCCACGGTACTTGTTTTTCGGCCTTCACAGGCTCTCGGCAGCGCCCTTCAGTAAAGTGGTAGCCACTTGTTAGTAACCACGTTTCATCTGAGCCAAGGAGCCTTGAAATCCATGCCGGTGTGGCCCTCCCCCGATTCAACGATTTCCGCGAGAATCTCTGAGCTGCATCAAGCGGCTTATGATGCCACCGCGCCAGAGGTCGCCACTGCGCCCGCCACGTGGACTCTTCTCGGTGAGCACACCGATCAATTTGGCGGCATCGTGATCAGTGCCGTCGCCGACCACCAGGTTGCCGTTGCTGCCAGCCCGCGTGACGACGACACCGTCATGGTCACCCTGCACGGGCATGATTGCACCGGCGAAGCACTGTCAGTCACGGGCGGTATCACCCTCGCGGAGATCGCCCAATACGCTGCTTCCCAACAGCACATCGATGGCATTGATACCCCGCCTCCGAGCCAGCTTCCCCTCGGTGGGATCGAAGTACGTCTTGCCGGTGTGGTGTGGTCCATGGTCAATCGCCAATACCTCAGTCGCGACACCAAGGGCTTTAATATCACCGTGCTGTCTGAAATCCCAGCCGGGGTGGGATTGGGCGATGACCTCGCCGCGGAGGTGGCGTTCGCGAAGATCCTCATTCAGGGCTCAGGCCACAAACTCGACCCGCCACTGTTGGCACGGTTGGCTGAGCTGTGCGCGTCCTCGGCAAGCACCTTTTCGACGTCCGCAGCGCCCCGCGCTCGATACACCACTGCGCTGCGGGGTGCCCCGAGTTCCTACAGCATCGTGGACTACGCGGATGATTCTGTAACTAAAGCACCGCTGCTCCGGGAGTCTGCTAAAGACTTCGGTGTCTTCTTGGTTGTGCCACCAATTGCTCCTTCCACCACAGCAAATATCACTGAGCGCTCCGCTTTTCTCGCCGCCGCAGCCGCAGCCTTTGGCGTCGATAATCTGCGTCGGCTACCGGATGCCGCGCAGCGCGTAGCGCAATGGCTCACCGCTGTACACCAGGCCTCGGGGCCAGACGGGTTGCCTGCCGTCACTGAGGCCTCAGGGTGGCTGAGCTTTTATGAGTCGGAGACTGCTCGGGCCGCGCAGGCAACGATGGCACTGCGGGCACGTAAAGTCCCAGAGGTACTACAGCTAGTCAATGATTCCCAAGCAGAGTTAAGCAGCTTGTACCATGCTGTTCCGGAGCAGGAAGCAGCGCTCGTTAAGTTGTGTAGAACTCGCGGAGCAGCCGCAGCCCGCAGCTCTTACGCTGGGGTGAGCAGCGCAGTCCTCGTTCACGCTGAGCAACGCAAATGCGAGAACCTCATCGCTGATCTTGCCGAGGACGGCCTGCTGGTCATCCGTCTCAGTAGCTGCTAGGCGGGCCAGGCAAAGGACACTGTTCGCGCAGCGATATCGGCGTCGACAAGCCGGACCTGAACCTCCGTCGCTTCTTCGGGGGTGCCAGCGCAGCCACACAGCATTGGTGGTTGTTCCAGGAAGATCCGGCACTTGCTCTGCTCGGGAGTAGTAGCCAGAACCACGGCGGTGAACGTATCTCCAACGTGTGGTTTGAGCACGGTTGCTTCCGTAAGCCGGAGGCAGGCGCGATCCACGTTGCCGGCCAAGGCCGTGGTACGTCGCATGGATTCCGCTACCTCCGGGAATTTAGCGCGCGCCCATTCCGGTACTTCCTCCCCCTTAGCGATGGCTAGGCAGGCCTCGGTGGCAAAGCGGTCTACTAGGCGGCGCAGCGGGGCAGTTACGTGCGCGTAGTATCCTCCTACGCCAGCATGGACATCCTCTGGTGCAGCCGGAGCACCAGCAATGACCTCGTAGTCCGCGCCGCGCAGCAGCTTTTGAGCTTCTCGCATTACAGCCATACCGGCGTTAGTAGTCACGTCAAGCCCGGCGATGAACTCTCCTACCGGTTGCTCTGGCGTGTAATCAAAGCCCAGGGCTTGCGCCTCCACTGCGAACTGACGCAGTGACTTCTTATCTGCTGGACCCAGGGTACGCAGGATACCAAGCTGAGCCTTGGCGATCATCTGCCCCGCGACCATCCCCGTAAGCAAGGAAATCTCGGAATTCCATTCCATCACATCCAACCGTGGTTCCAACTCAAGCTCATAACGGCCATCTTCACGACGGTCCACACGTTGGCTCGGCAGCCTGAGATTAACCGCGCTACGACGCAATGCGCTGGCTTGACGGAGTCTGCCTACCTCCGGAAGCAATCGGATCGAAGGGTGCATCTTGCCAGAATTGAAGTCTCGCTGCACACCGTCATAGTCCAATCGTGCACGACTGCGCACCAAGGCACGCTCCACATCCGTGTGAGTCACCTCGCCTTGTTTGTCCAGCTCAATAGTCCACAACACGGCCGAGCGATCCACCTCTGGCAACAAGCTGGCCGCGCCTTCTGAGATTTCCGCCGGGTGCAAACGTGCTGGCTCATCAGGGAGGTAAATGGTCTGCCCGCGCACAAATGATTCCCGTTCGAGCTCGCTGCCCGGAGCGATGAATGCCGCTACATCAGCGATCGCATAATAGACCCGGTATCCCTCACCAGCAGGCTCGATGCACACTGCCTGGTCTAGGTCCATCGATCCAACCGGATCAATCGTCACGAATTCTATATCCCGCTTGTCAGCTCGTTGCTCCGCGAAGCGATCCTGAGCTGCCGCAGCCTCAGCATGTTGCTCCGGGGAGAATTCTGTGGGGACGTTGAATTCTTCTGCAACTGGTCGGAAGTTGAGGGTGGCCGCATAAAGCTTCATGAGAAGCCATTGTTGCAGCTGCAGGCGAAAACCGCCACGAAACCGCAGGAATGAGGGCGAACGAGCCAACCTATGAGCCGGATTATGTTCCCTTTCGGGCGGTAATCATCTATCTGGACTAGCCGTTGCCGACTAGCCTCAAGCAGCTACCCGTGGACGTCAGACGAGCAGCCTGAAAATGCCCACGCAGCCACACTCAGAAAGTGCAGCCTCTTGCCTTGCTCCCAGTGGGGTTTACCTGGCCACTTCGGTCACCCGAAATGCCGGTGCGCTCTTACCGCACCCTTTCACCCTTACCCGGTTGCCCGGGCGGTTTACTTTCTGTTGCACTATTCCCTCAGGTCGCCCTGGGTTGCCGTTAGCAACCACCGTGCTCTGCGGAGTCCGGACTTTCCTCGACACCTGTCAAACGCCTTAAAAGGCCGCTACATGGCGCCGCGATTACCCGGTCGGCTCGTTCGCGTTTCGTAATTATACACCGGGAACTCAATGCCCCCGCTTGATCCATTCCTCTAGGTGCGGAGCCTCGGCTCCGACAGTGGTGTGATCACCGTGTCCGGTACGCACGATAGTTTCTGCCGGAAGCGTCAAGATGGACTTCTGAATGGAATCAATGATGGTGTCAAAGGAGCTATAGGAACGCCCGGTCGCCCCCGGTCCGCCCTGGAATAGGGTGTCTCCCGAGAAGAGTTCGCCTGCTTCCGGAAGATACAGGCAACAGGAGCCGGGGCTATGACCTGGGGTGTTGAGGACCTGCAGGTCAGTGCCTGCGATCTGAAACTTCTGGAGATTCACCAAATCTTCATGAGCCAACGCCCCGTGGGTTTCTTCCCACAACATTTGATCGCCAGGATGAACAAAAATGGGCGCATTGAGCTGTTCGGAGAGTTCGGGTGCCACGGTGATGTGGTCATTGTGAGCGTGCGTGCAGATGATGCCTTTGACCTTTCGGCCGGCTACGGCAGCAATAATCGGGTCAGCATCATGGGCGGCATCAATGACATAAACCTCGGAGTCATCGCCTACGACCCAGATGTTATTGTCCACTTCCCACTCGCCACCATCGAGCGCGAAAATTCCATGCGTTACTACGTGATCAATTCGAAGCGTCATAGCTACAGCACTACCACCGATCGCAGGACCTTGCCGGTCTTCATAGTCTCAAAGGCCTGCTCCACCTCGTCGAGGCCGACACGTTCGCTCACAAAGTCACCGAGTGGGAACTGTCCCTGCAGGTGCAGATCCACGTACATCGGGAAGTCACGCTCTGGCAAGCAGTCGCCGTACCAGGAAGACTTGAGGGAGCCTCCGCGGCCAAAGACGTCGATAGCCGGGACGTCGATACGAGCGGCAGGGCCTGGTACACCGACCATCACGACGGTGCCCGCCAAATCACGGGCGTAAAACGCCTGGTTCCAGGTCTCTGGGCGTCCGACTGCGTCGATTGCTACATCCACACCAAACCCGCCAGTGAGCTCGCGGATAGCGGCGACGGTAGAGTCTTCGTCCCCGGCTCCCGTGGCGCCCGAGGAGTTGATCGTGTGCGTCGCGCCGAACGTGCGAGCAAGTTCCAGCTTTTCCTCCGAAAGATCCACTGCGATGATCGTTGTCGCACCGGCAAGCTTTGCCCCTGCGATCGCAGCCATCCCGACGCCGCCCACTCCAAATACAGCTACGGAATCACCACGTCCGACATTGCCGGTGTTCACTGCCGCGCCAAGGCCCGCCATCACACCGCATCCCAGCAAGCCTGCTGCCGCGGGGTCTTCCTCCGGGTTGACCCGAGTGCACTGCCCCTCGTGAACCAGCGTCTTCTCCGCGAAGGCACCAATCCCCAAGGCCGGCTTCAGCACAGTGCCATCCTCCAATGTCATAGGGACGGAGGCATTATGCGTGTTGAAGCAGTATTTTGGTTCACCCTTCTTGCAGGCGCGGCATTCGCCACACACCGCACGCCAATTGAGGACTACAAAGTCCCCCTCGGAGACGTGAGAGACTGCCGAGCCAACGGATTCCACAATCCCCGCTGCCTCGTGCCCTAGCAGGAACGGGAAAGCATCTTCAATGTCCCCGTCGCGATAAGCCAAATCCGTATGGCACACACCACACGCCTGGATCTTCACCACCACGTCATTGGGTCCCGGATCAGGGATTACTACGTTCACCCGCTCAACCGGCGCACCCTGTTCCCGCGCAATGATTCCGGCAACTGTTTGAGACATGCTGAACTCCTTTTTAACTGGAAGATTGAGTGCCACCACCCTACCCGACCAGCACGTTCAGCGCTGAAGCATCCTAAAGGTGTGCCGTGTCATTGACCAGTCGCACGATGCTCGGACCATCGGCGTAGAACTCAGCAATGGACATCGACGCCAAATCCAAGTGGATCCGATGCACCACAGCTGCCGGCACGTCTAGCGCCATGCGCAGCACACACTTGATCGGAGTGACGTGCGAAACCAGGAGGATGTTCGCGGCGCCGTATTCCTCGGTCAGCGCCTCAACGCACTTCTTCACCCGGCGGGCTACTGCCTGCACGGATTCGCCGCCGGTCGGGGCAGCCTTAGTATCGGCAAGGAATGCTGCATGCGCAGCGGGGTCGCTCTCCATCACCTCAGAGAATGTGCGCCCTTCCCAGGTGCCAAAGTCCAGTTCGCGCAGCTCATCAACCACCCGCACCGGAACATCGAGGGCCTGAGCAATCGCAGCCGCAGTTTGGCGGGCCCGTTGTAGTGGCGAGCACACGATGGCATCAATGCCACCCCGGCGAGCCAGTCGCTGAGCGACGGCCGCCGCCTGCGCTTCCCCTTTCGCCGTGAGCGCGGGATCGCTCATCCCCGAATACTGCTTAGCCACCGACATCGCTGTCTCCCCATGTCTGATAAGGATGAAGCGTGTCGGACGCATGCTGGCCCCATGCCACGAGGGTGCTGCCGCGGGTTCGGGTTTAGTGGCAGCTGCTTTCTTTTCTGCGCCCAGGATTCCTACTGGTTTTCCGGCAGCGCAGGCATCCATCGCAACATTGGATAGTGCGTCGGCTTTCTTGTTTTTCTCGCGCGGAATCCAGTGGTAGTTCACCCGCTTGAACCCACGGGCGATCTTTTTAGCCGCCAGAGCCAGCTCTTTCATATCGGGGTGCTTGATTTTCCACTTGCCCGACATTTGTTCCACGACGAGCTTGGAGTCCATATACACATCCACCTCGGTAGCGCCAAGCTCAGCAGCGGCCTCGAGGCCACGCAGCATGCCGTGGTATTCCGCGACATTGTTGGATGCTTTGCCTACTACGTAGGCAATTTCTCGCAGTACCTTCCGGTCCGCGTCATAGACCACGGTTCCCGAGCCAGCGACTCCGGGATTACCCCGGGAGCCACCGTCAGATTCGATGATGAGCTTCATACACGCACCAAGAAGGTGCCACAGTCTGGGCAGCGTGGCATCTCAGTTGCGGAAGCATGTCGGATCTCGGATAGCGCTGCAGGTGGCAACACGATGTGGCAGCCACCGCAGGAGCGCCCGGAAAATGCCGCGGCACCGACCCCGAAAATGGAACGCTGATCGTCGTACTCCGCAAGGATGTCTGCGGAGAGCTGCCCACGCAGCTGCGCTACCCGCTCCGCGGAATCAGTAGCAGAGTGTGCTTCTTCGGCTGCCTCCGCAGCACGCGCAGCAGCGGCTACCTTCTGTTCCAGTTCATCGAGCAACGCGCCGTTTCGCTCCGCGTTGGCACGCATAGCGTTGACTTCGTCATGGGCTTCTTTGAGTTCCTGCTGCATGTCGGACAGACGACGCGACGTAGTAGCCAGGTCATGCTCCAGGTCACGGCGCTGTTGCGGGTCAACTGCGGCGCCTAGTCCCGCGGTATCGGCTTTGTAGCGGCGATTGAGCTTAGCTATGTCGTCTTGGATGCGCCGGATATCCAGCTCTACATCTGCAACGTTGAGCTGGTTGGCTGCTGCGAGCTCACGCTGGCGATCTCGCTGTGACTCCAGTTCCTGCAATTCTTGTTTTTCCTGAGATCCGGATTTCAGTCCGAGGTCCAGGGTTCGCTCCAAATTAGCTAGCTCCAGCAGGAGTCGCTGGTCAGCGCTAGTGATGTTCATGGTTTTCTCCTACTGGGCGTGTGCGGACACGGTCCACGGGTCGGTACGGATTTCAATGATCTCGGTGTCTATGCTGGCTACGCTGTCGATGTCACTGTCAGCGATCACCCCGGCGGCTTGCGCGCACCACGGGAATTCGCTCGCCCAGTGCGCGGTATCGATCACTGCTGGTCCCCCGGCGCGCAAGTACTCGTCCACCGGGTGATGTCGCAGGTCCGAGGTGACGTAAACATCAACCCCCAGCGTAGCCACAGTATCCAGGAAGCTATCACCTGCCCCCGAAGAAACAGCGACTTTCTTAATCATGGCCTCGGGATCGCCCGCGGCACGGACGCCCCACTCGGTCACTGGCAGGGCATCTGCTACCTGTTGGGTGAACTCTCGCAGCGTCATAGGTTCAGGAAGCTCGCCAATGCGCCCCAGGCCACAAGCAGTTTCCGGATCTTCAAAAGAGGCGATGGTCACGCAGTCAAAGGCCGGCTCTTCATAAGGGTGCGCGGACACCAGCGCTTCCTGGATTCGCTGCCTTAGGGTTACCGGGGCTACAAACTCCACGCGCAGCTCCGGTTCGTGATGTAGCTGTCCCTGCCTTCCGACGAAAGGATCTGCAGCGGCCTCTGGACGAAACTGTCCTTGACCTTCAAATTGGAAAGCGCACTCCGCGTAGTCGCCTAGCGCGCCAGCACCGGCGGCAAAGACCGCCGCTTTAAGTTGCTCTGCTGCCGCCACTGGCACCATCACGCCCCATTTATCAACCCCTGTTGCTGGCTTCGGAGCAATTGGCCGCCCCGGCACGATCCCAACCAGTTCCGCCAGGCGATCATTGACGCCAGGACGTGCAGAATCCGCATTGGTGTGGGCTGCGAACAGTGCTACGCCCCCGTTGAGCAAGGTGTGAATGACTTTACCTTTGGGAGTATTCGCTGCCACCGAGTTCACCCCACGGAGCAACAGCGGGTGGTGCACGATGAGGAGCTGCGCACCTATTTCTACTGCGCGCTCGGCCACTGCTTGCGTGCAGTCGAGGGCAAAAGCTATCTTGCTCACCTTCGCCTCGGGATCACCACAGATTAACCCGACATGGTCCCAGGACTCTGCGAGGTGCGGTGGGTAGGCGCGGTCCATGACCGCGCAGATTTCGCCAACTGTGCTCACCTATATCTCCTTCAAAAGTTCCGCGATCTGGTTCGCGGGACGTACCGCCAGCCGCCAATAGCTGTGGTCCAGCCCCGGGAATGTATCGCACCTCCGAATCGCAATGCCAGCGGCCTTGAGCTTGAGTCGCAGCTCCTCGGCTGCTGCAGCATCGGTGGCGGGTGGCCGAACCAGAACAAAGGGCGCTTGCGTTGCGGAAGCGATCTCGAATCCGGCGCGACCAAGCGCTTCCGTCATGGTAGCCCGCTCCGCTGCGATGATGCCGCGTTCCTTTTCTACATCGTCGACGGCTCCCAGCGCTATAGCCGCGATGGCCCGCAATTGTAGCGTCCCCAGCGGCCACTGAGCCCGCCCCCGCTCCAGCTTTGCGACGACCGCTGGATGCGCGATCGCATAGCCACAGCGCAACCCGGCGATCGCCCAAGTTTTGGTGAAACTGCGCAATACCAACAGGTCCGTACGAGAAGCAGCAGTCGCGCACAGCGACTCGGAGTCATCGGTGACATCCAGGAATGCCTCATCAACCACCAGAAACTTGCCCTGCGCCAGCGCAAGGAGGTCGTTCTTATCGTGCAGCACACCGGTGGGGTTGGTGGGGTTGCCCACCACCACCATGTCAGTATCACCGAGTTCGACTACGCCTTCGAGTTCGAAGGGCGGTGGCAAAATCACGTTGTGCACGGGGATATTCGCAGCCTCGAACACCACGTTTGGCTCTGTGAAGCCAGGGTGGATAAGCGCGACTGCTTGGGGACGAAGCTTAGGCAGTAGCGCAAACCCTTCGGCCGCCCCGGAAAGGAGCAGCACCGACTCTGGGGACACGCCGTGGAGCTGTGCGACGGCTTTCCGGGCCGCATTCTCATCGGAGGCATCCGGGTAGCTAGCTAGGTCGCCGATGGCGTCGATAAGCACGCGCTGCAGCCACTCCGGAGGCTTGGAGCCACGCACGTTGACGGCGAAATCGACGCGGGCGCCACGGGCCTCAACGTCGCCATGGAATCGGTAGGGATCAGGAACACTCACTCGTTCCACTCTATTGTCTGACACACTTGAGTGTGTGAATATCCTCCTTGTTGACGTTGACGGCACCCTCATCGATTCTTTCCCGGGCATCCGCGCTAGCTTTCTGCACGCACTGACGGAAATGAATTGGCCTATCCCGAGTGAAGAACGCATCTCTCAGATCGCCGGACCTCCCATGATTGATACGATGCTCGACCTCGGTATGGCCCCAGGCCAAGCCCAGCTAGCGCTTGCCCACTATCTAGATCACTACGGCCACACGGGGTGGAAGATGAGCTCGCCGTTCCCTGGAATGCACGAGTTTCTCAACTGGGCTCGGCTCCAAGGGTTCCTGCTGTGCACTGCCACCAGTAAGGGCGAATTCTTTGCCGAACAAGCACTGCGCGAACATGGGTTTTGGGAGTTGTTTGACTTCTTGGGAGCTGCGCAAGAAGACGGGGAACGTCGCTCTAAATCTGCGGTAATTGCGCACGTCTTGGACACGATGCAGCTTCGCGGACAGGAAAGCGCTATCCTCATGGTCGGTGACCGTATCCACGATATTGAAGGCGCGCGCAGTTTCGGGATTGAGACAGTCGCCGTCGCGTGGGGATACGGCAGTGAAAGTGAACGCAAGGAAGCAGCCTTCGAGGCTGCAACGCCAGTGGAGTTGGAGAGCATTGTCGATGAATGGGCACGCCAGCATTAACGGTTTTGATACCGAACGTACGGAAAGCCTCTACGTCGTTTTCGTATGTACCGGTAACATTTGCCGCTCCCCCATGGCAGAGATTATTTTCCGCGATGCCATCGAAGAAGCCGGCCTAACCCGATTTGTGCGGGTGCGTTCCTGTGGCATCGGCGGCTGGCATATTGGGCAGAGCGCTGATCGACGCGCCATCGCAGAGCTTCGCAACGCGGGCCACGACGGATCCCAGCACCGCGCATCACAGCTCTCCGACCAGCATCGTTCCGCGGATCTCTTCGTTGCCCTCGACGGCAATCATGTCCAAGACTTGATCAACCGCGACATCTACCCAGAACGCATCCGCTTGCTGCGTTCTTTTGATCCCGCGGCAACGGAAAACGCAGAAGTTGCGGACCCCTACTATGGCGAAGCCTCCGACTTCACTACCACCCGCGCTCAAATTGAGGCCGCAGTTCCGGGCATGCTCTCCTGGGTGAAGACGATGCTCGCGAGTGCTTCCGCCCGCTAATTGTTTTTCCTGCCCCGCGCATTAGACTGGGGAAATTATGAATGCCAAAGCATGGAAGACGTTCCTGCAGCCCGGATGGATCATCACCTTCCTCATCATCATCGCGTTTACCTACGCGGCATTCAGCCTGCTCGCCCCGTGGCAGCTCCACAAGAATGACGTGGTCAGTCACCGCAATGAGCTAATTTCCGAGCATTTTGATAAAGCCCCGGTGGCCTTCGACCAGGTATTCGGCCCCGACGGCGCATTGCCTGCCGACAACGAGTACCTGCGAGTCGCAATCACCGGCACCTATTTGCCGGAGCAGGAAGTAATCATGCGGGTGCGTCCAGTTGAGTCGGGACCGGCTTATCATGCTCTTACCCCCTTCAAGATGAACGACGGCACGGTTGTGTTGGTCAATCGCGGCTGGACCCGCCCGGAAAACGGGCACCTGCCAGCAAATTTCCCTAAGCCCCCCGCTGGGGAGCACACCATCGTCGGTTATGCCCGTATCGACGAGCCGTCCCCACAGATTGCCCCAACTATGGAAGACGGGCACCAGATGGTCACCGGCATCGACACCGAGGAGATTTCCCAGCTCACGAACCTAAACCTGGCCAAGGACTACGTACAGCTTGCCGAAGAGCAACCCGGCGTCCTCACCGCCTTCCCGCTTCCCAAACTGGACAACGGCCCTCACCTTTCCTACGGCATTCAATGGATCGCCTTCGGCCTGCTCGCGCCCATCGGGCTCGGCTACTTCGTATACGCGGAACTTCGGGAGCGTCGCCGCGAGCGCGAAGAGCAGAAGGAGCTCGCGGAGGAATCGCCGGCAGAAGCGCAAACACCCCTCACGGCACCGACACGGAGCCGCTACGGCACCACCAAGTCACACCAAGCTAACTGGCAGCGTGACGAGGAAGAACGCTTCTAAGTCTGATCACCCCGATGGCAACGAGCACTTGTGTTGCGCGCGCTAACCTGACGGCATCCCGGATGGTGCCAGTGCCTGGCTGTGGACCGCTTCCCAGCGTCGGCCGGTGTTCCACGCCGTAGGAGTAGTGAGTTTCCCCGCCCAACTGCACGCCCAAAGCAGCTGCCGCGGTCGCCTCTACTGGACCAGCGTTAGGACTAGGATGTTGCGGCGCGTCCTCGCGCCATGCGGTGATCGCTGCCGCTCCACGACGCCGGGTAGCCGCGAGTAGTACGTGCGTCGCCGCAGTAAGCCGCGCGGGCACAAAAGCGAGCACGTCATCGAGCTGCGCCGCTGCCCACCCATAGTTGCTATACCTATCGTTTCGATACCCCACCATCGCGTCGAGGGTATTCACACAGCGATGCAGCACCACTCCCGGAGCGCCGGCGATGGCCGCCCACACGATGGGAGCTATAGCAGCGTCAGAGGTGTTTTCCGCAATCGATTCCACCGCAGCGCGCGCCATGCCGGCCGCATCCAAAAGCTGCGGGTCACGGGAGCACAGCCATGGGATCCAAGCTCGAGCGGCGTCGAGATCGCCGCGCTCTAGGTCCGTAGCAAGCCGCACACCAGTCTCCTCAAGCGTGCGTCCGCCGAGAGCCGCCCACAACGCGAGGGCGGTGGTGAGCGCAGGGGCGCGTCGATAAGCAGCGCGCGTGACGACGACCATAGGTACCACTGTCGCAGCCACGAGCCCTACACCAGCCCACTTGCAATCCCGGTAGGTGCACTTTTCCACCGCACCCACAAACGAGCCGAAATAGGCCACTGGGTGATGACGTTGCGGATCGCCGAGAATCCGATCGAGAGCGAGTCCTGCGAAGATTGCTGTTGCGTGCACGAGTTCCATGCTAACCGGGAGCCCCTTCCGCGCACATGGTTTCATCAGCAATTCGCAATTGCGCCTAACCGGCTGGGTTTATGGATGGGCAGCTGCGCTGCGTTGGCCTGACACGCGAACCCCTTTTGCCGAACTTTCCAGGTGAGCAATATTCTGATTCAGCTGCATCCTGGGCGGTGTCAAGCTGTGAATGCACCATTGAGTGTTTTCATCAGTATCTCACGAGGAGTGCACCCACCCAGCACGATTCGCGGAGTGTCATTGAGCTCATCTTGCACAAACTGGACATGCTCGGCAGT
>NZ_JBBHKY010000014.1:0-34539 GCF_037482665.1 Corynebacterium sp. H127
AATGATGGCCAAGGACTTCATCATCACCAAGGAACATCGCCGGTTCACCGAATTCGCCAACGCGGTACGCAAGGAACGCACCATCGGCATCTGTCACGGCGACGCCGGGATCGGCAAGACTCAGTCGGCACGCCGATACGCCCACTGGGACACCGTGGAACCGTTCATCACCGAATGGGGTCCGCGCACCGAAGACGACGCCAAGTTCTACGCAACTGCGAACCGGTGCCGGACCGTGTTCTACACCCCAGAGGTGCTCCCCAGGCCCAAAGAGCTCATGCGCGAGATCGCGCACCTGCAGACAAGGCTTGGCATCTGCATCGATGAACACCAGCGCAGCATCGGCAAGGTCACCGGCGCCTACTCAGGTCATACCAGCAGGTGGGTCGAGTTGCTCATCATCGATGAGGCCGAACGACTGGCCCCGACCGCGCTCGAACTTCTCCGAGATGAACACGACCGCTACCACTTGGCGATCATCCTCATTGGCATGCCTGGCATCGACCAGCGGTTTCGCCACTACCCGCAGCTCTATAGCCGTCTCGGATTTTCGCACCGATACCGGGCACTAGGACGCGATGAACTGCTCTTCGTCCTCGATCGCCATTGGAAACGCCTCGGCCGCACCCTTGACCCGGACGACTTCACCGACGCT
This sequence comes from Corynebacterium sp. H127, assembly GCF_037482665.1. Taxonomy (NCBI): domain Bacteria; kingdom Bacillati; phylum Actinomycetota; class Actinomycetes; order Mycobacteriales; family Corynebacteriaceae; genus Corynebacterium; species Corynebacterium sp. H127. Next base: position 656 of record NZ_JBBHKY010000014.1, read on the forward strand.
CAGGCTATCGCCGCGATCGAACGCATCACCCGGGGCAACTTCCGCCTCCTTGAACGCCTCTTCCCTCAGATCGCCCGAGTGCTTAAGATCAACCAACTCGAGACCATCACCGACGATGTCATCGAAGCCGCCGCCAGCATCCTCGTGATCGGAAATTAATGCCCCCGAGCGATCATAAAAAGCCGCCGCAAAGCGATCAAACCCACAAGCATGGACAGACTCGCTCGCTCCCTCACCGACCTCAGCGCCATCGTCACCGAACTCACCGAACGCGGCATCACCGTGAAGTTCCTCAAAGAGAACCAAACCTACACCGCAGACGCAGACCCCATCGCCCAACTCATGTTAGGAATCCTCGGCAGCATCGCCCAGTTCGAGCGCTCCCTCATTCGTGAGCGCCAAGCCGAAGGCATCGCCCGCGCCAAAGCACGCGGGGTCTACACCGGACGCGCACCCGCCCTCACCGACGAGCAAGTCACCCAAGCAAAACAGTGGATAGGCGCAGGTGTCCCGAAAGCCGAGGTTGCCCGCAGGCTAGGAATCGGCAGAACCACCCTCTACAAATACCTAGCCACATAGACAGCACCCGCACCGAAAAAGTTCGTGCATTCGGTGGCGCAGGGTTCGTACATTGACTCGCGCGAGGTTCGTACATTCGGTGGCGCAGGGTTCGTGCATTGACTGGCGCAGGGTTCGTACATTGAGTACCGGAAGTTCGTGCATTGAGTCCCGGAAGTTCGTGCATTGACTGGCGCGAGGTTCGTGCATTGACTGGCGCGAGGTTCGTGCATTGACTGGCGCAAGTTCGTACATTGACTGGCGCAAGTTCGTACATTGACTCGCGCAAGTTCGTACATTGACTCGCGCATGAAAGCCGCAGAGCAGACAACTCACGACCAATAAAGCCAGCACAGAGCACATCATGTACAAGATGTACTCTAGAGGCATGAAAGAAGTGACCTCAAGCCAATTCCGCCAAGAACAAAGCCGACTCTTTGAAGAAGCGCAGCGCGAACCAATTGCCATCATGAGTCGGGGGAGCCGAATGCGAGCCGTCGTCGTCTCACCAGACTTCTTTCAGCGCGCCATGGAAGCCCTTGAAGATCAGGCAGACATTCAAGACGCAGAAGCCGCACGCAACAAGCCAGGGGAAATCTCACACGAAGAACTCAAAAAAGAACTCGGCCTCAACTAACCCCAGCACCACTAGAAGTTCGTACATTGAGTCCCGGAAGTTCGTGCATTCGGTGGCGCGAGGTTCGTGCATTGAGTACCGGAAGTTCGTACATTGAGTCCCGGAAGTTCGTACATTGAGTCCCGGAAGTTCGTACATTGACTATCGCGAGGTTCGTACATTGACTATCGCAGGGTTCGTGCATTGACTATCGCAGGGTTCGTGCATTGACTATCGCAGGGTTCGTGCATTGACTGGCGCAGGGTTCGTGCATTGAGTACCGGAAGTTCGTGCATTGACTCCCGGAAGTTCGTGCATTGACTCGCGCGAGGTTCGTGCATTGAGTACCGGAAGTTCGTGCATTGACTCGCGCGAGGTTCGTGCATTGACTGGCGCAGGGTTCGTGCATTGAGTACCGGAAGGAAGATGAAACCAGTGTCAGGGAAAGAGGAGATGCGGTCACACATGATGAACACGTACACCGCCACCATCACCAGAGAAGGCCAAAAATGGCTAGCAACAGTCACCAACCTAGACGGAGTAAGCACCTGGGCCGATACTTTTAACGAACTCGATGTACGCGTCCGAGAAGCGATCGCACTAGCCGAAAACCTACCCCAGGGCGCAGAGGACTCCATCACCATCGAATGGGCCACCAACACCTAGCCACAAAACATTACACCCCCCCTTGACACTTGCGTTATAGGGGGGCTATAATATAGGGTATGACTAAGCCGATGAAATACCGCGACCTCACCAAACTGCTCCACAAAGCAGGCTTTTCCAAAACCAGGAAAGGCAAAGGCGACCACGAAGTTTGGGAACACCCCAACCTACCGCGACCGGTCATCATCACGGCCACCCGCGAAGTGTCACCCGGAGTTACCCGCCAAGCACTCAAAGCTATCGACCAAAGCAAAACCAACAACAAAGGAAACTAACACCATGCTCACCACCGGAAATACCTGCACAGTCACCGCCGTCAAATGGGACAACGGCTGGGATCTCTACCTCGACGACGACAACGTCACCAGCGTCACCCACCTCAAAGACGCGCAGCAACAAGTCCGCGACTACCTCGACACAGCCAACCCCAACCACGACCACTCCAACATGACCGTGGACGTGACCGTCAACCTCGACAATGTGCAGGAAGAAATCGAATCCGCCAAAGCAGCTATCGAACACGCAGCGCGCCAGCAAACAGAAGCCGCCCAACACATCCGAAGGGTCGTCAAAACCCTCCAAGACAAGGGCGTATCCTCCGACGACACGGCCACCCTCCTGGGGGTCAGTCGCTCACGGGTCTACCAACTCCGCTCCACCCACCAAAAAGTAGCCATATAGGCATAGGGTCATGTCATATCCCAGAACTGGCAGCACCGATAAACAATGGTCAGCGCGCTAGCGACATTGTTTAGCCATCTCCCTGCCCTGCTAGAGGATGCCCACGTCCTGGGTGATCGATTCTTCTCTACATAACGGTGCCTGCCTGTCATGGAGGGAAAGCTATCAGGTGACTGTGCACGCAGCCGATGAACTGGGAAAACAGTGGGTTAAGGCCGACAGCTAACACCACTGTAGACAGTGCATCGGATCGTATCGTGGGCTAGCGCGGGAACCATAGGTTCCCTTGCTCTCTTTGCCTGTGTTGCGACGCCAGCCCTCCCGCACGTCTACGCCTGGAGCGCATCGAGGACGAGCGGGACGCGGCACGGACGAGTTGGTGGCCACCGACGAACAACGAAAGCCACGACCGAAAAGAGAACAACGAAAAGGTAAAAGGATGGATTGTATCCACTATCTTCTCAGGTCATGGAGCAAAATCACTCAGCGACAAAAGAGCACTGGTGGGAATATTTCTACGCATCAATAGGTAACGACTCGCTAGGTCGCGCAGCAGAGAAAATGGGAATCAGCGCTTCTGTACTAACGCGCTGGAAGACAGGTCAGACCCCCGATGTGCATCACGTTGTAACGTTCGCGCGTGTTTATGGTTTGAGCGTTGCTGAATCCCTTACTATTGCGGGCTTTATCGAACCTGGCGAGTTGAAGAAGAACTTACTTCCATTGTCGGAAGTTCCGCTGGCTAGATTGCTTGATGAAGTAAAGCGCCGGGGTCTTCATCTTGAGGAAGAGTTCGGGCCGATTGGCATCGCTGGCGCACGATGTTCCGATGCGCAGCGGCGAATGGAAAGGATTAAACGACAGGGATGGGGAGGCCTCGTGTGAAAGACGCTATCTTCTTGCACACGAGGCCTCCACTATCCACACTCAAGGAGAGTGTCCGTTTGTTTGTGTGCGGGCGTGGTTTACAAGTGGTCCGCGAATCGGTTGGGGTAGGCCACTGCTAGTTGGTTGATGGCTTGTTTCCACCCTGAGGTTTTCACTCCTTCAATATAGCCGTCACATTGCGGCGGCCGCCGGGTGCACTAAGGTTTTCTACCTGGGAAGTATTCTCAGGCTTCGGCAATAATTACACCCGTAGCTGCACAAGAACGCTAAACCGCTTTGCTTCAACGCTGTTTTCGCCGTAGGGAGAACGAAGTGTTCTTCCACGAAGTACTCCCTTATGATCTGGGCATGTAGCACATAAGCATGGGCCTACGGAGTAGGTCTTCGTAATAAATCCCGCGCCTAATGACGTTTATGCTATCTGTGTGGTCTTTGACAAAAACCAATCTGTCCGCTTTGCACTTGTGACTGCTCTATGTGTCCTAATGCTCTTTCTGTGGTCTCTAAGTGTATTCGTCGTTTCCCCTACAGAAGCACCAACTAGATTTCTTTATCTGGCTTTGGTTCTTTGTGTTCCGTTCGCTGCCTTTTCTCCTCGTACTGCGACATGGTTCTACCTCTTATTATTTACCTTTACTATTTTTAGCGATCTCAATCCAGGTATCCTTACTCTGACTGCTATAGTCCTGCTGGCGATTCTTGTCGCCCAACATAAGCATGTAACCGGATTCATATTCGCTGCGCTAATTGTTTTACTTGGTTTCTACTCTCCGGAGCATCATCGTTTAGAAGGTGATCCAGAGTCATTCATCGTCTTTACCGCGATGCTCGTATTCGCCTCCGTAATCGGATGGTGGATAGATAGGTCCCGCAGACAACAGCGGAGACGTGAGGAAACAAGTAATCTACGACGACGCGAGCTTGCAGCACTTCTGCACGACACTGTTGCCGCAGACCTTACATCTCTAACGGTACGCCTCGAAGCCCTGGCGATCACCACCCCAGATAAAGCCTCACAGCTACAAACCTGTGCACAACTCGCACGTAAAACGATGGCGGACACCAGAACCCTGCTTCAGGAGCTAAACGAACCAATAGATCAAACAACCAGCCGCCCTGTGCCAGCCCTTAATGAAACACTCCACGAAGTTACCGAACTCCTGCGCTCCCACAATTTTAATGTCCAGACCACTACAGAACTCACATCTTTCCCCAGTCAGGAACACATTAACCGCGCTCTCCATCAGTGCCTACATGAAATAGCCACCAATGCCATCAAATATGCTGCTCCAAGTTCCACCATCTTGTTCACCGCATTCATTGACAACGAACGCATCGAAATAACTATGACCAATGAATATTCCCCAAACCACAACATCAAAAACTCTAGCAAGTTAGGCCTCGAGTCAATCCGTAAAAGACTCGCGGCCATCAACGGAGTCATGACTATCCAACAAACAAGCAAACAGTGGAAGATAGCTCTTGCTATTGAACGGTAAGGTGTATAAGAATAAATTATGAAAAACTTTTTCCCTATCACTCTCGTGCTAATCGTGAGTTCTATATTCCCTCCTATAGCCACTGCCCAATCAACTACGTCGATACAGTCAGCAGCACAACCAACAATTAGTATCTACCAGGTAATCCCTGATTTGCTGGGTTGCAAAAGCGGACACCCCCACCCCTGGTGCAAATGATGCCCAATCGCATCCTTCTCGTTGATGATGACCCCACAGTCCTCGAGGGGTTTCCGATTTATCTATCCACAACGGATGACTTACAAATTGTGGCCACTGCCACTACTGGAAAAATTGCCGCAGAATGGTTAAACACCCATAGCTGCGATCTTGTCTTGTCAGATATACATATGCCTGACATGAATGGAATTGAATTACTTCATTGTGTACAAAGACTCAATTCTCCCCCTTTGTTCGTTGCGATGACCGCCTACGACACTGATGAAACCATGGTCCAAGCTCTTCGTCTCGGCGCTGTGGGTTACATCATCAAAGGCGAGACCCCAAACGCTATTATCTTTTCTCTTCGCGACGCGCTTAATGGAGGAACAAGTATTTCTCCTGACTGTCTCCAGAGATTACTGCCCGATACTCCTTCAACGAATAAATCATTCGAAGAGGTTCGCAAACTCCTTAATCTAACTTCACGGGAGCAAGCAGTCATTACCCTTCTATGCGAAGGGAACACAAACATACAGATTGCCCATAAATTAAACTTTGCAGAAATCACGATCAGAAAAACAATCTCATCACTCTTTGCCAAATATGGCGCATCTAACCGAGTAGAACTAGTCGTCAAGCACCTTTCTTACACATGATTCTAGTAATTGTCCGCTTTATGCATGACCATAGAGTTTCCCTTTAAGAAACCGACTCTTCACGGTTTAGACCACGACGATGCAGTCCCCGTCGTCTGCTGAGCCAGGTATGGTGATGCCAAATTCGGCGGTACCACAAACAACATCATCCGGGATGTTGTCACTAATGTGCACAGTAGGCTTTGGTTTGGGCAGATTAGTGTTTCGCAGATTTCAACCTCACCCCAGCCATCTCCCTACATATTGCGAAGAGTCACTAAACCTATTAAACAAGCCGACACAGGGTTTACTTCTTTATACCTAGAAGAAGTAAACCCTGTGTCGGCAACGCAGAACAAACTATGCCTCGCTAAAAAGAGAACAGATTTTTACAAGACAACGGCGACAATAATCAACATTACGATCACAACTGCTGAAATTGTGGAAAATGAAATTACCTTCGGCCGACTAACAATTACATAGTCGCCAGAGTTATCGACGCTGGTCAGTTTATGAGAAATCCCATAAACAATAGGCAAAAGGATCAATGCCTCTACAATCCACACCCACCAGGGGTAGTTAATTTTATACAGTGCAGCCGCTGACCCGGCAGAGATTAGCACTGCAATTACTACAGCATACAGAAACAACGGAACCTTCAACCCTGCTGGGGTCTTTACAACAGTTCCGCCCGATACTTCACCCATTTCTTAAATGCCTTCCTATCTCCGCACCAATTACTAGCAGCTGGCTGCTGTAATACCAGTGCCTACAGCTGCGCCGCAGGCAAGACCGCCTGCACCACCAGTTGCGGCTCCCAGCGGAGCACAAACCAATGCATCGGCAGCGATGTTAATACCCAAAGATACCCATTTGTTATCGATACAACGTGAGGCGTCTCCGCTCTCGCTGCCCGCGTAGATTACGCCGTCGGTGTACTTTAGGACAAGCCCCTCAGGAAGATCTGATTTGATGCTTGCAACAATTTTTCCCTGTGCGTTATAAGCATTAATGATATTTCCTTCGATCTTGATCTGGTCACCAGCGAGAAGGTGAGGAACAAGAACATTTTCCTCAATGTCGAAAGTGCGGATTCCCTCTTCTGAGGTAAACCAAAAATCAGCTGGTTTATTCTGCTGAGAAGCTACGGAAGGAACTGTTTCAATAGCATAGGCTGGGGCGATTGTAGCCATCACCCCAAAGAGAGCGGTGGCCGCGATACCTAGAGCTGACACCAAATGAGAACCAATAGACTTCAATGGATTACTCCACCTTTCGAACGGGAAGATCTAGATTTCACGATCTTCAAACAAATGAGTGACTAAAGAATAACTGGAAATAGTAGATCTAGATTCGTGTTGGACCAGGAAGTATCTGAACAGATACCCCCGCCTTAAAAGAGACGCAGGCTCATTTCGAGAGCATTTGAGTGAATCCGTTTCACATAAGAGGAAGTGAGCGCCTGGGTGGAATTTGTGCCCCACCCCGGTCGGCCCAAATGATCCGTGGAGCAGTGGGTATTCTCTTGGGACGATATGGCTGCGAATTTCTCTACCAAAGAGCTCAAAACCTCAGTAGACCAACGCAACTTCCGCAATGAGATTAAAAAGGCTATTGCCACCGTCACCGCCTTCTGGCCGGACGCAGGCATTACCGCAGACCTCCAAGGCGTCACCATCCAACGCGGTCAACCCTCTGTCACCATCACGAGCATGGACAGACTCGCCCGCTCCCTCACCGGACGCGCACCCGCCCTCACCACCACCCAGGTCACCCAAGCCCGCGAGTGGGTCAACGACGGCATACCCAAAGCCGAAATCGCACGACGCTTAGGAATCGGCAGAACCACCCTCTACAAATACCTAGCCACATAGGCATAGGGTCATCTCGCCTAACAGTTTGTTCTGCGGACATAATGAAGACTGAAGAGCTACGATAATCAAATGAAACTACGTTCTTTAATTTCCCCCGTTGTGGCAGTGTCCCTTTTCCTCTCATCCTGTGGAAACTACGTAAATATTGACACTTCTGGCTCCACAGCAGTGTCCCTCTCAGAAGATGGCCTACTGAAGATTCATGTAAATACATGTAAATATTCCATTAACCGAGTTGATATTTACGGATCGCGCCGACCAGACATGCCAGCAGCGGAAAAAAATCCAATACTAGCTACTTACGAGACCCCTACACCGCAGCAGGGGATCATGACGCTTCCGACCGCAGACCAAAGCCCTTGGCGGGAGACCGCCCCATTCAACGCCCCCAAAGATGACTTAACCCAGATGACAGTAATTGCATCTCCTGTCAGAGCGTCCCAAAACCCTTTCAGGAAAGAAGCACATATTGGAGAAACATCTTTCACCATTGAACAGTTAAAGTTCCTTTCAACTGGCAATGTGTGGGGCCCAAAGGGGGAAATCTCCCAAAAAGAATTCAACGAGCAGTGCAATTAGAATTGCCCCGTTACCTTGTGGGTATCCCCGATAATGGGGATAGTCGCTGGCCTCAGTATGGCTTATCTGCCCTGTAGTTTTCATGATACGGGGGCGTTGCCGCCGGGAGCCAGGACGTTCGATGACAGCTGATAGGGACACGGCCGGAACTTCTCTCCAGGTCTCTTTGCAGGTGTGGGTTCTCGCAACGAATGTCATGACACCAGCGACTAGAACAAACACATATCCATCGTTTCTAGGAGCTCGCTATGTCGCAGGATTACCCCATCGACATTTTCCTCGGCCTGGATGTCGGCAAATCCGAACACCATGCCTGTGCACTTGACCGAGAAGGAAACAAACTTTTCGATAAGCCCCTTCCGCAACTGGAGTCAGACCTCGCGACGTTGTTTGACGACCTCCAGCAAAACGGACATGTCCTTGTTATCGTTGACCAACCCAACACTATCGGCGCTCTTCCCATCACAGTCGCCCGAGATCGAGGTTGCCAGGTTGGCTACCTGCCAGGGCTCGCTATGCGCAAAGCTGCTGGTCTCTACCCCGGACGTGCGAAAACGGACAAACGGGATGCTTTCATCATCGCCGATACAGCACGAACCATGCCGCACACGTGCGGGCTGTAGACCGCAACAACGAAGTTCTCTCCGCGTTGAAGATGCTGTCGGGCTTCGATGATGACATCGCTCGTGACTGCACACGAACGATCAACCGGCTACGCAGCATCCTGACCCAGATCTACCCGAGTCTTGAAAGAGTAGTCGCTGGCAGCACGCTCACACGCACTCCTGTCCTTGACCTGTTGATCCACTACAAAGAACCGCAAGGGCTCAAACAAGCCGGCTACCGGCATGTCCTTTAACTGGATGCAGAAACACACTCGTAAAGACCCGGTCACGCTGGTAGATGCCATCTTCAGGGCGTTGGAAGAGCAGACCGTCACGGTTCCAGGAATCGATGCAGCTGAACTTGTGATCCCACAGCTAGCGGCAAACATCAATGCCTTGAAAGAGCAGCGAGACATCATCGCAGAGCAGGTAGAAAGCATGCTTAATGAATTCCCTCTTTCCGAGGTCTTGATGAGCATGCCCGGGATCGGCATCAAGACCGCAGCGCAGATCCTACTGGCAGTCGGAGATGGCTCAGACTTTGATAGCGCCGGCCACCTGGCCGCTTACGCAGGAATCGCACCAATCACCAGAAGATCTGGTTCATCGATCCGAGGGGAATTCCCAGCACGATCAGGCAATAAACGACTGAAAAACGCCTTGTTCTATTCCGCGTTCGCGGCTATCCACAACCACGAACCATCACGCCAGTACTACGAACGTAAACGAGCCGAAGGTAAACGCCATAACGCAGCAGTTATCTGCCTGGCACGACGCCGATGCAACGTCATCTACGCGATGCTGAAAAACAAGGAATTCTTCCGAGAGATCCCACCCCGCCCAGCCGCCGTCTAGCGTCTAAAAAATGAAACCGGCCAACATACGCTGGCCGCCCCCAGGCATGCCAAGACGACTACCCCCATGCCTGTACTCACCCGCGACAATCTAGCACTTGACAAAAACATAGGGACACCCCTTTATTAGGGCAATCTATTTTGTTAGCCATACAGCTAAAACCTGACAGGAAATAATAAACATTGTGCGCATTATTCGCGCACGTCCACCATCTCCTCAAAGGAGCTATCTTGTGAAAAATGCATTAAGGACAGTGGTGACAGTAGCCACAGTTGCCCTGCTTTCAACATTCCCGCTTGCAGCATCTGCTAATGAAAGGATTGTAGCATCAGAAAATGCTGCAGATTATGTGCAAGAATTTCAAGTTGATCCAACTAGATCTCCAGAGGTTGACGGAGTAGGTGGATTCACCCCGGAAGAAGTTGCCGAGAGGCAAGAGCTAGCTAAGAGCATTAATAATCTCGGAGAACCTAAAGAAATAGTTCAACCAGGAGAAATGTACTCCGACAAGGTTTCACTTCCCCCTGAAATAACTAAGGAAGAAGCCGACGTAGTAGAAACGCAAATCGCTCAACAGAAAAACAAAGCCCACACCTTTGCCAATGCCCCTCGATGCAAAACTTTTTGGCCTTCCTCTATTCAGGTGTGTGGCGCAATTCTTGACAAGTACGAACAGATGGGTGGGCCTTCAAGCTTTGTTCTATGGCCTGTCGAGCCAATGAGCGCAAATCCGGACGGAACTGGATATCGAATGAGGTTCCAAAACGGGTTTATCTACTGGCATCCAGAGGCTGGAGCACATTCCGTCCCGACCCACATTGCCGCAAACTGGAAGAACAACGGGTGGGAAGCTGGCTGGTTGGGCTACCCTAAAACTGACGAAGACCCTATTAGCGCAGATGGTCAAGGTCGCCGACAGGAATTCCAAGGTGGATACATCTACAAGTCTCCACGATTCCAAGTTTCTAGCATTAAAGGTAAAATCTACGAGTACTGGCAGGGGCAAAATGCTCACAATGGCTACCTGGGCTACCCCCTAGCTGATGAAGCCACTACCCCAGATGGGCAAGGCAAATTTAGTGCCTTTGAACGAGGATATGTTTACTGGCACCCTTCCGCCGGGGCACACGGCGTAACCTCGCTAATGTTTGAGGCCTGGGCTAAAAAAGGATACGAAGCTGGAAATTTAGGGTACCCAGTTGGCGACCGTTATATCAATAACTCTCAAGAAATTGTTCAGGATTTCCAGAATGGGCAAATCAACCTAACCGCTGAAATGAAAAACGCCGGAGAAACCCAGATTGCTGGGCAGCCAGTTAACAATCTAGTTTTGGCAGCCCTTCAGCGTTATGCAAATTCAATTGGAGCAAACCTAGAGACTCTCTTAGCTACACAACCTGCCTCGGCTATGGCAGCTGCTACAAACGAAAGAGCTGTGACCCTCGGAGGAACCTACGACGGAGGTGTCCCAGTCCCTCCAGGATACGAATACGATCCGAATAGAGGCTCGCTCCATGATTACTGCACCAAGTCTCCAGACCAGTTCCCTTCCCCTGGTAAAAATGCTGATTTTTCTGGCCCCTGTGCCATTCATGACATGTGCTATGCGGATGCAGATAATCTTCATGGTGGCTCTTCATGGGCATTCTCACAATGCAACGTAGACCTCTATAACAATATCCAGACAGTGTGCGCGAACGTCTATGGACCTTATGATCTGAGATACAGCCCATGCATGGATACAGGACTCGTCTATTTCGATGCCGTAACAGTCTTCCACCCAAGCCAATGGCCAGGCTATCATAGCCCATGGGCACAATAACTGACACGAAAATGTTAATTCTCCACATAAGCCTCTATACCTATAGACGTGTCTATGCATAGGATCTAGCACAGCAAAACTCAGCTAACACCATCAAGCACCCACCCCAAGGGTGCTTTTTTATTTGCGCTGGTCAAGCTGCGCTGATTTACCATCACCCCTCAGACACCGTGCGCTGATTTACCATCACGGCGCAAGTTATCCACAGGGTTTAACCAGTGTGTTTATCTATTTGCCCAGGTCGCCTATAAAAGTAGAAACGTAGAAACATATGTCCCAGGGTCAAGACCAGCAGAAAACACCACTGTAGACAGCACATCGGATCGTTTCGAGAGCTAGCGCGGGAACCATAGGTTCCCTTGCTCTCTTTGTCTGTAGTTGCGACGCCAGCCCCACCGGACGAGCAGAAAGCGGTACGGACGCGCTGATGTTCACCGACGAACAACGACACGCTGTCCGATTGCCAAACGCAGCACACGACTAGCACTCGTACGTCGCGCGGGCTACAAATGCCGCGTACCGACGAGAGAGCCACTCCCCAACCAAAGTAGGTTGTGGTTCGTGAACCAACTGTTCACCCTAGCAAGACGCTGTGCATGCACTAGTCCTCGATGCCGCCGGCAACGGTATCGAACATTGCTTGGTTTGAGTATGTTGGGCACTCATCTGTTCTTAACCTGAATGGAAGATGGACACTCGGTTGCTCTAACGGGCAAAGAGCCTTACTACGTCTCCTCGTAGACGCATCAGTAGGCGCCGAGGGAGCAAGAATCTGAGGAAAAGAGACTTGGAAGCACAGCTTTTCTTTCGTCATACGGTTCCCCCGCCTACCGGCAGGGGAACCGTATATTGCTTACGGCCTGACACATTTAATTAGCCTGTTTCCGTCTCCCCCGGGGAAGCATAATCCCCGCTGCTTTCAATGCTCGGTTGACAGTAGCCCTAGACACTCCAAACTCCTGCATTGCCTCCGCTATCGTGGGGTACTTCCCAGTCTGTATAAAGCAGTCGTCAAAGTAGTTCGCTATCTGCCGTGCGTTCACTCGTCTTGAAACAGCGCGCTTTTGATTAGCGATTTGTAGTTTCTGAATTTCTGCTTGTGCATAGGAGCTATCACGATCTTTCCACCGTTCTGCCGCTTTTTTCCCGCCTCGACGCCCCATGGTGGCAAGCGCTTTGCGCTCGCTGGTTGTAGTGCTCCCTGAGGCAGTAGACAGGGTTTTGCTCGTCTGATGGGACTGAGTCGCATAGCCACGAACACGCCGTGCCATAGTTTGGCGGTCACGCATCGGAGGCATCTCATTTGGGCGACCTGCAGACCCCACTGAATGAGCTACTAAGTAGGCATACTCGTAGGCGTCAATAATGGCTGCGTCTGTCATACGCTGACCAGATTGACGCAAACGATGCGCGTTCTTTAGGGCATGGCGGAAGGCAGTTTCGTCACGTGCTGCTCGTCCTTGGCTGACCCAGAGCACCCGCACTCCGTCAATGAGATCAGGGTCGTATTGGTCAAGGGATGATGCCAGTTCGTTTTCAACATCCTTCGCAATGGATTTGAAGGCTTGTGCTTCTTCGCGACGAGTTCGTACTGCGTTAATCAGCTCTCGCCCGCTACTGAACTTTTGCCGAGACTTTTCGTGATGACGTTGTCCAGTCATACTACGCACCTCCTGGATCAGGTCTCCAAGGCGATTTACTCGGTTGTGTTGTCGATACCAGCGGTACGCCGTTGGAGAATCTCCTGTGTAGAACGGGCTTCGACTAAAGCGGTGGGCAAAGTGCGGATCATGATCGAGTAACTCACCTAATGTCCGGCTAGTTGCTGCCAATAGGCTCATTGCCGGCGAGTTCCCACTTTGATTGGCGTACACAGGATCTATGAGCCAAATAGCCTGTGCTTTGCCTGATTGAGGATTGATCCCCACCCATGCTGGGCCGATGTTACGCTCGGTAAGGGAAAGAAAAGTCTGCCGGACATCTTCGTGAAGGTTAATAGGGTGACCGCCAGCTTCACCTGGTTGATCGATATCAACAACTAGAACAGCAGCGTACTGTTTGTTGGTCAGCATGACGTACTCGCATTTTCCAATAGCTTCTGATTTAGTTCGGTACATCCGGGGGGCAATGTGTCCGTCTTGCGTGCGGAAATATGCTTTGGAGAAGTCTCGTCCGATACTTGCGTGTAAAACATCTCGACCAAGGTGCGTTATTAATGATTCTCGATCGAGAGCGCTAGCCGGAGTGTCATCGATTCCGCCACACAACGCACGCTGAAGACGTTGTTCTCCGGGTGAGATTCCGGAAAGTGACGAATCCAATTCAACCCGTTGGTTCGGTATACTCATATCTAGGCTTTCCCCCAGCTGTGAACTGGGTGATAGCGCTTGAGGCTTGCTGCGAACAAGTATCAAGCTGGGCGCCTGCTGTTGTGACAGCAGGCGCTTCTTCCTTTATCAGCCTTCAGAATAACACCGTTGTAGTTTACTTTTAAGCTATCCCACAATCATTAAGTCGTACATGCCTACATGCCCATACGCACATATGGGCATGTAGGCATGGTTTATTTTACTTTTTTCTACTCTTTAACCAGTCAATAGCCCATTCTTCCCAGAGCTGAGACAAACTAGTGTCCTCTTCCAAAGCAGCTAGCTTTGCCTCTTTGAGCATGGCTTTGTCCTTCACGTAGATCCTCAACGTTGCAGCCCGTTCCTCATGCCCTTTAAGAGGGCCCGCCGATCCGCTCTTCGTTTCTGCCCTCTCGTTTTTCTGCGGCTGAGCACTCTTCTTTGCTTTTCCTGCTGCACTCCCAATTGCCATTTCTAAAACGCCTCCTTAAGTTCCTGAGCAAGGTCAATCCATTCCTGAAATGCTTTTCGCGCAATGTTGGGAACTGTAGACCCAGCCCTCCTAGTCGCACTCCGAGTAGGGATGATCGTGTCAGCTAGTGCCGCTCGAGTGTTGACGGAAAGTGTCTCTTGGGCTAAATCAAGTAACCTTTCCCGCTTGTCCACATTCACTAAAACAACTGCAACCGGAATTTCTGTTCCGTCAAAAACATCGAGGGTAGCTTGGGTTCGTTTCATATCAAGCGGGGAGACGCCTGTGGGGATGAGAACCAGATCAGCTACTTTCGATGCAATATCAACAATGCTATTGCTACCTGGCGGAGTATCGATGAGTATGAAGTCGACGTTGCTGTCGTTATAGCGATCCACTGCGGACTGTAGCGTTCGCTCTGTGGGGACAGCTTTCACTTCAAATCCAAAGTCGCCTCCAACATCTTCAGCCCAATCAGTGGCGGACCGTTGTTTGTCGGCGTCGAAAACGATTACTTGATCGCCCAGATGATGAAGTGCTGTCGCCAAAAACATAGATGTCGTAGTTTTTCCTGTGCCACCTTTGGTTTGGATGACCGAGATGATGTTAGCCATGACTACATCATAATAAATTCCGATAGCATGTCCATATAGTCCTGTAGCCATGTAGGCATGTAGGCATGTACTACATGCCTACATGCTCTCCCTCTTCATCCCCTGAACAAGCTGTGAAGCGTCGATGTGCAGGACTGTGGCCAAGGAAAGAATATTCAGCAGCGACAGATTACGCTCTCCCCGCTCCACAGAACCAACATAGGTGCGATGGAGACCAGCTCTATGCGCCAATGTCTCCTGGGAGATTCCCACATTCTCGCGAGCTTGGCGCAGTCGTTCCCCGAATTCCTTTAACAAATTTTTGTCATCATGCACCAATTAACGGTCTGATGATGCAGACTTAGAGTCGACAGACTATAAGTAGCAATTTCTAGCTAAGAGGGGAATCGGTATCGCTGTGATCATCTCGGTCGCCAATATTAAAGGTGGATTTTTTCGTTCAACCACATCAGTCTTGCTTGCCTCCGCGCTAAAAACGCGAGGAGCGAGCGTTGCCGTTGTTGCTGACTCGTCCGAAGATGAAGGCTCTAGCCTCTGGAGTCAAACTGCAGCTTTGAATGGAAAGCCTTTACCATTTGAGGTCTTTTTGATTCAAAATCCAACTTCCACGACTTGGGAAGAAGTGGACACTTTCCCCGCCATCCGACAGCAGATCAAAGAGATTGAAGAAGAACTTGGCGAGAACGGTGTAGTCATCATCGATCCTTGCCACAGTAACCCCGTCATTCTCAGAGAGTTAGATCAAATCGTTGACTTGGCTATCGTTCCATTTGATTTCAGCGCAATGTCTTTACGTCCAACCCTTGTCACGTTGCAAATTATTGGAACGCCAACCCGAATCCTGGTGTGCGGTGTCCAAGACGATGTTGACCGTGATGGGAAACAGTATGCCCCGATCATCAAAAGGTCCGGAGTGCGACAGTTCAAGACAGAAATTCCATATCTAAGAAGATACGCCAAGGCTTACGGAGAGGCGTGGCCAGCAGAAGAAGCGAATCTACCTTTTGACGATCTTGCGGCAGAGATCCTCGAACTCTAAGCACACAGTTCCTAGAACTGGCCATATAGGCATGTGCCTGTATGGCCAGTTCTAGATTTCCATTTCTTTATCGACTTTATGGACTGCTTGCTGATGTGGATGTGCGCGGTGGATTGGTTGTTTGGCTTGGTGGTGTCGCAGGCCGATCTTGGTGTCAATCGCGTCAATACGGGCGCGGATCTGAATCCTGCGCGCACTAGTTGTGCTGGTCTGCTCAGCAGCCAGCACAGACTTCCACTTATCGCGCGATGGTAGCCCCTCAGTCAGACGCGCCCGCTCGTCTCGTAGCGTGGCCACGGCGTTCGTGGCCACGGTCAGATCACGGCGAGCCTGCTGCTTGCGCTGCCACGCAATCCGGTTACTATGCGCCTGCTCCTTCGCCTTCTTCGTCGCAAACATTCCAGTTGGCATCTTCGTAGCCGACTCCGGAACCTCCGGCAATCCGGCGTAGACACGCTGCGTGGCCACCACACGGTTCTCGGCGGTCACGATAGCCTGGTCAAGCTCTGCTTCCCGCTTCATGGCGTCGCGTATCTTGCGGCGCAGATCGCTCTCGCCTGCGGTTGCGTCCACGCTGAACTTCTCAAGCTCGCCCAGTTCGGCCATGAGCTTGCGGCGCTCGGCAAGCAAGGCCGCGTCTGGATCATCGTTCGTGGCCACGGGGCGGGCTGCGTCCACGGCCACGGTTTCCACGTGGGAAAGCTGGTCGGCAAGACGGCGCTGGATTGTGGCCACGGCTTCTGCCGGGTTATCTCCATCCAGCAGTGCCCGCACCACATCTTCCGGCCTGGAGATGCCGTTCTTGGCCTTAACAAGCGCGCGCTCCGCGTCCTCGGGTGTCGTGGTGGCCACGGCAACAGCAAAGCGTGCGTCGCCTGCGCCGATCTGGGCAACCATGTCCGCATCTGGCCCTGGGTTGTCCTTGCGACGTTCCTGCTCCTTGGCAATGACCGACAGTGCCCGCTCGATCTGCTCTAGCTCGGCGTTCGTGGCCGTGAGCTTGGCAGTAAAGCCGCGTTGCGCGGTGTGCTCGACAGCGGCGAGTTCACCGATGTCCTCGCGCACCTTGGCTGCGTCCACCCTGATCTGCGCCCACTGGGTTGCCGGTGGCAAACCCTGCTCCAAGTGGCGTACCTCGGCCATGAGCCGGGCGTGCTGCGTTCCAGTGGCCGTCAGTGCGCTCTTACGTCGTTTCAGCACAGTGGAAATAGCAGCATCGGTGGCCAGCAAGCCTGCGTGGGAACGCTCTAGGCGTTCGTGGCCACGACCCATCCGCATATCCTCCACAGCGCTGCGCCACACACCCTGTGCAAGATTCAGCGCGTCCCGACGAGCGACAAGCACTGCCGCATTATCAGCCAAAGTTTCATCTGCAAGTGTCTGTGCCCGCTGTGGAGTCAAGGCGTGGCCAAGCTGCGCACCTCGTACCTGTGCCGTGGCGCGTTGGTCGAGCAGCTCCACGCGAGCGGTGCGTGCCCAATCCAGCAGCTCGGCATCAACTCCACCTGTGGCCGGTGGCAACGTGGCGATAGCCTGCTGCTGGACTGGTGTCGTGGAGTCCTCAAACGCGGCAATCCAGCTCCAGGCGTTACGCCAGTTATGTTCTTGCAGGTCAGAGTAGTTGCAATCGTGGCCGGCCAAACGGTGACGCACGGCGTTTTCCACGCGGTAGCGCATAGCTTCGTTGCCCAAGATTTCCTCGGCCACATGCGGGGCAATCTCGTGCAGCAACCCGGATGTGTACTGGTAGACCAGCATGTCGTGCGCGTGCTGGTACTGGCCCAGGAGGGTATCCGCCCCGTCTGGTTCGGCCATGATGGAGTCAATGGCAGAGACGTTATCGGTGGTGCGTGCCATCATCTGCGCCCAAGCGTCCTCGATGGTGGCTGTAGTGTCCTGATCGTGTTCGGCTTCTGGGTCAATGCGCTGCTCGGTGACAATCCAGGCGTGGTTATTCTTCTTACCACGGGTCAGACCCACGTAAGCCAGTTCACGAGAGGTATTGGAATTGGCCAGCAAGTGACCGGTATCAACGGTCATGCCCTGCGCGCGGTGCACAGTGGCCGCATACCCGAGTTCGACATGGCGAGAGACGTAATCGGCAGACAATTCCGCACGGCCCCCGGTATCAAGGTGACGGGCACGAACAGTGCCGTCCTCATTGACTTGTTCAACAGTCCAGAGGTCGCCGTTAAAGATACGCCTGCCGTGATCTGCGCCGCCGATCATTCGTGCATCTGCGGAGTTCTTGCGAGTGACGATCCGATCTCCAACGAGCAGACGAGAATCATCCGATGCCGTCACGCTAGGCGATTGCTCGGAAAGCTCGCCCCGCTCGATACGTGCGCGTTGCGCCGACTGGTTCAGGGCGAACACGTCACGGCGCGTGGTTCCCATCATCAGCGACGTCAAACCCTGCTCAGTATCAGCCAGCCATGCGGCGAGAATATCGGCCTGCAACCCCTCGGCAGTACCGGAGTGCAGGCGGTCGTTGGCCTGGTAGAAATCAATGCTATCGGCTGCGCCCTCGCGGATTTTCAGGGTTGCTTCTGCTTCGCCCTCGGTCTTAAAACGCACCACAGTATCCATCGTTGGTGCGTCCAGATCGCGGGTGATGGTGGCCAACATGCCACCCGTATCAACGGCAGAAAGCTGCGCTGGGTCACCGATCAAACGCACCACAGCACCGGAGCGTTGGGCAATCTCATTGAGCCTAAAGAGGTCTTGAGTCGATGCCATACCAGCTTCGTCAACGATGATAAGAGTGCCAACACCAATGCCGGTATCAACTCCATGCTTGTCACATTCCAAGATGTGCGCGATGGTCTTGCCCTCGATGCCAAGGTCATTGCCAAGCACCTGTGCGGCCTTTGCTGACGGCCCCAAAGCAACGACATTATGGCCTGCGTTCTGCCATGCAAGGGAGACGGCTTTCATCGCCGTGGTCTTGCCTGCACCTGCCGGGCCAACGACAGCGGACAGCTGCGTTCCCGTGGCCAAGAGGAATCGTGCGGACTCCCGCTGGCCGTCGTTCATGGTAAATCCCTCGGCCTGTTCCACGTCCTCAATAGCGGCATTAATCGCCGCGTTGGTGAGCGTGAACGGGGTCAAGGTGTGGGCTGCATCGAGCAGCTTCTGCTCCCGGTAGAGCGTCTCCTTTGTGGTGTACACAGTCGAACGAGACTGATAGAAAAGTGCCTCCTGCGCGTGCGCTGGCAGGTGCGCAACGTTCAAGCCTTCACCGGTGTCAATGGCCACACACGCGCTCGCCTTAACCGCTTCAACGGTTTGCTCAATGGCTGCGTTCTGCGCGCCCACAGAGTCAAAGGTGTAGCGCATAACCGCTTCTGTAGCGGCATTGTAAAGCTGGTTGGCATTGAAAGCACTGCGCCTGCGTTGCAACGTCTCTAGAGTCTCCAAGCGTGCAGATTCGGCATGAAAAGGAACCTCGGCGCGTTCACTAACGTTCGTCGCGGAGGTCAGAATCTGGGACAGAACATGCTCACTTCCCAGTGTCTCCAGCGCTCGGTCACGCCACTGCGAGCGCATGTCGGTAAGCGACTGCGGCGCTTGCTTATCCCCTCGGGTTTCCAGGTTCGCTTGCTCGGCAAGCTTGATCTGAACCTTCACCGATGGCTCCCGCTTGTGCTTGTCACGGTACGCATCAATGAGCTGGTTCATCCGTGCTTCGATCTCATTTCGGCGCGAAAACTCCCGCAGAATCGAGTCAGGAACAGCCGCCAGCTCGTACACACTGGACTTGCCAGCGCCGCGTGAATCCTCACGGAAACTCAGGCCAAGTCGTTCCAGTTTGGTCTTGATCGTGCGGTTGTAGAGCTGGCTACCGGAGACATTGATCTGGAAAATTGCGCGCCCATCAAGTGCTCTCCACTTGTCATCATCAGGACAGTAAACCTTGTTGGACACAGCGCAGTGTGTGTGCAGGTTGGGGTCTCCTGCGCGGTTGTCATAGTGATCGAACCGGGCAATCGCCAGCCCCTCGGCGCGGACTTGAATCGTCCCGTTGTAGCCCTTTCGGGAGAAGCTCACTTGCTCTTCAATCCACTCCAACGTCTCAGAGACGGCTTCTCGGTGAGCGCTTTCGATCTTCTTCTGCCATGACTCGTCAGCGATTCCCCACAGGGCGGTGACGGACTTGACCGGGGTAAAAACCATGTCGAATCCGGCGACTGGTTTGCCCTGGGACTTCTCCAGTTTGCCGATGTAGCGCATGATCTGGCGGTCTGTTGGGTCGGGATTATCCGGGAACAGCTTCGGCCAGCTCTTGCGTCCGACCTCTAGTTTGATGGTGCGGATTTGCTCGTTAGTCAGCGGCTTACCGCTGGTGTATCGCATCGTGAAAATGCGCGAGTTGATGCGCTTCAAAAGCGGATTGCCGTCGCTTGATGAATCGAGAAAGCGACGGCCAAGACACACTGAGCCAAGGGCTTGGCGCGCAGTTTTACCGCTCTTGATTTCCGCTGCGATGCGCTCGTCAGCGTCGGGACGAATGCCCTCACCCCACAGCGCAAGCATGTGTTCTTCGGTGACTTCGCCGCTCATTCCGAGCACCTTGGCACCCTTGCCGAACCATTGGCCCGGTGGGGTTCCGGTTTGGTTTTGGTACGCTGCCCAGTCCTGGCCTGGCACGCGAGGGCGGTCTTGTGTCGCCACGGAATCGGTGAGATAGGTGTAGCCAGTGCCCGCATACAGTCGGTGCAGGGTCATCATTTTGGCTCACCTCCGGGCGTTCGTTAGCGCATGGTTTATGGCCACTATACAGGCACTTCCGGGAAAATACCCGTTTAATGCATGAGGTGTGTGCCTTCTATAGGCTGGTCGCTGCGGTTACTATCTGGATTAGCGGAACCTTTTCGAAGAACTAGGAGAAAACGATGATCTTCAAGACCGACCTCCAGCAAGCAATGACCGCAGCCGGGGAGAATCCAACACCCGAGGAACTGGACAACCAGTACGAGCAACTCCAGAGCGCGTGGGAGAACCTACGCAACCAGTACTCGGAGCGAGCCAAGCATGGCTACAAGAACCAACACGGAGTGTGGCCGGACGGAATGACCGTCTTGCAGATTCTCAACCAAGCCGACCAACTGGCGTGGGATCAGATACAGCAGGACTGGATACAGCCCTACACCGAACAGGCAGCGGAACTAGCGGCGGAGCTGGAGGACGATCGGACACCGCACCAGAAGGTGATCGACAATCCGGAAACCTGGCCGACCGCGTGGCCGGAGATGTACCCATCGGACGAAGCACTGACAATCAGCGTCGAGCTGTGGCCGAACCCGACACAGCCATACCGGGGAGCGGTAGCCGCATCCCTGATCCAGCTCAAGATGGAACTAGGCCAGCCGTACCCGATCAGCCCGGAGGATACGAAGCTGATCCAGGAGTTCGAGCAGCAGATGGATCAAGCAGTGATCAGGGTGCCGAAAAATCGCTAAGCTACACCACACAGCTCGCTTAATTTACCCAGCTCAATTGTTCATGCTTCCAAGTTCCTTGAGTCCGCTCACCTTTTAAGACCTCATTTAGGCATGAACCGGCATAATCTAAAGAACTCTGCAATGACTGAAGCTCTCTCGGTAGCCCCGCATATTGAGTTGCGTTGATTGGATATTTTTCTTCCCATACAGGGCCAGGTGACGTAATTCTCGCCGGCCAGTCCATGCGTCTGCGCGCTACTTCGTGATGTAGTACTTCTAGGAATTTCTCTGCTGAGAAATTTTGAGTACGAATGATCTGAATAATATCGGCTAGATCATGGAACCGCATACTCACACCATTACGGTGTGGTTCGAACATGGCACAAATCTTGTCCGCAAGATGCGCTTCAATGGCGGTGACCAAAACAGTGAAAGAACTGCACTTGCTTTCTCCTAGCAGTTCGTTAAGAAGAGGATCAACATAAACCTTCTCCAGTGGAATTTGAGTGTGACGTCTAAGCGAAACATCTATGTTGATGGTGTGGAAACGCTTTGCACCAAGGCGAACTTCAACTTTCACTTCTGCAGTAGGCGTTGCATAACCATCATCAACTACTGACTTCTGTCCAACAGAACTTACTTTGAATACAAAGCCGTCATCGCCCGAAAGTTGCGCAATTCGTTCAAATTCTTGGCGGATTTCACTAATGTCATTCCACGCGCGGGATCGAGCTAAATCGATATCCCGTGTGAACCGTCCATCACCGTTGCGCATCAGCAAGGCTGTGCCACCTTTAAGAACCCACTCAGAAGGGGAGGAAAATACCCGTTTAAGAAAACACTGGAAAACAAGCTGAGATCGGAGGCTATCCCTGCTCCTACCCGTTTCTTTTGAAAGGTTCCCGATACGCGTGTTCAGGCTCCTTTGAAGATTACGTGCTTGAACAGGGCTCAAAGTCTGATTCATGTTTCCTTCTCTCGGGTATTTTTCTCCTCCGCGAGATTCTGCTCGCTCATTGCCGCAGTAGAAAGCCCACGCGTCAACTCCCTCATCTGCTCGCTCATTGCCGCAGTAGAAAGCCCACGCGTCAACTCCCTCATCTGCTCGCTCATTGCCGCAGTAGAAAGCCCACGCGTCAACTCCCTCATCTGCTCGCTCGCAAAATCAGATGAAGAATTCGTTCTTCTAATTAAATCGCTGACGTAACGGTCGAAGCGTTCCTCGCTATCTTCCTCAGCTTCAGCCTCCTCCTGGCATGCTTGTATCAATTTCTGTCCGGAGGAGACCCCATACGTTGATGCCGATTTATCTAGCTTATCTGCGAGCACACTTAGCCTTACACCTTCTTTTCGTAAACCATCCACCACTATCATCGCCAAATAGTCAAATTCGATAGCCTTCTCTGCTAAATCGCATATAGTTCGCTCCACTGAGGTAACAGGCAAACCATCAACATTATCTATCTCACCCGGCATCAACTCACGATTGATATGGATATGAATATCCTTTTGAGCCGACTGCTTTCTCTTCTTTGAAGAAAACGAATACTTATTTGGAATCAAATTCCCTATTTGATGAATCAAGGATGCCGATTCGTGAGAGACACTGACAATATGGGGGGAGTCCCACCTTTCAGAGGGAAGGACACCAGGATCGAGCGATACCCAGGCAATTTGAATATCCATTAGGGGACCATATTGCGCTGACGGCAACAGATAGATTCCCCGTCGCACCCGTTCTAACATTCCCGATTCCGTCAAGCGGCTGAGCTGCAGACGAGTAACACCCTCTCGCTGCGCTTGCGCAGCAGTGATAATCCCCCACTGCTCAGAGGCGACTGCCTCCAGCAAGCCCAAAACTTCTATCGACTTCATTTGTATCACTCCTTTACTTCACTTGTATCACACTGGACGATACAAGTGAAGTAAAGGAGTGATACAAATGAAGTGCCCCACGGTCACCGGCGATCTCAAATCTATGAGATACTTGAAGACGACGACTGTCGAGGACGATAGTGGCCGTGCGTCACGGAGTTTCAGATCGTACTCACGGATAGTAAGGATCAATCAACCTGGTGGTCGTGCGACGCTTGCAAGCGTCGCACGACCACATGACAATATTGGCCTGCATGTCTCGTGTGCACATGCTGTAGGAGGAATTGATGCCGATCCGTTGGGATGAGATCAACCCAAACAAGGGCTCACAGCTCATTCGCCCCCGCGAGATCTATGCCGCCCTCCAAGGACGGAAATGGTCACGGCTTCGTCCGGAGCAGAACGAAGTGCTGGAAGCGTGGTACGACCGTCGTTCTGAGTCCGACCTCGTTCTCAAGCAGAACACTGGTGGCGGCAAGACTCTGACCGGTCTACTGATCGCCCAATCCAGCCTGCATGAGGGTATTGGACCAGCCGTGTTCCTCGTGCCTGATAAATTCCTGATTCAGCAAGTCTTAAACGAGGCTAACGACGCCAAGATCCCAGTCACCACCGACGTGAAAGATGAGTCGTTCCGCTCGTCGCGGGCAATCCTCGTCACGACATTCCACAAGCTCATCAACGGACGCAGTGCCTTCGGTGTGCGCGGCGTAAAGAGGATCATTCCGCTTGGTGTCGTCGTCATCGACGATGCGCATTCCGCCCTCAACGCTACGGGAGGGCTGTTTGCAGCGTCGATCCCATCTTCATGCGACGCATTCGATGATCTCCTCGCCCTGTTCGCCACTGATCTACACGACCAGAGCCCCAAGGCGCTCGCAGAGATCCGCGCAGGTGGCTTCGGTGCGCCGATCCGCGTACCGCCGAAGGCCGTTGCGGACCGAGCCCTGGAAGTTCTCAATGTGATCCAGCCTTACGCGAACAATGATGCCATCGACACGCTCTTTTACTCGTGGCCATTCGTGGCGGACTTGTTAGAACTGGCGACGATCACGTTCACGTCCCGGAATATAGAAATCAAGACTCCATGTCCAGAGGTCTCATTGATTCCGGCATTTCAACAGGCGAAGCGTCGGGTGTATCTGACCGCAACACTCGAGGACGAAGGCGTCCTCGTCACTGAACTCGACGCTAACGCCGAGGCAGTGCGGAGGCCAATCACCCCAAAGCAGGCTTCCGACCTGGGGGATCGAATCATCCTTGCCCCACTATCTATCAATCCTCAGCTCGTGGACTCTGCTATCCACAAGTTGGCCCGCGACGTTGCCGACGGCAATCGTGGTGAAAAAGCCAACGCCGAGCCAGTCAATGTGGTGGTTCTTGTTCCCGGCGACCACGCGGCGACGCGATGGGCTCGCGTTGCCGACGAGACGCTGCGTGTGAGCGACATGCGCCCCGTCATCGAGCGCATGAAGAACGGTGAGCATGTGGGCATCGTGGTGCTAGTTAACAAGTACGACGGAGTAGACCTACCCGGAGACGCGTGCCGGCTGCTTATCGTCGACGGCATCCCCACTCCCCTTACCCCGCACGAGCAGCGAGCTTCTGCGGCGCTGATCGGTTCGATGGCCTTTAAGGCACGCGAGGTGCAAAAAATTGAACAAGGTATGGGCCGTGGCATCCGAGACGTAGGTGACTACTGTGCTGTACTTGTACTCACCAGCGACGCGGCGCTAACACTCCGTGACCCGCAGCTTCGAAGCTTCTACTCGCCAGCGACACGAGTTCAGATCGAGCTCAGCCAACAGCTCGCAGAACAGATCCAGGGTGAGGGTATCGAGGCGATCAGTGATCTCCTCGATACTTTCCTGCAGCGCAAGAGAGAGTGGGTCAGCAGGAGTCTGGAGGCCACCGCCGACGTCACCTATGACGCCACAGGAAACGTCACTGAGATCGCCGTCGGACGACGGGAAGCCTTTAATCTCGCTGTGGCGGGAGACACGGACGGCGCCGTACTCGTTCTACGGTCGGCCATCGACACGGTGACCGACCCTCTAGCGAAGGGCTGGTATCTGGAGGAACTGGCCGCTTACGAGCACCACGTCGATCCTGTCGCAGCCCAGAAGACGCTGGCTTCTGCACGCAAGAAAAACCCAGTGGTGCTCAAGCCAGCAATCCCACCGTCCCGTAAAAAGATTGCCGGACCCACGGTCCAGGGCAAAGAAGCAGCGAAATACCTCGATGAACACTACACCGATGCTCGCACGCTAGAACTAACTGTGGCGTCACTGTTCGACAACATCATCTGGGGCGTCGAACATGCCGCGGATCGAGCCGAAGAGCAGTTCCGTTTGCTGGGACTTCATCTCGGCTTCGGGTCGAGTCGACCTGAGAAGGAAGATCGCGATGGCGGCCCGGATAACCTATGGGCGCTCTCTGCTCAGCAGTACGCAGTTATCGAGCTGAAGACGGACGTTTCGCGCAATAACCCTGTGATCACCAAGGACGAGGCGAAGCAGCTCACTCACTCAATGACCTGGTTCAGCGAGCGCTACCCTGAGGTCTCGACGTCGATATCCGTACTTGTCCACCCATCGGAAGAGCTTGAAGCTCAAGCTCATGTACCGTCCGGAACGCGGGTCATCACAAAGACCGGACTGCACCGTCTCCGGCTAGATGTAGAAGCCTTTGTCAAGCATCTAGCCGGAGACGGCACATGGTCTGACCCGTCCGTCGTGGCTTCAGCACTTGCTCAACACTCTCTAACCGCGGACCGCGTCTTACAGCGGCATAGCGAGAGCGTCCGCCGGTGACGGGCCCTTCCTGAGACCTCCTCAGCGTGAGCCCACATGGATCAGCAATCACTTTGGGGCACTGGGATTTGTGGCCCGCAAGTACGCACCGTTGTCAGACCGCCAGGTGAAGGTTCTGGCGCGGGTGGCTGATAGGCGTCCGGAAGGGCGTGGTCGGACTTCACTTACAAGCGCACGACGTATGCGTTGGCGGATCGCGGTCTGGTGACGATGAACCAGCGGTACCACTCTTGTTCCGAGGTGTGTGTCTCGTCTATTGCTTTGACGCAGAGGTCTTGTTGTCTCGCCTGGCGTCGACGAGGACGAGTTTGATCTTGATGCCTTTCTCCTTCGCAAGAGTGGCGATCGTGTCTTCGACTCGTTTGATGCGCTCGGGCGCGAAGTCCGTGTTGTAATGCCCAACGCATAGGTACACGCCGTAGCTGATCTGCTCGGTCTTCATGTATTGGGGCAACTGGGTCGCTGCGCCTCTGAAGAATCCGCTGCTGCGGATTACTTTGACTTCGAGGAGGGCACGATCTTCCCATCCCTTGGAGAATTTGAAGTCGACCGGACCGCGGCCGCGGTTGACCTCCTGGCTGATGTCAACCTGTGCGGCACGGCAAGTCTCGGTCCACATCGCGCCGGCGATAGCCTGGATGACCACTTCTTTCTGCGGGTTATCGGCGGCCCACAGTGCGCGCCACAGATCTGTATTCTCGACTGCGCGTTGGAAGCGTGTCGCAAGTAGTTCGACGAACGCCGGGAACTCCTGCTGCTGGATAGGAACCTCGGCTGAAGTAATGGGTGAGATCTTACCCACTGCTTCTCCGGTCTCCCGCCAGAAGACCAGGCCTTTCGGGTCCATTTCGACATCGTAGGGCAGGTGGGGCATCTGTGCTACCAGCCGCAGGTAGTCGGCTGCCTTGTCTGGGTACTTGCGTGCGAAGCGTCGCGCCAACACACGGCGGTCTGCTTGATTGAGACCCTGTGCGATCTCGTAGCTGAAGTCTTGTCGCAGAAGATGCCCTTCGTGGACCTCGGCCCACTTCCAGAACTCGTCCGGGGACACCGTCGGGATCTCTTTCAAGAACCGCTCAGGTGTGAGCAGAACTCCACCGCCACCAAACGGGGACTTCGGTAGTTCGATCTTGGCGTCGGGAAGCCACCTGGATCGCTTCCGATCCCAGCCTGGATGCTTGACGATCACTGGCTCCGTCGTAAGGCCGAGCTTCTTAGATACCTTTTGGGTGTATCGGATGAACCGGTGCTTGAGAATGTTGCAGAGGATGTCGCTGATCCGATCCAGACCGATTCCACTGGAGAAGAGGTTGAAGCCCGCGATAGACGCAAGATCTTCGACGTGCCCGTACCGGCGTGCGAGGTCGAGGATGTCTGCCATCTCACCGGCGGCCTTGGGTCCCGTTCCAGAGCCGTGCGGGGCGCCCATGCTCAGGCCAAGGCAGAACTCGTTAGGTTCGGGGAACCGCAACAGTTCGAGCGCCTTCTGGTATGCGAGTGAGTTCTGGTTTCCCTTGGCCTGCTCGATGAGACGTGCTGCGGTGTCGAAGAAGTCCGTGACTTCCTGCTTGGCCCCCTCCCACAAGGGCTTGTTGTCGTCGAAAACCAGAAACGGGTCGACATACAGTGGCGTGTCTTGGTCAAGCAGAGGGTTGAACCACGAGCTCTTTTTGCCGTGGTCCACGCCGAAAGCGCTGCTGAACCTCATGCCGTGTTCCCTTCTGCGCAGCCCCTGGCCCCGCTGGCCCGCTGTGGGGTGGGAGTACATTGTCGCATACTGCGCCTGTCTGGGGCGCACGCGCCCCGCACTGGTTCCCCTATCAGGGCTGAACCAGTGAGATCAGTCTTAGCAGGAAAGAGTCGCATCGGGTCTCCGGGACTAGAGGTTGGTCTCAGGGTGCTGGTCATCGACGCTCGAAGCGTTCAAAACGGACCTGAGCGCGTTCAGCAAGGGAATCCTCATGACAGCAATGCGAGATAAGTCCACGTACCCATATGGGCACGTGGACACGATCACAAGCAGTGCAGAACGGCAAGCCCAAACCGTTCACGAGCAAGTTTATCAAGATGAACCAACAAGTCACCCCTAAGTAGCAATATAGACATATAGGCACTTACGTCCAGCCTGTTTAACGGACTCATCGAGATGTCTCTGCTTAGCGCCGCCATTCAAGCAATCATCACAGATTGACTGGTTTCATAAAAACCCCAGGCCAGCGATGGCTCTATTTACAAAAATTCCCCCGCACATAACACTCCATATGAGATGATTTACCCTGGGGCTTACTTCTCGATTCAAAATTTCACACTGCTCATTTTTGACTCTCCAGCTCTCCGAAAGGTAAATATGTCTATCCAAATCACACACGTTCATTTTGAGGAATTCCAGAAGACGGAAGCCGCCATCACCAACTACAGGTGGCGAGGGCTAGAGAGTGGGGAAGTCGGTGAATCTACCAAGCCCGATCTTGTGCAATGGATAAATAGCGGCGGCCAAGCATTTGTTGGAAGTGGAACGAATCGAGTTCCTGTAGGCGTCATAAATCCTGAGAACGGAAAGCCCTACTTGCGAACTTATGCAGATGGAAAATGGACGAATAATCTAGTTGAACTTCCGTTATTTTGATATATCTCGACCTGAAAAATCAGCACGGTGACGAGTACCGCAAGGAAAACGTGGAGCTAAACCAGATCGAAGAAACAATCCTCCAAGCCCTACTACAAAACAACCGACTCAACCCACGCCAATGGCCCCGCCCATAACAAACAAAACAACGCCCACCCCGCAGCGGGTGGGCGTTGTCCTATTGGGGCACAAAACCACTAAAACAGCCTAAAACAACGCAACGAAAACCTAAGACACTACCGACTCGCCGCGCATCTCAATCCCCAATTTGGTAGCCACAAGCTGCGCTGCCTGATTGAGCTTATTCTCTCGCACTGTGATCTCGTTTGGTTGAATACGCATCTCCTCAGGAAACCAAAACCTATCCGTAATCTCAACCGGCATAGTCCCAGGCGCACGACATATCCAAACGTGATACTCCCCACTAGAGCAAAAAGCATCTTTCACCCAAGCGCAAAGGCTTCCTTCTCATTCACGCCCGACGCTACTAAATATGGGTCAATGTGGGTGCCGATGCGTCTTCCTGTGCTCGAACCAGACCCAAATCAAAGAAGCCAGGAGCAACGGTGGCGTAACCCACGCCAGACGGTGCCACCAGTGTGCTCCGAAGTATGATTCATCAGCACTTAGCCCTGCTAGGTAATTGATTACAAGCGTTGCGATGAACAGCACTACAACGACAGTAACGCTCCACCAGTAGGCTGCGCTTTTCTGTTTACGCATCAATGCCATCCTCCTCAATACATGTTTGCTGTTTTAGCGTGGGTTTGCGTGGTTAGTCGTCTCCCCCACCCGGATTACATCGTTCGGCTATTGTTCCAGGAAGTCCGACATCAGGGCGCCAATCCTCCAAGTTCCAACTGGACTTAACCCGGGCGACTTGAGATAGCGGGTGACACACAAACTGGTTGTGGAGGCTTCCGGTATCCGCAACCCCCTTGGATTTTGCTTCATTCCAACCTGCAGTTTCAGGGATTGGTGACCGCATTGCCCTTCCCAAGACCGTAGGAAAGACCATGTATCGCGTACCTTCGGGCTGTCCTACAATGTCCACACGGTCGATTAGGGACAGACCAAAAGCAGCCTTGATTGGTTCATCATCACTTTCGGCGGCTGCACGCTCCGTAACTTGGTTGGAGGGAAGATCAACGACCGTCACCACAGTGTCTTTGACCTCAAATTCAAGGCCAGCTGGTGCGACTGCGTAGAGCCCCACTTCATCGCCAGGTTTTACTACTTCAAGGAAGTTGGAATCGCCAAGCAGGTTAACTTTGGTTCCGGCTGGCCCCTCAATGCGAAAGCTATCCCCCACCTTCAGTTGCGCCTCTGTTTCGCCACCACTGGA
Source organism: Corynebacterium sp. H127 (assembly GCF_037482665.1). Classification (NCBI taxonomy): domain Bacteria; kingdom Bacillati; phylum Actinomycetota; class Actinomycetes; order Mycobacteriales; family Corynebacteriaceae; genus Corynebacterium; species Corynebacterium sp. H127. Next base: position 30,690 of record NZ_JBBHKY010000014.1, read on the forward strand.
ATCGGTGTTAGCTCCAATCACTGACACATCGCTCCCCTCTACGGGAACGTACTTGTTTACCTCATCTGCGGCAGCCTGCACTGAAAATGTCGAACTCAGCGCAAACAATGCCGTGGCGCCCACGCACGCCAGCCTTTTTTTGAACATGATGACCCCTTTTCCAGATTTCCAAGATACCCGGCTCGTCACCGGCTTATCTCGAACCTACGACGAATGAAAAATGCAGTCAATAACCATTCGGTAACAATGATCATTTATCTACATGAACACTGGTCAGGCTTTCGCGGCCTGAGTCATTTTCGTAAGCATTAGTTCCACGTGCACATGGAGCACCGTTACGCATCCGCTCATTCGTAGAGAGAAGTGAATACCGACTCGGGGCGAGTGGTGCCCCAATCAGGTACACCCCAAACGAACACTAGAGTACTGACCGTAAAACCTGTTCGGTAGGGTTAAAACATGCACAACCGAACACAAGTGTCACCACCCCTAAACCCAAGCGAACAGCATCCGGCCAGTGTCGGCCAAATCATCGGCTACGCCCGCGTCAGCACCACCGACCAAAACCCCGAACGCCAACACACCCAACTCACAGCCGCCGGAGCAACCCGCATCTACACCGACGCAATCACCGGCAGCACCCGCCACCGACCACAACTAGACGAAGCGTTGCGCTACCTCCGCGACGGCGACCAACTCACCATCACGAGCATGGACTGTGGTTTTGAGCGCTCGATGGCGTTGTTCTGAGACCGATATTTGGCGCAGAGTTCTAGCGTCGGGCAGCTGCGCGCCGCGGGCTGAGGCGGCGGTACTGGGTAACGGACTCCACGGGCGGCAGCAGGAGACTCAAGGTCAGATAGATAACGACCGAGAGTCCAAAAAAGATGAGCATCACGTATTCGCTGAACGGCGCGAGTAGCGCTCCTCCCACAAGCGTGACGGCGACGTAGATCGCTCGTACCCACGCGACGTTCGCTTCGGTTGCGGTCGAAATTCCGAGACAGACCCCCGTGAGCCACTTGCCGTCGAGCACGCGGCACCAGGTCGGTACCTGATCCTCGATTCCCGTCGGATCGGGTGTTCCAGGCTCGCTTACAACCGGGCCGACCTGATTGAGGGTGGAGCGCATCTGGCCTGCGTCGACGGGGTTGTCTCCCAGGGCGGAAAGCTGATCGCCGATCGATGCCTCCAGGTCGCGAACAGTCTCGTCGCCATCAGGGTCATCGGCCAGTTCATCTCTTGCGTCAGCGAGATAGCTCAATAGTTCGCGGTGAGCACTCGGAGTGAGCCTGAAGGGTTTCTGATGGCCAGTAAGCCTCATGGATACAGGGGTTTCGTTCGTCATCGTCCAATCCTTTCGATCATGTTCGTTAGCTTCTGCCAGTACGCCCGGAACTCCGTGAGCCGCTGCTTGCCTTCAGCGGTGAGCGACAGGTACTTCCTCGGCGGACCGCTAGGCGATTCACGCCACTCGTGATCCACCAGGCCTGCTCGCCGCAACTTGTTCAGGAGGGGATAGACCGTCCCTTCCTGCACGGGATATCCGACCTCTCGCAGTGCAGCGACAATCTCAGCCGCATATCTCGCTTTGTGCTCAACTGAGGCCAGTGCGAGCAGCTCAAGGAGCCCTCGGCGAAGGGACGCAAACTCCGGATCTTCCGTCATGCAAGTACCTTATGACAACAAGGTACTTGTGCGCAATACTTCTCTCAACAATCTTTAGTTTTATGAGACACCAGGCAGGAACTGGAATGTGAGACCGTTTCATGGGGCAATGGGCCTCCTCCCCGTCTCACTAAAACGTCTCACCGTAATTTGTTGCAGGGTGGTGCTCGGTAGGGGTTTGTGAGGCATAATCGAGACATGAGGCTTTTGGGGTACACCCGTGTGAGTACCGTGAATCAAGATGCGCAGTTGCAGTTGGATGCGCTTGTGGATTCCGGGGTGCAAAAGCGCGATGTGTTTGCGGATGTGACCTCGGGTAGCCGGACTGCGATCGAACGCCCCGGGATGAAGCGGCTGCTGGATTATGCCGAGTCCGGCGACACGGTCGTGGTGTGGCGCATCGATCGGCTTGGCCGGTCTTTGATTGATGTCCTCAACACCGTGAACTTGCTGCGCGATAAGGGCGTGAAGGTCCAGTCGCTCTCAGATGGCATCGACCCGGAGACCACGTCTGGCCGGTTGATGCTGGGCATGCTCGCCACGTTGGCCGAGTACGAGCGTGAGCTGATCACCGAGCGAGTCAATGCCGGCATCGCCGCGGCGAGACAAAGCGGTACCCGGTTTGGTCGGCCACCTGTTGACCCGGCAGTGATTGCGGAGAAACTCGACATCGCCCGGGACACCCGGGCCAAGGGTCGCACGGCAGAGGAAGCCGCCCGGCTGGTCGGATGGTCCCGCGCCACGCTATATCGGCACGAGCAGGCCGCCCGCGACCGCGACTCAGTCTCCCAGCAGGTGTGACATGGACGGGTCGCAGCGGTGGCGCATCCTCCGACTTCACGTCGAGGATGGCATCGCGCTGACGACCCTGGCCCGCGACACCGGAACCGGGTTGCGCACACTGCAACGCTGGCACCAGCTCTACAAGACAGGCGGGCTCGCGGCGTTGGAACCGCGGACACGATGCGACACGGGATCTCGACGTACTCCGGCGGAGCTGGTCACGTTCCTCGAGCACCTCGCGCTGACCCGCCCGCGCCCCAGCATCGCTACCCTCCACCGACGCACCGTGGCCGAAGCGGACCGCCTGGGTCTGGCGGCCCCGAGCTATGCCACGGTTCGCGCCATCATCTGTGCTTTGGATCCTGCCCTGGTGACGCTGGCCCTGGAGGGGCCGGCTTCCTATCGGGACCGCTACGAACTGGTGTTTCGCCATCGCGCCGAACGACCGAATGCGACGTGGCAAGCCGATCACACCGAACTCGACATCCTCATCACCGGTGCCAGCGGGACGCCCGAGCGCCCCTGGTTAACGGTGGTAATGGACGACTACTCCCGCGCGGTCTGCGGGTACATGGTCTTTACCGGGGCGCCATCGGCGATGAACACCGCGCTGGCGCTACGACAGGCGATCTGGTGCAAAACCGACCCGGCCTGGGCGATGTGCGGGATGCCTGACGTCCTCTATATCGATCACGGCAGCGACTTCACCAGCCACCACCTCGAGTACACCGCGGTCGCGCTGAAGATTCGCACCATCTTCTCCACCATCGGTCGCCCGCAAGGCCGAGGCAAGATCGAACGGTTCTTCGGCACGATCAACACCGAACTCCTGACCACCCTGCCCGGACACCTGACACCAGGGACGAAGGCCCCGGAACCGTCCTTGAACCTACCCGCGCTTGATCAGGCGATCGCCGATTTCATCGCCACCTACAACGAGCGGACCCACCGGGAGATCGGAACGAGCCCGAAGAAGGCATGGATCGGTGACGGTTGGTTACCGCGCATGCCCGAATCCCTCGATGAACTCGACGGACTACTGCTGACGGTGCCCACACACCGCACCGTGCAACGTGACGGCATCCACTTCCAAGGCCGGCGCTACCTCGCGCCAACCCTGGCACCGTTCGTTGGTCGCCCGGTGACGATCCGCTACGACCCGCGCGACATCTCCGAAGTTCGCGTCTTCGAGCGCGACACCTTTCTCTGCGTGGCCATTGACGAGGCGCACCCGAACCAGCGGGTAACCCTGCAAGAAGTCGAGGCCGCACGCCGAGCCCGCCGGCGTCAGCTGCGCAAAGACATCAACGATCGCATCCCACGGATCGCCGATCGGGCCGAACCGCGCACCACCGCACCCGCAGCGCGGCCAACCAAACTGCGCACCTATGAAGAGGAC
>NZ_JBBHKY010000015.1:0-22912 GCF_037482665.1 Corynebacterium sp. H127
AGATTCTCCGCCAGAATGCGATCCTCAACAAGACGGACCACGCGGTCCTTCGCATCCTGGTCAAACTTCTTAGGCATGTTCCAGATTTTCCCATCCACTCAAGCGGAACAAAACCTGGGGCACTTCAGGCATACACTGGAATTTGAAAAGGGGGAACGTACCTAATGGTTTTTGAGAACAGTAAAGCAATGCTGAAAGAAGTGATCGAGGATTACCCGGAGTATCGGGAAATGATCGAGCTAATGCGTTCTGTGAAGGCTTTCCCAGAGGCGGATAAAACGGCTCACATCGTGCTCGAATCACTTTTCTACGGAAACATAGATGATGCCGTTGAGTTCTCGGTTATCTGGTTGAAAGAGGTTAACCTCCCGGCCCCACAGTGCATCGTGGAGGATGTAGCTATCTTCTTCCCTCCGGAGCGTGATGCTAAGGGGGCAGCTCTCAACGCCACCGTTCGCCGCCTCCGTACCGTTCCCCCATATACACCAGAATAGGGGCACGTTTACGGCACGGATTCAATCAATGCGTCGCAAACAGGGACATGCCTTAAAGTTACGCTGAAATGCGAAAACAACAGAATTTTGACAGTTTGAGCAAAGGCACGCTAATTACATTGAGCTGGCACAACGTCATGACACTAGGTCAAGGGGTCGTCGGTTCGAATCCGGTCAGCCCGACATTTTCCTGGCCAGAGGGTTTTTTACACCTGCTGGGCCAGATTTTTCATTGTTAGCCCTGTTTTGAACGGTGGCGAATGCTGAAAATCGGAGTTGGTGACAGGGAAATTACCCTCAGGTACGGCACAAGCCCGTTTCAAAGCACCTGACAGATTGATGTACTCCACCCTTCACGTATTCCATGACGATCTTGAAGCACTGGGCTGCCTGAGTAGAACGAGCCGAGAAATCGCGTTGGGCATCTGGCCACCTCCGATCAAGACCGAGGACGCCACAACCACGGTTGGCGATCTAGCCCGTTACTATCTCAAGGCGAAACACTGTGCTCGATGCCTATTAAGGAAACAGGTAACGAACTGGCAGCAGCGGCTACGCGAGCTGTACATCGATACTTCCGAACCGGAACTACAAGGTGTACCGAATGGTGTGGTCAGTGTTCGCAGATGCCGGACAACCTGAGGATGGCGGCAATCATCTGCTTGCTCCACGGACTCAGGACCGGAGAGACACTAGCGCTCCAGCCTTCGACCTGAGCAGGGATCTGAGGCGAACCGTGGGTATCTGCTGGAGCTAGCCCCTCGGCGTGGTCGCCCTATTCCTAAACGCCCACCGGCCTGCCTGAAACTACCGCTTGCAAGATAATCAAGGTAGCCATCCCGAAAACAAGGAAACCTGGGAGTATAGCCCCTAAGCAGGCGAAAATCACAGATCTTTTGTAGATCCCATAGCCCAAACCGGCTACACAGCAAGCCAGGGTAACTCCCAGATATGCGTTGTGTTGGCTCCAGCCAACAAGTGGAGCTATGTTGCAGAGAATCGAAACCACAATCAAGGCTCCCCATTCCAAGGGTGTTATTTTTCTATTCCACATATTCCTCGCTTTCGCTGTGGCCAAATCAGAGATCGCGCTAGCTTGGCAGCTTCATCTTTCTGTCCTCCCAGTTTTGGGGTGCGCGAGAATTTCTAAAGACGTCAGCTTAGGCTAATTCTCCGCATGAAAGGCACCGTACAGCTATTGGTGAAGTTTGTCATGAGCGGAAATCCGCCCGCCTTTAGCCTTGCGCCCCCGAAACCTACAGGTCATTGAAAAGGAATCGCGCGCAACAGCGGACGCTATTCCACGGAAAAGACTGGGTATTCTACTAGCATGACCACCCCGCCCCGTTCTGGCCAAGACACACCTCAGTTTCGCTCCGCCGAGCACAGAACGCACACCGCACAGGCCTTTCGATCCGGCGCCCGCGAATACGCCGATATACGGCCGGGATATCCTGCAGAGGCACTCGATCTCCTAATAGATATCGAAGGCCCGATTCTCGATGTAGGTGCTGGCACCGGGAAGCTCACCGAGCAATTGTCGGGAGAAGTTTGGGCGCTGGATCCCAGTCGGGACATGGTGAAGCAGCTGCGGGCGTCGATAAGCGTGCCCGTGTGGCAGGCGACTGCGGAGGACACTGCCCTCTTAGCTGGCGCGGCCGCTGCTGTTACGAGCGCACAGACATGGCACTGGGTGGAGCCGGTTCGGGCTAGCTCCGAAATGGATCGCATCATCAAACCTGGTGGCGCGTTGGTGTTGTTGTGGAACACCCTTGATGTTCGCGAGCCGTGGGTGCATCGGCTGACGCGGATCATGCACGCTGGAGATATCCAGAAGCCGGGGTTCTACCCCGAAGTGCATGCGCCGTGGCAACTCGCGCGGGAAGTCAGGACAAACTGGCGGCAGGTTCTCAAAGCTCAAGACCTGTTCCGGCTGATGTCCACCCGCGCCTATTGGTTACGCAACGGAGAACAGGTCAGGCAGAAGATGACTTCCAACCTGACCTGGTATCTCTATGAGCATCTAGGGTTCACACCCGAGCAACAGATCGAGTTGCCCTATCGTTGCGATGCTTTCCGTTACAAGCGTTAACCCGCTGGGTAGTAAGCGATGGTTGAAAACTGCTTGTCGTAGGCGAACAGGCCCTGGGCAGCACTTTGGAGATCGCGAGGCTCGGCAGCATTAGCGATGACCTTGTGCTCAGACACGGTCTCCCCTGTTGCTAGCGAGATCGTGCGGATCAGGTTGCTGCCATCAGAGTCATCGCCAGAAACATAGCTGAGGTTCTTGCCGTCGGTGACGGTGTGCTCAGAGACCACGCGAGATGGGATAGTCCAGGTGGCGGTACCTGTCGCCTCGATCGTGTCCGCGTCGGTGTTGCGAAGCTGAATGCCGTCGATGTCCTGCGCGATATCTACCACTTGCTCGGCAGTTGCCGGTTGCGCCAATGTTGCTTCTGGGGTGAGGGGCGTGCCCTCTTTGCTGAGTTCAAGCTCCGCGGCACCCATGACAACCTTCACGGTGTCAGCGACCTCGATCCGAGCGCCGTTGCCAGGAACCATGGCTTCGGCAGCGCGCGGCACGGCCACGGTCCACCGCTCAGCAGGGTTTTCAGGTGTTCCAGCTGCAACTTCAATCATTCCGGCACCGTTCGTGCGCGCTGAATAGAGCACGCCGTCAGCAAAACCGAAAGCCTCTGGGACGAATCCCCGATTGATCTCCGTGCCGAAGGCGGCTGCGGATGGGTTGAATGGGGCCCAGGTGCCGGAGTTCTGTCGGCATGGCAATGCCCCGCCGAGGTCGACTCGCTGGCATTCCAGGGAACGATCCTGCCAGAGCAGGCTACCGTCTTTCATAGAGAAGGCAGCGGTACCGGCGTCGTTAAGCACGGAGCTGCGCAGGCCTACCAACATCACATCGCCGATCTGTAGCGGGGCGACAGTGTCGGAGCCGTGCAGTGGGCCGAGGCGCATGCCGTCGATTTCCTTGTCCAGCGTGAGCGACCAAGCAGCATTGTCCGCAAGCCCATTCAAGTCGCCAGCAGTGGTGCCATCCGCGTTCGCGGGCACGGTGCCAGTAACCACCTGACTGGTAGTAGTCGATGGGAACGCGGAGGTGACCTCAGATGTGGTCTGGCCGGCAACTGAGCTGAAGACAGAGCCGGTGCCACGGTGAGCAGGAGAGGTGACGGTTTCAGCGTGGCTTACAGCGCAGCCCGCAGCGGTAGCCAGCACGGCAGTTAAGCCGAGCAAGCCCGCACCGCGCTTGACGACGGCAACAACACCATTGTAATTCTCGCGGGAAGCGCGAGCATTGATGGCTGCCGTGGTGTGCTGAAAATTCATCATTCCTACTTCATGGGTCTAACAGGGTTTATGCGGTGGCGCGAAAGCCTACAACTAGTCAATCGGGAAGGTTACAGATTCGTTAACAAATTTCGGATTTTTCTTGATCATTTCGTGATCAAAACAATAAATCAAGTTGTTAGACTTGACGTAATGCGACCACAATTGCCACACACCCACCAATGGTTTCACGTGAAACATTGACACCTCTAGGCACTTTAGTCACAAGACTAACAAGTGCTGGAAGCATTCCAGAAACCATCAAGTCCCAAACCTTGATATTGCCACCTTGCTCTCCCAAGGTCGCGCCCCAGTATCCATGCTCACGCTGCAGTGTCCAACAATTTTGCAAAGCAAAGTGCCCGGGTTCTCCCACTAGCAGCTGGAGATCCCGGGCACTTAACCGACGTACGGTTACTTGCGGACGCGCTTTTCCCGCACTCGCACGGCAATCTTTACTGGGGTGCCATCGAAGCCGAAGCTCTCTCGGAACATTCGTTCCAGGTAGCGGCGATAGCCCGCCTCAAGGAAGCCAGTGGTGAACAAGACGATCACCGGTGGCCGCGTGGAAGCCTGGGTGGCAAACAACACGCGCGGCAAACGTCCGCCCCGCATCGGAGGTGGATTCTGTGCGATCACAGCGCGCAGCCAGTTATTCAGCTGGCCGGTACTCACGCGCTTATCCCACGCCTCCAGCGCCTCAATCATTGCGGGCTCGAGACGCTGCAATGCGCGACCGGTGGATGCGGAGATGTTGATGCGCTTCACCCATGGGATGTGGTTCAGCTGAATGTCGATTTCACGGTCAAGCAGCTCGCGGCGATCCTCGTCAACCAGATCCCACTTGTTGAACGCGATGACCAGTGCCCGACCAGATTCGATGATCATGGACAGCACGCGTTGGTCTTGCTCTGAGATGGCCTCGGAGGCGTCGATAAGCATGACGCACACCTCGGCAGCGTCGATGACACCCCGGGTACGCAAGGAGGCATAATACTCGTGCCCCTGCGCGTTTTTGACCTTCTTGCGCAGCCCGGCGGTGTCGATGAACTTCCACAACTGCTTGTCCAGCTGAACGAGGGAGTCCACCGGGTCGACGGTGGTACCAGCCACATTATCGACGACCGATCGTTCTTCACCAGTGATCTTGTTCAGCAGTGAAGACTTGCCCACGTTTGGCTTGCCGACGAGTGCAACGCGGCGCGGCCCCTGCACAATCGAAGGATTGCGCGGCTCCGCTGGGAAGGAAGCGACGACCTTGTCCAGCACATCAGCGCCACCGCGACCATGCTGCGCAGACACTGGGTATGGCTCGCCAAGGCCGAGGGCCCAGAACTCAGCGACATCTGCAAGCTGGTTGTCAGAGTCAGCCTTATTGGCCACCAGGATTACTGGAACTTCAGCGCGTTGCAGATTACGAGCCATAACGGAATCGGTTTCGGTGATGCCCACCTTGGTGTCCACCACCATGATGATGACGTCTGCTGTCTTCATGGCAGTTTCTGCTTGGCGTGCGATCGCACCGTGAATGCCGCGGGCGTCGGGATCCCAGCCGCCGGTATCCTGCACCCAAAAGCGCTGGCCAGTCCACTCTGCGAGATAGGAGATGCGGTCCCGAGTCACGCCCGGATGGTCCTCCACCACGGCCTCGCGGCGAGCCAAGAAACGGTTGGTCAAGGAAGACTTTCCCACGTTCGGTCGGCCCACGATGGCCACGGTGCACAGGTTTTCTTCTTCAAAGGTCAGCGGGGTGAGGCCGAATTCGCGTTCGACTTCATCCCATTCTTCTTCATCGTGCTCTTCCCCGAAGTCGGCCTCGCCGAACTCCGAGTCATCAAAATCATCGTCAGTTTCGAAGCTGAAATCATCTTCATCGAAATCTGCCGCAGCATAGCCGCCGCCTGGGGCCACTACTTCTTCGTCTGTGTAGGCCTTATCGGCTGAAATTTCGCCACCCTGGGTGTGGTAGACGAACATGGTTTCTGGTTCGTCGTGGAGGTCACGATCTTTGGAGCTCATAGTTATGCCCCTTCCTGGGTGTTACTTGCTGACACTCGTGCCAGCTCAATCAGCGAATCGACGACCTGTTCAAAGGTCATTTCCGAGGTATCCACGATGGTGGCATCCTCTGCAGGGCGCAATGGTGAGACTGCGCGCTGCGAATCTAGCTCATCACGACGTTGGACGTCGGCAAGCACGGTTTCATAGTCCGCGGTGCGTCCAGCCGCCGTGTCTTGTTCAAAACGACGACGGGCACGCACTTCGGCGGAAGCAGTAAGAAAAATCTTCACCGGGGCGTTCACCAGCACCTCGGTGCCGATGTCCCGGCCGTCGACAATGCAGCGATGCGCCTCAGCGGACAGTGCGCGCTGCAACGCCACCAAGTTCTCGCGGACCAGTGGGTAGGCGGAAACCTGGGACACCTGCTGGGTTACCTCGGGGCCGCGGATCTCAGCAGAGACGTCCTCGCCAGCCAGCAGCACCTCGGAAGATTGCGGGTCATCATTGACCATGAGTGGCAGGGACGCAGTTGCGGCAACGACAGCAGCCTCGTCGGCGGGATCAATGCCCTGTCGCAACACATGCAAGGTAGCCACGCGGTACATCGCGCCGGTATCCAGGTATTTTGCGTCAAGCTGCGTTGCGACGGCGCGACACGCAGTCGACTTACCGGCGCCCGAAGGGCCATCCACAGCCATGATCAAACCGCCTTGCGGCATGTTTGAAATCATCACATCTCCACCACCTTGTACAGGCTGGCCAATTCAGCGGAGTTGAGGGCACGGATCGCGCCTGGAGTCTGCTCGCCGAGTTGGACGGTGTGAATCTTGGTACGCACGAGGCGTTCGACCGGGAAGCCAGATTCCTTGAGCAGACGACGCACAATGTGCTTGCGGCCTTCATGGATGTCCACGCGGACGATGGACTTGCCCTGCCACACCTCGATGATCTGGGCACTGTCTGCCTTCGCAGGGCCATCATCGAGCTCGATCCCCTTTTTCAGCGCGCGAATATCAGCCGGCTTCATTTCACCGATGACGGTAGCGAGGTAGGTTTTGTTGACCTCGTAGCTTGGGTGCATGAGTCGGTTGGCCAGCTCGCCGTCGTTGGTGAGCAGGATCAGACCTTCCGTGTTCGCGTCGAGGCGTCCAACGTGGAAGAGTCGCTGACCTGCATCGAGCTTTTCACCAACAATGTCACCGATACAAGGGCGCCCCATGTCATCGTGCATCGTCGACTGCACGCCGAAAGGCTTGTTCAGGACGAAGTACTGCAGGTCCTCGCTGATGCGGATGCGAACGCCGTCAACACGCACGATGGCGGTATCTGGATCGATACGCATGCCCTGGGTCATCACGATTTTGCCGTTAACCTCAACGCGACCTTGTTCGATGAGCTTTTCCGCCATGCGACGGGAAGCAACGCCGGCCTGAGCCAGCACCTTCTGCAGCCGAATTCCTTCGCCATCTCCCGCAAAGGAGTGATTCTCGGAAACATGCTGGTGGCGGGAGGGTTTCGCCTTAGAGACATAGATGTTGGCGGCGGTTTCTTTAGAGCGGTTTTCGCCACGGCGGGGGCGAGAAGAAGCGCTACGGCCCTTAGGGGCCTGCCTTTTCTTGTCCGGTGTGCCGTCTCGGCGAGCGGGTGTGGTCACGAAATGTGTCCTATCTATGCGGTTATGAAGTTCGCCCCAGAGCCTAGCTCACCAGCGTTGGACTTGTCACCTTCTCCGGCAGCTGAAGTGTTGCCGCCACCTCCCGAAGGTGCGCCAGGCACCCCTCCGGCAGCGACCCCAGGTAGGGCACCTGCGTAACGACGCCCAGTTCATCCAGATTCAATTGCGTGGCCAAGTCTGGATCGATCGGCACTCGCCCACCGATTAGACCCAGTACTTCGAGCCCACGTCGCTGCGCTGCTTCGACGGTGAGTTCTGCGCTGTTAAGCGAGCCAAGCTGCGTGGAGGTCACCACGATCAAAGGCGCGTCCAGTTCCTGCGCGAGGTCAGCGAGGGTCCAGTTGTCGGCAAGCCGCACGAGCAGTCCTCCGGCGCCCTCGACGAGGAGCACTCGATTCGGTCCATCGAAGCTGCGGATCCACGCCGCGACCTCGGGGAGCAAGGCTTGTTTCATTCCGGCCCGTCGCGCCGAGAGGTTCGGGGCGAGCGGCTCTGGGTAGCGCGCAAACTCGAAGGTAGCAAGTCCAGTGAGCGTGTGCACGGTGTTCGCATCGCCTTGCCCAGCTGGCTCCCCAGTTTGTAGGGGCTTCAGCGCTACTACTTCCCAGCCCTCCTGCTGGAGGCGCAAGCCCAATGCTGCGGTGGCGATCGTCTTGCCAACGTCGGTATTGGTGCCGGTGATACACAGGATCATCGCGAGCCTCCCACCGCTGCGGCTACTCCCCGCACAATCTGAGCAATCTGAGCTTCACTACTGATATAGGGTGGCATGCAGTAAATCAGCCTCCCGAAGGGGCGGAGCCACACCCCTTCTGCAACGGCAGCCGCGGTAGCTGCAGCCATATCCACCGGCTCTTTCATCTCCACCACGCCGATTGCCCCGAGCACCCGCACGTCCTGCACTCCGGGCAACTCCCGCAGTGGCAGCAAACCCGCGCAGAGCTGCGCCTGGATCCGGGCGACATCCTCGCGCCAAGTTCCAGTTTCTATCAGCTCAACTGCTGCATCGGCCACGGCGCAAGCCAGCGGATTTCCCATGAAAGTGGGGCCATGCATGAGAGCGCCACCGCCCTCCGGGGTCTGAATCGCCTCCGCCACTTTCGCGGTGCTGAGCGTGGCAGCTAGCGTCATGAACCCGCCGGTCAGAGCTTTGCCAACACACATGATGTCCGGCTTTACCCCGGCGGACTCACACGCAAATAGCGCGCCGGTACGCCCAAACCCGGTGGCGATCTCATCCGCAATGAATAGGATCCCATGCTCAGTACATAGTCGGCGCACCTCTGCCACCAGCGAAGGCTCGTGGAAGCGCATGCCACCGGCCCCTTGTACCACCGGCTCAATGATCACCGCAGCAATTGTGTCGTCGATGCAGCGCTCAAAGTTCTCCACGTACTGCGCTATCGGCTGTCCCAGCGCGGGTGGCGCTGGCGCGAACTTCTGCTCCGCGATCGTCCCCCGCCACAGCGCATGCATCCCACCTTCCGGGTCACACACCGACATCGGCGCAAAAGTATCCCCGTGATAACCGCCGCGCCAGGTCAGCAGTTTTGTTCGCTCCGGGTGACCAATACCGCGCTGATACTGCAGCGCCATCTTGATGGCTACCTCCACTGATACCGAACCCGAATCGGCATAAAAGACCTTATCCAGGCCGGTCAGTCGCACCAGGCGCTCCCCTAGTCGCACTGCCGGCTCATGGGTGAGCCCGCCAAACATGACATGACTCATGCGATCAATCTGGCTCTTAGCTGCAGCCACAAGCGCGGGGTGCGAATGGCCGTGCGCGGCCGCCCACCAGGAACTCATGGCGTCGATAAGCACGCGCCCGTCGGTGAGGTTAAGGTGCACGCCGCTTGCCGACGCCACCGGCAACGGATCCATCAGCGCAGGCGTCGGGGCGTATGGGTGCCAGAGGTGAGCTTGATCGAATGCGACGATGTCTGCTGGTTGCATGTGAACTCCGTTTCGTTAAACGGTGTTCAAGTTTAGTAGTCTTCGTCGATGGAATCCACATCAGGTAGCAACGGAGCCAAATCCGGCAGCCGATGCAAGCCATCAATGCCAAACTGCTCCAGGAAGAGCTCCGTGGTCTCATATTGATGCGCGTGCCCCTCAGACTCCACCTCCCGGATGAGTCCGCGCAGCTCCAACGTCCGCATCACACCATCCACATTCACGCCACGCACCGCAGCGACCTGCGCACGCGTCACCGGCTGCCGATACGCCACCACCGCGAGCGTCTCCAACGCCGCCCGCGAAAGCTTCGATTGACTCCCGTCCAGCACGAGTTTCTCGACGGCCCCAGCATTTTCCTTCCGGGTGTACAGCCGCCACCCCTCAGTACTTTCCCGCAGGTCAATACCGCTACCCCGCTCGTTGAGCTCGGCTTGCCACTGTTTCAGCGCGGACTCAACCGCGACTGCCTCCACCTCGAGCACCCGCGCGAGGACCGCGCACGTAATCGGCGAATCAACCACGAGCAACATCGATTCGATCTGGGAGCGCAGCGGGGAGATGAACGGGAGGGTCATAGTGAGTTAGCTTAACGACATTTCAGCGACACCAGTACCAGCCAGGCGGGAGTAGTATGGGGTTGGAATCCCATTTCAACAATGAGACCGAGGTTGACCACTATGGCTCGGGCAACGACCAAAGCTGATCTACTAGTCTCCGCGCAAGGCAGCCTCCACAAGTTAAACGAACTTGTGGAGTCGCTTACGGAAACGGAACTCTCCACGCCTTTCGACTTTGCTTCTGATCCCGCCAAAAAGGAAGCCCATTGGTCTAGAGATAAGCGTTTACGGGACATCTACATCCATCTTTACGAATGGCATAAACTGCTATTAACGTGGGTATCTTCCAATCTGTCCGGCACGGCAGCGCCGTTTTTGCCTGAACCATATAATTGGCGCACTTATGGAAAGATGAACATCGAATTCTGGGAAAAACACCAAGCCACTGACACTGAAAAAGCCAGAAATATGTTTCTGGAAACCCACTCACAAGTGATAAAGCTAGCTGAAGAATTCACTAACGATGAGCTGTTTTCCAAAGGAGCTTTCTCTTGGGTAGGTGGCAGCACGTTAGGTTCGTACTTCGTCAGCGCAACCGCAAGCCACTACGACTGGGCAATGAAGAAATTGCGAGCTCACAGAAAACACTGCAAATAGGCTCGCAGCCTAAGCGCTCTCAATCGGCTTTCCAGAATTCAGCGCACCCCACTCCGACCACGAGCCGTCATAGACTTTGATGTCTGTGTGGCCTACTACGGTGGCCGCCAGCGCATCGATACAGGCAGTGATACCCGAACCGCAGCTAAACAACAGCGGCTGTGGTGCTGGCAATAACCGCTCGAGTTCGGCCGGGTCTTTGAACTTCTTGTCTGCACCCAGTAGATCCTGGAACGGCACGTTCACGCTGCCCGGGATGTGCCCTGCACGCATACCGCCCCGTGGCTCTGGCTCACTACCCGCAAAGCGACCTGCGCTACGCGCGTCGACGACCAGTCGATCATCGTCTGGCCGAGCAAATACCTCGCGCGGCTGTGCGGTGATGCGACCAGGTGGCACGTTGCGCTGCTGGATCGGCTCAGTAGCGAACCCGGCATCTTGCCAGGCCGATAGCCCACCGTCGAGCACGACTACATTCTGCAAGCCAGCTGCTAACGCCAGCCACCAGATCCGCGGCGAGTACATGATGCCGTGGCGGTCATAAACCACCACCACTGAATCGTCGGACACCCCGTGCGATTCGAAGATCTTTTGGACATTCTCTGGCGCGGTATGTGGCAACTCCGCGGCGGGATCGGAGAACTCCTGATCAATGTCAGCTAAGCGCGCACCGGGAATCGCTGTCTCAAGCGACTTGTCTGGGCGTCCCGCGGAAGCACAGAACAGGACGAGGTCAGGGTCGTTCAGGTGCTCGGCGAGCCAATGGACGTCGACGAGCGGCGAAGTAGCGGTCATGCCACCCAGCTTAGTTCCAGTTTGCGGCCGCCACTACGGCCGGATCCACCTCGATGCCCGTCCACGCCACGCGCAGCTCACCCAGCGATTCTTCCTGGGAAACCCCGATGGCGCGGGCCTTGTACAGCTCGAGCAGTGCCAAGAAGCGGCCGATCTTCTCCATAGAGAGCGAACAGTCGCGGGTCAGCGTGGCAAAACTGAGCCACGTATCCTTCCCTGCCAAGCGGAGGGTGTCCAACACTCGCCCGGCTTGTTCCGGCACGGACACGGCAACTTGATGAATATGATCGGTGCCCACCAGTTCGGGCGCCTTCGGCCGGAACGCGCCGGCGGCGATCTCTGCGAACTCCGCCAGCGACTTCCCCAAGGTCACCGGTGGCAGCAGATCGACGAATTGTTCCTCCAACGAGACTGTACGCGGGTAACGACGCTGGGCACGCAGTTGCCACTGCGCGAACATCTCCGCCACCTGTTTATAGGCCTTGTACTGCAGGAGTCGCGCGAAAAGTAGATCTCGGGTTTCCAGCAGTGCGAGGTCCTCGATGTCGTCGACCTCGCCACGGGGGATGAGCCGGGCTGCTTTGAGATCCAACAAAGTAGAGGCCACGAGGAGGAACTCGGTGACTTCGTCGAGGTCTGCGGTCTCTCCGAGGGCGCGGGTGTAGGCGATGAAATCATCGGTGACGGTAGAGATTGCCACCTCAGTCACGTCCAGTTTCTTCGCCGAGATCAACTGCAACAGCAGGTCGAAGGGACCTTCAAAGTTCTGCAAAGCAACTTGGAAGCCCGTGATCTCGGGTTGCTCGGCAACGCCGTCGGGAAGCGGGGGCGATACCCGGGGCGGGATTTTAGGAGGTGCGCTCAATGACTTCGCGGGCAAGATTGCGGTATTGCTCGGCCCCCTGGGACTTCGGGGCCCACGTGATGATCGGCTCGCCCGCCACGGAAGTTTCTGGGAAGCGGACCGTGCGGGTGATCACGGTGTCAAAGACTTGGTCACCAAATACCTCAACAACACGGGTCATCACTTCCCGGGCATGCGAGGTACGGCGGTCGAACATCGTCACCAAAATGCCGAGCACATCAAGGTCAAAGTTCAAGCGGTCGCGGACCTTTTCCACGGTGTCTGTCAACAGCGCGAGGCCACGCAAGGAGAAATACTCACACTCCATCGGGATGATCACGCCATGGGCACACGCGAGCGCGTTGACGGTGAGCAACCCGAGGGAAGGCTGGCAATCCAAGATGATGTAGTCATAGTCCTTCATCACCGGGCGCAGCACTCGGGCCAGCGTCTGCTCGCGGCCAACTTCATTCACCAACTGGATTTCCGCAGCGGATAAGTCGATGTTAGCTGGCACTAGATCCAGTCCAGACACGTTTGTCTTGTGAATCGCGTGGAAGATCGAAGTGTGATGATCCACCAACAGGTTGTAGATGGTCAGATCTAGCTCGTCATGTGGCACACCCAGACCTGCGGACAGCGCGCCCTGTGGATCCAGATCGACCAGCAACACCTTGCGTCCCGCTTCCGCGAGGCACGCACCCAAGTTGATCGTCGAGGTGGTCTTCCCGACGCCGCCCTTTTGGTTACACATCGCCAAAATTTTGGCCGGGCCGTGGGTGTCCAGTGGCGCAGGCTCAGGGAATTCGCGAATCGGGCGCCCCGTAAGACCAAATTCGGGCTGCGGTGCATCGAACAGCGCGGACTTCCCACCCTGATTCGAATTCGCCATGAATCAACCCTTCTTCCTTGACTTCACCCTCATGTTTTCAGAGGGCGAGGTAAATTACAACCTTGTTGTTCCTAGAATACAGCCCCCACCCCGAATTGGGAGAGCGTGACGCGCCAAATTTTGCTGGTACAGCCTCAACACTTGACAATGCTTCAAGCCCGCGGATGCGCTGTATCCCACACTGTACGCAAATTAGTCGCCGTGACATGAGTATAGATCTGCGTGGTGGTGACCGAAGAATGCCCCAGCAACTCCTGCACCACCCTCACATCCGCCCCGCCCTCCAACAGGTGAGTGGCAAAAGAATGGCGCAGAGTATGCGGCGAGATGTCTTTAGAAATCCCCGCCCGCGCAGCCGAGTCCTTGATGATCCCCCACGCACTCTGTCGCGACAACGCCCCACCACGCTTATTCAACAGCGCCACATGGGTCTTGCCCTTTGACAACGCCGGACGCCCACGCACCAAATAATCGGATACCGCCCGCGCCGCATGCGAGCCAAGCGGAACTAGCCGCTGTTTATCACCTTTGCCCGTCACGGTAAGCATCCCCTCGTGCCCCTTAAGTTCATCAACCGTCAACGCAGTGATCTCCGAGATGCGAGCGCCGGTGCCATAAAGCAGTTCGAGTAGAGCCTTATCGCGCAGCCCGATGGGAGTTTCGGTGGAGATGGCGTCGATAAGCGCACTCACCTCCGCCACACTCAGCGTATCCGGCAGGTGCTGACCGGTAGCGGGCGGCGAGACACCGGCGGCCACATCAACATCGAGTGCCCCTTCCGCGACGGCGAATTTGTGCAGTCCCCGCGCCACAACGAGTGCTCGACCGCTTGACGACGCCGCCAACGGCTTCCGCCCAGTACTCGGATCCCCGCGCCGCAAATCAGCAAGATAATTCTCTAAGTCATTGGCGGTCACCGCAGCCAAGTCAGCGATTCCCGCGGTCGAGAGCCAGTCCAGGTATCGCTGCACGTCACGCCGATAATTACTTAGCGTGTTCGCGGAGACTCCTCGCTCGACGGCAAGATGACTCAGCCACTCGGAGGCGAGCGCTGCCGCGGAACTCATATCCGCTTCATGTCTGCGTGCAGACCTGCTGCCTTACGACGCCGTGGCAGAGAGTTCGGACGCAAAGCAAAAGGCTCAGCAACTGAGCGACCCGGCCGAGAGGTACGCAGCAAGTGTGCTGCGGTCATGATGGCGGCGATCGCGATACCGTTTTCTACTTCACCGCTGAGCACCATTTCCACCGCCTCATCGAGGCTGAACCATCTCAGCTCCATATCGGCCTCCTCGTGCTCAGGATCGGGACGTTCAATCTCAGTTAGCCCGGTAGCCAGATACACACGGATGGCTTCTTCGCAAAAGCCCGGGCTGCTCACGAGGTCCACCACGAGCGACCAATCGCTGGCAGCCAATCCGGCTTCCTCTTGCAGCTCGCGCCGCGCGCACTCGAGCGGGTCTTCATCCGCCACGTCCAGGATGCCGGCCGGCAGTTCCCACAGCCGTTTCTGCACACACTGACGCCATTGACGCACCAGCGGTACCTGCTCACCATCCCACGCGAAGATGGCGACGGCGCCAAAGTGCTCCACGATCTCCCGGCTAGCAACCTCACCACCGGGCATGACCACCTCATCGCGACGCACCGCGATGATAGGCGAATCTAACAGCAGCTCGCTGCTCTTAACCTCGAAGTTGTGCATGCCCTACAGTTTAGACTTGCCAGGAGAAACCGCATCCACATCGCTCGCGGTGCCGTAATCGCCCTGCTTGTTCTCGAGCTGCTCCCGCGCGGAAAGGATGGTGGCGATCCGCCCGAAAGCGCGGTCGACTGAATCGACAGTAGAGACGCCAGACTGCGCATCCTTACGCAGGATACCCACCACTCCGGTTTCTGCGGCCGTCTTTACCCGACCGGCCACAACAACGCCGTTTGCGCTCTTGTCCAGCGCCTTAGCAAAGGTCGCCTGGTGAACTGCTGCGAAGTTGGCGTCCCCAACCCCATCGGAATCACCCGTCACAAGGATGACCACCTGCGCCGGCAGGACGGTGCCGTCCTTGTAGCTGATGTATTCAGAGTCGCGCAGGGCGCCGAGCAGCAACGCCCGCTCGTCGGTTTCCGCCAAAGGCTTGCCATCATCTTTGTTCAGGAGCAACGCAGCACCGAGGGCTTCGCCCGCGTGTGTTCCCGGGTCAAGCTGCGTAGTAGAAAGCTTCGCACCCGCTGGCAGTGTATGGGCCGCGACAGACTTCAACGTGTCCGCGCCGTCCTTGCTGAAGAACTTCTCCTCTAGCTTGATGATGCCCGCGTCCTTAGCACCAGCCTTACCGCGCATCGCAGCAATCGCATCCACATCCTCTTGGGCTGCGTCAGCGGTGTGGAAGATAAGCACTGGCCGATCCTTGAGCGCATCGGTCACGGTTTCATTCGCCGTCGCTTCGATGTAGGAGTCGGCGGCGCCAGCCTGTGCATCAGCGATCGCAGCATCTGATTTTGCGGTAGCTAGTTCCCGCACCGCATTGTTGCCTTCTTCGTTCGGGCCACCGGGAAGATTCGGTGCCAGCACGTAGGTGCCAAACAAGACACCCAGAGCAACGCCGAACGCTAGACCTGCTACTCCGGCGCCGGAACGGCGCTTATTCTTAGCCATGTCTCAAATCCCCTTACTTAAACAGACCCTGGAACGCGAGCGCGATGTTGTTCCACGTATCAATGAGGTTGTCCACGAAGGCGCCGTCACCGGACAGTCCCGCGATAGCGATGATGACGGCTAGGGCAGCCAGGATCCCCAGCATTGCCCAGATCCAACCGCCACCACCGGTGGGCTTGACGGTGTAGAGATCGGAGATGGTATCGCCGTCGACAAGCTTGCCGCCCAGCTTGGTGCGCGTCAGCAGGGCCGACGGCGTGGCATAAGCGTGTCCAGCAAAAATCTCGGCTAAGTCCAACTTGGAACCTGCCGCCACGATGATGTCAGCCTCGTGATAGTCGGCTAGCAGCAGCGCAAGGTCGGTAGCCGAATTGGATGCTGCGGGGAAGGTCATTGCACCAATGCCCAAGTCCTGGATGCGCTCCAGGCCCGGGGCGTGCCCATCGGGGGCGGCCGGCAGTACGACGCGAGCGCCGGAGCGCAGCGCATCATTACCGATGTTGGAAGGGTCGCCAACGATGAGACTCGGGGTATATCCAGATTCCACTAAGGTATCCGCGGCACCATCCACGCCGATCAGGACTGGCTCGTATTCGCGAATGAAGTTACGCAGGCGCTTCAGCTGATCGCGGTGCCCCTGGCCTGGGCTCAGCACCAGCACCTTTCGACCAGCCATGTTGACACCAGTTTCCGGGATGCCGAGGCCGTCGATCAGCAGCGGCGATTCCGAATGCAGGAATTGGATGGTGTTGCCGAAGAATGCCTCCATGTGGTCCACCAGCGACTGCTGGGCGTCACCAAAGGCTGCCTCCGCAAGTGCTGGGGTCACCACGGTGCCGTTGGCCACGGAACGCTCGCCGACGAACACTTGGCCGTCATCGGTCACCCGGGCTTTCTTGCCGTCCTTAATGCCCTCACGGATGCTCTCCCCCACGTTTTCGACCAGCATAATGCCAGCGTCCAGCAGGATTTGCGGCCCGAAATTCGGCATCGTGCCAGTAGTAAACTGCGCGATGTTGATGATGGCCGCAGGCTTCTTATCCGCTAATTGTTGGGCAAAAGCACGCCCGACGTCGGGAGCGTCGATGAGCGCGATGTCACCGGCAGCTAGGCGCTTGAGACCTTTGCCACCGTGTGTCACGTCGCGGAGCGTCGCGGTCAGTCCGGGCAGGTCGGAGTTGCGAGAAAACAGACTCATGCGCCTTATTGTGCTGGTTGTGCGCACGTGTTGGTGCTAGGCGCGCGGAAGCCGGCGCTATTTTTGCCGGAATTCCTGCGCATCTGCGCGCGCCCGGCTCAACAACTCCAGCGCGTGGGCTTTTCCGGTCTCGGTGTCATCGAGCCCGGCGAGCATGCGGGACAGCTCCACCACACGCCGCTCGTCGCTGAGGTTTTCCACCCCGGAGCGTTGCGCCACATCGGATACTTCTTTAGACACGTGCAGGTGGGTGTCAGCGTAGGCCGCCACCTGTGGCAGGTGAGTGACCACGATGACCTGGCAGTATGTGGCAAGGCGCGCTAATCGACGCCCAATCTCCACCGCCGCGCGCCCTCCCACACCCGCATCCACCTCATCAAACACGAGGGTGCCCCCCTTGCTGCCGGCAGAAAGAATCACTTCCAGGGCCAACATGACGCGAGAGAGTTCACCGCCAGATGCGGAGGTCGCCAGCGGTCGCGCTTCCAGCTCCGGGGCACCAGCGAGCCGGAATTCCACGGTGTCCATACCCGTGCGGCTCGGGGTGGCTTCGCCCAGGATGGCTTCGAAGCGAGACTTCGGCATGGCCAATCCCTGGATTTCGGTAGTGACTTCCTGGTTCAGCGCCGTGGCGGCCGCCTTCCGTGCAGCCCGGAGCTGCTGTGCAGCCGCCACCATGTCTTTTTCTGCCTGCGCGACTTCTTGCTTGAGTTTGTCTAAGGCCTCGCTGGATACGTCGATGCTACGGAGCTTGGACTCTGCCTTGGCCTGCCAGGCCAACACCCCGTCCACATCCGGGGCGTATTTGCGCGTGAGGGACTTCAGTTCCTGCTGGCGCTGCAGGCTGGTTTCGAGGGCGTCTGGGTCTGTGGGGAGGCTCTCTAGGTAGCTGCCCAGTTCCCGGGAGATCTCGCTGAGTTCGCTGGTGATGGCGCCTAGTCGCTCCCCCAGTTCCGCCAAGGCGCTGTCATCTGAGCCCCGTAACGCGGCCTCAGCCCGACCGAGGAGATCGGCCGCCCCGAGTACCTCGGAGTCCTCGACACCGTCGATGGCACTGAGTGCGCTGGCGGCGCTTTCGCGCAGCCCGTCAACATCCTGCAGGCGACGAATCAACTGGAGCAGCTCCGCGTCTTCCCCAGGGGTCGGCGCTACCTCCGCGATTTCCGCTATGGCGAAGCGGAGCCGGTCCACCTCTTGAGCTAATTCTCGCCGCTTCTCGGTGCGTTCCTTCAAGTCCTTCGCCAGCTTCCGCCATGTGCGGTACAACTGCTCGTAGCTGGCCCGCAGCTCGGGGATCGCCGAGTCATAGCGGTCGAGGGCTTCGAGTTGCGCTTCTGGGACTAGGAGCCGGAGCTGGTCATTTTGGCCATGGATGGTCAGTACTTCTGCCGCGAAGTCGTGCAACGTGGCGGCGGGAACAGCGCGCCCTCCGAGATGCGCCTTGGAACGGCCACCGGAATTGACCACTCGGGTGGCCAAGACTTCACCAGACTCGTCGGTGCGAGCCCCAGCATCGTCGAGTAGCTGCGCCACCTGCCCGGCAGCCTGCTTGCTCAAGTCATCGACGAGGAATCTGCCTTCGACCACTGCTTGCTCAGCACCAGTACGCACCCGGGAGGCGTCGGCGCGGGAGCCACTGAGCAGCCGCAGCCCGGTTACCACCATGGTTTTACCGGCACCGGTCTCACCCGTGAGTACCGTGAGTCCCGGGGAGAATTCGAGCTCCGCCTTCGGGATGACGCCGAGGTTCTCAATTGCGATGTCTGCGAGCATAGCTGTCTACCTTAGTCCTCGACGGGGCCGCGCCAGCCGTCGACAGGCAGGCGGAACTTGCGTACCAGCCGGTCAGTAAAGGGCAGATCGTCCAGGCGTACCCAGCGCACCGGCCGCTCACCGCGGCGCACTTCCACGCGCGAACCCGGGGGCATGTGCACGCTTCGGAAACCATCCATGATCGCGATCGCGGCAGCGTTCCGAGACTCTACCGCGACCCGGGAACGTGGGCTGACTACCAGTGGTTTAGCAAACAGCGCATGGGCGTTATTCGGCACCACCAGCATTGCGTCTAGTTCCGGCCATAGCACCGGGCCGCCAGCGGAGAAGGCGTATGCGGTAGAGCCGGTGGGCGTAGATATAAGCACGCCATCGCAGCCGAAGCTGCTGACAGGGCGGGAGTCTACTTCCAAGGTCGCGTCCAGCACGCCACGGCGATTGAGGTTTTCTACACTCACCTCGTTGAGCGCCCAGCCACGCTCGATGACATTGCGTTCGGAGTCTCGGATCACCACTTTCAGCGTCATCCGGTCTTCGACCCGGTAGTCCTTGGCGATCACCCTCCGGATCGCTTCCTCCATGGAATCGCTTTCCCATTCCGCGAGGAAACCGATATGCCCAAGATTGATTCCGAGCACCGGCAGGTCGGCGGAATGAGCCAGGTCGGCGGCGCGGAGGAAGGTGCCGTCGCCGCCGAGCACCAGCACCAGCTCGACACCTTCAGTGGCAGCTTCGACGTGCCCATAGTTTCGGAATTCAGAGAGCACCGGATGCTTGCGGATTACTTCCGCATTGGGCCCCACGATGAGTCGCACGCCGATGCCCGCATCCCGGAGCTGGGTCGCCGCCTGCGCAGCGGAGTCCAGGTTCGTCTTGCGCCCGGTGTGTGGCACGAGCAGTACTTCACGTTCGGTCATTGCGGGCCCTCCTCAATAGCGGTGCGCACCAATTCGCGCACCTCGGCCTCGGTTTTTGTGTTGTCGCCACCATCCTTGCGCAGCCACAGGAAATACTCCACGTTGCCCGAGGGGCCCGGCAGCGGCGAGGCCACCACGCCCTTGAGACTGAGTCCTAGCTTTTGTGCCGCCAGTGCAACGTCCCCAGTCACTTCTGCGCGCAGCTCGGCGCACTTCACCACGCCGCCCTTACCCAGACGCTCCTTGCCCACTTCGAATTGGGGCTTGACCATCGGCAGTAGGTCTGCGCCATCATTAAGAACGCTGACGATTGCTGGCAGCACGAGGTTCAGTGAGATGAATGACAGGTCGCCGACCATTGCCTCGCACGGCCCGCCGGTCTGCTCCAGCGTGAGATTTCTGATGTTGGTGCGGTCCAGTACGCGCACGCGGTCATCGTTCTGCAAGCGCCAGATGAGCTGGCCGTACCCGACATCCACGGAAACGACTTCCCGGGCGTCGCGACGCAGGCACACGTCTGTAAAACCGCCGGTAGACGCACCCGCGTCGAGGACCTTCTTAGCCTTGAGACTCAAGCCCCGTGGTTCGAAAGCCTCCAGCGCACCGAGCAGCTTGTGCGCGCCTCTCGACGCCCAGTCGTCCCCGACCTCCTCATCCACCCGTATCGAAGCATCTGGTTCCACGACGGTCGCCGGTTTTAGCGCCAGCATACCGCCCACATAGACATGACGGCCCCGGATGAGTTCCGTGGCATGTTCGCGGGAGCGAGCGATCTTGCGGCGCACCAGCTCGGCATCCAGCCTCCTACGAGCTACCATCTTCGCGTCTCCTCCTGCTACTGCAATGCTTTGTGAACGATCTCGTGGGCCTGGGCGAGCTGCTCGGCTTCTTCCTTCAGCGAAGAGGTCGGCTCGCCCAGCACCTCGGCAACCGCCTGGTCGATGTCTTCCGGGGTGGTGGTGGGTTGCCGCGGATCCCGGGGAACTGGTGTTATCGCCACTGGGCTACCGCCTGCTGCGCAGCATCGCCTTCCGCCAGGATGGAGGTCACTTCGGCGTCCACAGCCCAGGCCGCCGCCACGGCGGTACGGAAGGCTTGGATCGAGGTGCCGGCAGGATCGCCACCGCTCAGCGTGAGGGTGTGGCCGTCGATACGCGCCGCGAAGCCGCCTTGTAGGCCGGGCCTCAACTCCGCTGGGTCCTGGAACAGGGCCTGCATTGATTCCGCGATGAGGGTTGCCCGTTGACTCGGTGGCGCATTCAGGATGTCGCGATGCCCGCTCACACCCGTGATGACCTGCAGCGTATCCATTCCCGCGGCTACGCCTCCAGCGATGTCCGTATCCAGGCGGTCTCCAACCGCGAGTGGCCGCGTGGATCCGAGCCTCGCCGCAGACAGCCGGAACATCTCCGGTTCTGGCTTGCCGGCAGAGCGCGGTGTTACACCGGTGGCACTGACGACGGCCGCAACCATCGAACCATTGCCCACGTGCAGGCCCCGTTCCATCGGCAGGGTGGTATCAAGATTGGAGGCAAGGTAGACCGCTCCCTGACGGATAGCGAGGGCGGCTTCGGACAGCTCAGCCCACCCAGTTTCCGGGTTGTGCCCGTGCAGCACTGCTGCTGGACGGTCATCTGCGGTGGTGGTGACGCGGAATCCGGCCTGCTTTGCAAGCTCGCGGAAGGATTCAGTACCTAACACCAGGACGGTTGCGCCCGGCTCGCACACTCCTTCGGCCATGAGAACTGCTGCTTGCGCAGAGGTCATGACGTCGGCTGGCGATGTCTTCAAGCCGAGGGCGCCTAGCTGCTCCGCGACGACCTGTGGTGCCTTGGAAGCGTTGTTGGTCACGTACATAGCGGGCATGCCGGAATCGCGGATGGACTCCACCGCATGCTCGATCGCGCGGCCACCCTCCCAGATAGTGCCGTCTAGGTCCAGCAGCAGGGCATCATAGGTGTCGACTAAACTCATGCACCCAACTCTAATCGACGCCACTCCAGCGGGGTTAAGCCAGCTCCGCTAGTCGCTCCTTGGCGTCCAAGAAGCCATCTTCATCGGCGCGGTCAGCAGCCTCGAACCACTGCTTGGCCTCATCCTTGCGATCAACTCGCAGCAGCGCATCAGCATAGGCGTAGAGCAAGCGAGAAGCACTAACTCCCGCCGCATCCTGCTGAGGATGCAACTTCGACAGCTCGGTGACAGCAGCCTCGTCTTGGCCTAGGTCGTGACGGGCTCCAGCGACGACGATCGCCAACTCAATGCGCGTTTCTTCATCCAGCTGCTCGCCAGCAACCTCACGTGCCAGCTCGATGGCCTTCTCCGGGCGCTCCAATGCACGTTCGCAATCGGCCATGACGGCGATCAGCCCTGAGCCGCCGCTCATTCGGCGCGCTGCCCGCAACTCGGACAGGGCTTCTTTCCATTCACCAGCATGGTAAGCGGCGATGCCTGCAGTCTCGCGCACTACGGATACTCGGCCACCACGATCCTTTGCGGCCCGGGCGTGGCGCAGTGCCAGCTTTGGGTCGTCCGCAAGCAGGGTGGCCGCCATGATCATGTGCTTTGCGACGGCATCTGCATTATCCTTCGCCAGGCTTCTCAGGTCCTGGAGGACGGATGGGTCAAGATCCTTAGCATCCAGGTCAGCCGGCAAATCAGGCTCATTTTGGCGGCTCGCAATGCGTTCTTCTCGGAAGCCAGCACGGTTCGGGCCGGCATGGAATTTGCCGTCGTTACGTCCAGCTCCGCCGCGCTGAGCGTGGCGACGCTCCCCCTCACGTCGCTCCCCACGGTCGCTGCGCTCATCGCGACGTCCTTCAGATCGTCGCTCAGATCCGCCGGGGCGCGAGCTGCCACCACGTGAAGAGTTTCCGTTGCGTGAGTTGTAGTCACCCATAGTCTGTGAGGACCTTCCAATTTGTCGAGCTGTTAAGTTAGATTTCTATTGTAGGACGCAAAGCAAAAAAGGGGTGTGTATAAGCGCTATTGCTTATACACACCCCTTCGTATTTGTTTAGTTTTTAGGCCGGCGGTGACCTACTCTCCCACACCCTCCCAGGTGCAGTACCATCGGCGCAGAAGGGCTTAGCTTCCGGGTTCGGAATGGGACCGGGCGTTTCCCCAACGCTAACAACCACCGACACAATCAA
>NZ_JBBHKY010000016.1:0-13780 GCF_037482665.1 Corynebacterium sp. H127
CCTGTTCAAATAACTCAACGAGCTGCTCCCGCTGTACCTGACTCAACGAACTTCGTGCTCTCAAAAGAAAAACTCCCCACTAGTCGGAAACTGATTTCTCAGTCCAACTAATGGGGAGCAGTTCACATAACCTGGGACGGGGCGACAAAGGAGCGAGAAGGATTACTGCTTCTCGTCGAATTCCTTCTCAGCTTCCTCAGCCTGATCCTCGAGAGAATCCAGCTCAGCAACGTTGGCTTTATCCAGCGCCTCATCGATGGCGTCGTCAGCGAACTCGCCATCATTGATCGCCTGAGTCTGCTCGGCTACATCAGCATCCTGAGCCTGGTGCTCAGCAAGCTGCTTATCAAGGTCTTCCAGGAAGTCCGCATCAACCTCAGTGTCGGTCGGGGTGACCGAGGAGTAAACAAGGCGAGAGCCCTCAGCCGTGTGTTCCTCCACCCGAGGTGGAACAGTGTTCGCCTTCTCCGGGCGGAACATGAACCAGTACACAGCGGCACCGATGGCACCGAGTACGGCTACGAGCAGCGCAGTGGCGCTCAGCTTGCCACACTTCTTCTTAGGAGCCTTCTTCAGGCCAGCCTTCACTGCGCGCTTGTTAGCCTTCTTGGCTAGCTGCTTAGACTTCTTCTCGGATTCCTTCCGGAAATCAGCGAACTTAGCCGTGCCTGCCGTGGTGGCAGTAGCGCCGGCGGAGGCTGCTTCTTCGCGTGCCTTCTCCAGGCGGACGCGGGCATTCTCGGCTACCTTAGCGGCGGAGTCGCGACGGTCGTCAATAATCGCACGACCCTTTTCCTGGCCCATTTCCGCGAGCTCGGCGAGGGTGTAGTTCTCTGCGACGTCGGAAAGCGCTTCATAGGCTTCCGCAGTCTTGCGCTCCCGGTAATCGTTGAGCGCGCCGATGGCAGCACGGGTGGTGTTGATAGCGAGACGGACATTGTTCATATTTCTTCAATCCTCTTTCCTTTTAGTCGAGGGGTTCGTGCTTTCAAGCGTAGCCACATTGCGGGAAACGTGACAGGGAATGACGTAACATTGTGCTCATGACTCAAAAGACCGCAACTGCGACCTTGCATACGAACCGTGGCGACATCGTCATTGACCTCTATGGCAACCATGCACCAGAGACCGTTGCCAACTTTGTTGGCCTGGCTGATGGCTCCAAGGAGTACAAGTCCAACAACGCTTCTGGCACCACTGAGGGCCCGTTCTACGACGGCGCTATCTTCCACCGCGTCATCGACGGCTTCATGATCCAGGGCGGCGACCCAACCGGCACCGGCCGTGGCGGCCCAGGCTACATGTTCGGTGATGAAATCCACCCTGAGCTGCGCTTTGACCGTTCCTACCTGCTGGCCATGGCGAATGCTGGCCCCGGCACCAACGGCTCCCAGTTCTTCATCTCCGTGGCTGCTGCACCATGGCTCAACGGCAAGCACACCATCTTCGGTGAGGTCACCGACGCGGCTTCCCAGAAGGTAGTCGACGAGATCGCCACCACCGCTACCGGCGCAATGGATCGTCCGACCGAGGACGTAGTTATCAACTCGATCACCATCGCGTAACTGTTTCGCACCCTTTTCCGCCTGCTTGTCGACGTCCGTCGGCGGCAGGCGTTTTTCATTGGAGCACCCATGAACCTCATCCAACGGTGGTGGCAGCAAGCCCCAGCCACCGTGGCCTTCTGCACAGCGATGATCCTCGCGTACGTGGCGACGGCCATCCAATCCCTCTCCCTCGTGGATAACCTCTCCCGCAGCGCGATCGCTGATGCCAGCATCCTGTACTTACCGGACATGTATGACGCGTGGGGGCCGATGCGGGCGCTCACTTCCGCCTTCATGCACATCGGCCCCGGCCATCTTGCGCTGAACCTAGTGTTGCTCTTTCTGCTCGGTAGGGAGATTGAACAGTACGCGGGCCGGGGCTTGTACATATTGGTGTGGTTGACCGCCGCCATTGGTGCGAGCACCCTCACGGTATGGCTGGACCCCATCAACGCTACTGCTGGCGCTTCAGGCGTGGGCTATGCGCTGATGGCCCTGTTGGTGGGTGTTGTGATGCAGCGCGGTGGCGATCTCCGCGCCCCTATAGTGCTGATCATTGTGAATATTGCCTTCACGGTAATCACCCCCGGTATCTCGCTGTGGGGCCACCTGGGAGGCCTATTAGCTGGGTTTTTATTGTCGGTTGCACTGTTGCCGCGTTCGCGGGGGTGGCGTGCCTGTTGTATATCCATGGTGCTCATCGGCTACCTCGTGGCTTTGTTTTGGAGGCTGGCTACATTCACCACCAGCGGGTTGTGGAGTCTGTAGCTGTTTTACACAAGTTATCCCCATCTTTGTGATGGGGATTTTTTCTGCCAAGTTATACACAGGAGTTGTCCACAGTGTGGATAACTACATTCTTGTAATTTACGCCTGCAGTTTCGAATGGGTGAGAATTAGCAGTGAATTTGCGCCTAGATTAGAACACAAGGCCGATGCTGACAAAGTTGTGCACAGGTTTATCCACCGCCTGTGGAATTGTGAAAGGTTGGCAGTTGTTTAACTATGCACAAACTTATCCCCAGCCTGTGGATAACTTGATCGGCAGGGGTGTGTACACATCGCTGGGGTGGAATTACAACAATGGCATTTACATACAGTTCAAAAGAAGCCGGACCTTGGATCTGGTTGGGACGAATCAACAGTGAGACGTCCCAACCGAACCCAAGGTCCGGCAGGGGGAATAGCGGTGGGGGCTAACGCCAGCCCATCGTCATCAAAAGCCCCAGGATGAAGAATCCGAAGCCGATGCCGTAGTTCCACGGTCCTAGCTCGCGCATAAAGGCGATATCCATGCCTGCTAGATAATTAACTACCAGCCACAGCAGTCCGATGATCATCAAGCCAAACATGATGATCTTGTACCAGAGTGGCGTACCCGAGGAGCTGATTTTCACCGGGGTGCGGTTAGTAGCGGTAGAGCTCACCGGGGCGGTGGACTTGGAGACTTTTGCTTTAGGCATCGTTCACACTTTCATTCAAGTTCTGTTGCGGTCTCATTGTGCCAGTTGGGGCATAGTCCGGCAATAAGGTCGCGCCGTTATCGCCCCTAAGGGAGCAATTGGAATTCATAGACGTCCACATAAACAAGGGAATCCTTGCTCAGCTTCTTGCCCGCGGCTGGATCCTGCTTCGCGATTTTGCCTTGATCCACCAGCGCGGTGGTGGCAACGCGTCGCTGTTGTAGTGAAGTCTCCGGAGCCGTCCAACCCGCTGCACGTAGCGCACGCAGTGCCTGTGGCACCGTCATCCCGGTCAGCGAAGGCGCGCTGACCGCAGCCCCATTGGACACTGTCACCGTCACCTGCGAGCCCTTGGGCAGTGTTTGCCCTGACTCGGCGAGCGAAATCACCGTGCCGGCCGGCTCGTTGGAATCCACAACCTTTACTTGTGGGACAAAACCGAGGGAGGTCAGGTTGGACTCTGCGGAATCCCACTTCATGCCCTCAATGTTCGGAACCCGGACTTCCTCAACGCCCTTGGAGATCTTGATGGACACCTTAGAGCCCTTGGACACCTGGGAGCCTGCTCCTGGTGATTGCTCCATGACCTGCCCCTTAGGCACCGTGTCCGAGTCTTCTTCTTTCACGGCGTTGTCCAGCTGCAACCCGGCGTCGGAAAGCGCGGTGGCCGCGGCAGCCGTGGTCAGGCCTTCGAGGTCAGGAACCTCAATGATCTCCTTGCCGGAGGAAACGATGAGCGTAACTGTCGCCCCGGCCCGGACTTGGGAGCCTGATGCTGGGTTGGTGGCAATGACGGACCCCTTTGGAACCGTCGGGCTGGATTCTTCCTTGCGTTCCACTTGGAGGCCCAACTTCTCCAGCTGGGCGACCGCGCTGGCCTCTGGCTGATTAGCCACATTCGGAATGGCTACGTTCTGAGAGGTTCGTTGGGAAGTGCCAGCACCATCACTGAACTGGGTGTAGGCGAAGTAACCGCCACCGCCGAGCAACGCGAGGACAGCGAGGGTTCCCAGCACCGCACCCCACGGGCTCTTGCGTTCCTGCTCCTTGTAATGCTGAGCCGCGGAAATTGGTGGTGCCGGCGTGAGCTGGGAAACCGCCCCACGCGACGGCTCTTGACGGGTCGCCACGGTGACCGGCTCGGAAAAGACTTGGGTTGGTGGGTCAGCAGGGACCGGGGTGGGGATCGGGTCGATGCTCAGATGGTTGCGGGCTGCCAATGCCACGGCGCCTCGCTGGATACGACGCAAATCCTCCGCGAACTCCGCAGCGGTCTGATACCGGTCATCCGGGTGCTTAGCCATGGCGGTCAAGCACACCGCATCGATGTTCACGGCGGCAGTCGGGGACAGGTTCGAAATGAGTTCAGAAGGCGGGGTCGGATCTTCCTGGACATGCTGATACGCGATTGCCAGGGGGCTGTCGCCGGAAAATGGCGGGCGCCCGGTGAGCAATTCATAGAGCACGCAGCCAGTGGCGTAGATATCCGAGCGCACATCCGCGCTCTTACCGCGAGCCTGCTCCGGGGAGAGGTATTGCGCGGTACCGATGACGGCAGCGGTAGCGGTCATCGCGGAGGTGGCGTCGCCTAGCGCGCGGGCAATGCCGAAGTCCATCACCTTGATGTCGCCGACGGGCGTGATCATGATGTTCGCAGGCTTGATATCGCGGTGGATGATGCCGGCATCGTGGCTCACCTGCAGGGCTTCGCACACTGGTGCCAGCATTTTTGCGGCGTCGGCGGGCAGGATAGGCGAATCGTCGCGGATGATGGCGCGCAGCGTTTTGCCCGTCACCAACTCCATCACAATGTAGGGGACAGTGGTGCCGTGGATTTCGGTATCACCGGTGTCATAGACGGCAACGATGGCCGGATGGTTCAGGCTGCCACCGTTTTGAGCTTCGCGGCGGAAGCGCTCCCGGAAGCCTTCGTCGCGGGCGAGGTCGGCACGCATAATCTTCACGGCGACATCGCGCCCCAGCAGCGTGTCCTTGGCGCGATAGACATCCGACATACCGCCGGTGCCGATCATTTCCCCGAGCTCGTAACGTGAGCCGAGCGCGTGTGCAGTCATGTGCCGATCCTCCTCCCTAGTCTATTAGTTGTTCTGTACATTATTAGGCATCGTGCCTAAATTGGGAATCCCAAGGTCCACGGTCTGGGAAGGCAGTGGTGCCTCCGAGATGGAAACCTGTGGCTCCGTAGTCTTTGGTTTCGATTCCTTGGTCTTAGTTTCCTTCGTCTTCGTCGCCTTTGATTGGCTGCTCGGAGCTTCCGAGGACGGCTCCGTGGTTTCATAGATCGTCGTCGCCTGCGGTACGGACTGCGTGACCGTTTCCTGTGGCGAGGTCAACTTAGAGGTCTTCGGTGCAAGGCTCGTTGTTGGCGCAGTGGTCACCGGTGCAACCGAGGAGGTAGCCGGTGCCGGCGAAGGTTGCGGATCGTTGCTCATGGTGCGCAGCGCCCACGCGCCACCGCCACCTATGAGCATCGCTAACAGCAGGCCAGCTGCGATCCAACCACCCTTGCCACCCTGCTGGGTTTTCGCAGCGCCAGCCGCTCCCGCAGTACCGACGGCGCCCGGGAGGTGGCTGCTAGGAACCCCAGTCGGGGCGGCCTGCTGCAGTACTTCCGCAGGCGTACCCACCGGCATGACAGTGGTCTGTGCATTTGTTGGAGCATAGGGGGTGGTCTCCGCGACCGGCTGTGGGCTCGGATCACGCGGCGGCTGCCCCAGGCGTACCTGCGAAATTGCGGCGGCAAAGGCGGATCCCTCCGGGAAGCGACGCGTCGCATCCTTGCGCAACGCGACGGCGATGAGCTCGCGCGCCGGGGCGGACACTGTCGTATCCAGCGGCGGGGCCGCATCCTTGATGTGTGAGATGGCCACCGAAACGGAGGAGTCGCCACTGAAAGGGCGAGCGCCGGAAAGCAGCTCGTATCCCACTACGCCAAGGGAATAAATATCGGAGGCGGCGGTGACATTGTGGCCCTGCGCCTGCTCCGGGGAAACATACTGGGCGGTGCCAACCACCATGCCGGTGCGCGTGAGTGGCACTGCGGCCGCGGCCTTTGCGATGCCGAAGTCGGTGATCTTCACGCGGTCTTCCGGTGTGATCATGATATTGCCCGGCTTGATGTCGCGGTGCACCAGGTGCATAGCGTGGATCGTGCCGAGGCCGTGCGCGGCCTGCTCCAGCAGATTCAGGGCGCGCTCTTCGGGGAGCTTGCCTTCCCGGGCAATCAGGTCTGCGAGGGATTCGCCGCGGACGAATTCCATGACGATGAAGCAGAAGTTGCGGCCACGGTCGTCGACAAGCTCGCGGTAGTCGTAGGTCGCCACCACATTGGGGTGCTGGATGCTCTCGGCGGTGGTGGCTTCGTTGCGGAAGCGGCTGAGGAATTCCTGGTTGTCCGAGAACTCGGGACGCAGGACCTTGATGGCCACCTCACGGGCATTGCGGACGTCGTCGGCAAGCCACACTGTGGACATGCCACCGTGCCCAATGATCCACTGCAGCCGGTAGTCCGGGCCAATCAGTTCCTGGAGGGCTTCGATGCCGTCGGTGTTGTACGAGGAGGTCATGGAAGAGTCCTTTCTGCGCTAGCGCGCATTCCGTAGCGCAGCATCGATGACTTCGCGGCCGATGGGAGCGGCAACGGAACCACCGGTTGCGGCCTGGCCGCGGTTGCCGCCGTTCTTCACCACGACGGCTACTGCAACATCCGCATCCTGGGATGGTCCAAAGGCTATATACCAAGCGTGCGGGTTAGAGTTACGGGAATCTTCGCCATGCTCGGCGGTACCGGTCTTGGAAGCGATGTCCGCGCCGGTATAACCCGAGGTCATTTTCTCTGAACCGCGCATCAGCTCGGTCAGCGTCTTAGCGATTTCCGGGGAAACAGCCTCATTCAGCTCCTTCGCTTTGGTCTTCTTCAGCGACTTCAAATCGCTGCCGAGAATCTCGGAAACAAGGTGTGGCTCCATCCGCTTGCCACCATTGGCCACGGTGGCTGCGACCACGGCGTTTTGCAGCACGGATAGGGAGACGTCGCGCTGGCCTATCGACGACTGTCCCCGCGCAGCCGCATCCGACAGGTCACCGATGGTGCCTTGGGTCATTGGGACCCCGAGGTCATAGTTGTCATCCACGCCGAAGTTCTCGGCGGCCTTACTCAGCGCCTGATCGCCCACGTTGATGCCCATTTCTACAAAGGCCGTGTTGCAGGATTTGGCGAAGGCCTGGCGCAGGGTGGTGCTGCTACCACCGCAGGACTGGCCACCATAGTTTTCCAAGGTGGTGTTGGTGTTCGGCAGCGTGATTTGGCGGGCGCCGGTGACGGAGGAATCGGCAGTGTATCCGCTCTCCAGGCCGGCGGCGGTTGTGATCACCTTGAAGGTGGAGCCTGGGGGCAGTGTCTCCTGGGAGGCGTGGTTGAGCATCGGTGCCCCCTCCTGGTTTTGCAGTGCGGCCCAGGTGTCCTCTGCCGTGTTCGGATCTGCGATCAGTGCAGGATCATAGGACGGGGTAGAGGCCATGGCGAGGATCTCGCCGGTCTTCGGCCGGATAGCCACCACGGAACCCTGGTAGCCGCGGCTCGTCAGACCCTCGTAGGCGGCTTGTTGCACGGCAGGTTCCAGGGTGAGCTTTACGGAGGCGCCCGACTTCTCCTTGCCGCTGAGGGTGTCCCACCAGCGGGCGGCGAACAGTGAAGGGTCGGTGCCGCTCAGCACACCGTTGTAGGAGGACTCGATCCCCGAGGCGCCGTATACGTCAGAGAGATACCCGAGGGTCGCGCCATAAGGTTGTACGTCATTCGGGTATTGCCGCACGTAGAAATCATCTGCGCCCTTGACCGACTGCGCCAACACCTGGCCGCCGGCCGAGATTTGGCCACGCGGCACGGATTTCATTTCATAGAGGCCGCGGCGGTTGAGGTCGTTCTTGGCGTAGTCCTTGTCTTTGAACACCTGCACTACCGATAGGTTGACCAGGAGGACAAGGGACATCAGGAGCGCGAAGATCGCGGTATTTCGGATAGCTCGGTTCATTTATCGCACCGCCTGGTGGAAAGAAGTATCGGTGCCAAGTGGGGCAGGCGCATTATCGACGTCCGCTCCATTGCCCACCGGCAGACCTCCGGCAACTGGGACCTGTGCTGGGCGGCTGGCCGAATCAGAGATTCGCAGGATCAGGCCCAGCAGGATGTAGTTAGCCATGAGCGAGGAACCGCCGGCGGACATGAAAGGGGTGGTCAGGCCGGTCATCGGCATGAGAGCGGAGATACCGCCGGTGACCACGAAGATCTGGATGGCCAGGGTGAGGGACAAACCAGCGGCAACCAACTTGCCGTAGGAGTCCTTCACCAGCAGCGCAGTGCGCATGCCACGGGACACGAATATGGTGAACAGGACCAGGACGGCTGCCAGGCCGATCAGGCCCAGTTCCTCACCAATGGTGGAGAGGATGAAATCAGACCAAGCGACCGGCACGATCTGTGGGTAGCCCTGTCCGAGCCCGGAACCCATGATGCCGCCCCAGGACATTCCAAAGAGGGCTTGGGCCAGCTGGCTGCTGGTATCCCAGTTGCCTACTGGGTCCAGGAATAGGCTGAAGCGGTTCTGAATTTTGTCGGAGATTTGGTACACGCCAAATCCGCCGATGGCCACCAGCACCACGCCAATGAGCAGCCATGAAGCCCGGCTGGTTGCCAGGTAGAGCATGCCGAGCACGGTAGCAAAGAGCAACAGGGCAGGGCCGAAGTCATTCTCGCCGGCCATGATGAGCAGGGCGATGGCCCACACCAGCAAGATCGGCGCGAGGTCACGCAGTCGCGGAAACTCCATGCCGAAGATGCGGTAACCCGCCACCGTGAACAGGGCGCGCTTATTCACCAGGAGCTGGGCGAAGAACAGCAACAGCAGGATCTTGGAGAACTCGCCGGGCTGAATGGAAAATGGGCCGAGCGTGATCCAGATCTTGGCATCCGCGGCGGTCTCGGGCTGGATGGGCCACGCCATCGGCAGGGCGAGAAGCACTAGGCCAATGGCGCCGAGGAGATAGGAAAAGCGCGAGAGGATTTTGTGGTCGCGGATGAACGCAAGCACCACCACCATCAGCACTACGCCGACTAGCGTCCACATCACTTGGCGCGTGGCCATGGAGTTCCCCAGGGCGGAGTCCAGGCGATAGATCATTATTAGCCCTAACCCGTTGAGCAGGGCGGCTACGGGCAGCATGATTTGGTCGGCATAGGGCGCGAGAAAACACAGCGCCAGGTGCGCAATGGTGAATACGCCGACGTATCCGAACACGATGTACAGCACTTCCCGGGTCAACTCGTTGCCGAGGGAGACCTCAAGATTCACCATTGCCACGGCGATGAGGATTGCGGCGAGAATGAGCAGTCCAAACTCGGTGCGTCGCATTGTGAGGCGGGAGAAAATACTCACTTGGCCACCTCCCGGCAGTTCACGCCCGGGGTGTTGAGGTCGCCGGCCAGGGACTCATCAGGGTTGGCGTTATCGCGTTTGATGCACTCTGGCAGGAGCTCGCCGGACAGCCGGGTGACCTGCTGCATGACCTCGTCATAGTTCCCGCTAGGCATTGAGCTGAGGGAGGAGCGAGCATCTGGCTTCAGGTCATTGACCACGAACGGCGTGCAATCGGCCGCGCCCTGGTTCACCACCTTCAGCTTGGCGTCCTTGTCCAGGCAGGCCTGCTGGTAGACCGAGTGGAGGTCCTTGCCAAACAGGGAGGTATTGAAGCCTAGTTCGATCACGATTTGTTCGTGTTCGTCGGTGTTTACATAAAAGTTCTCTTTGCCCTTTTCTAACGCGAACCAGCCTGCCGCCGCCAACAGTGCGAGCACGATGATGGCGATCAGCAGGCCGAGCCAGGGCTTGCGCCGCTTCTGCCGGGCGGCCTCTGGGATCTCGGTGAGCTGGTTGGTGACCTCCCCAGAGGGGCTGATGGTCTGCGGTTGGCGTTCCTGCTTGGCGCGCTCGACCATGGTGGCGGCCCGGCCCGCGGCGGTATTAGGGCGGGGATCCTCCGGATCGCCGGCATTGAGCGCGCCTGCGGTCATCGGGGTGATGGGCAGTGCTGGGCCATCGTAGGCCTCGGAATCGATGACATCCGCGATGACCACAGTGACGTTGTCTGGGCCGCCGGAGCGCAGCGCCAGTTCGATGAGTCGAACAGCGGCTTCCCGGGGGGTGCCTTCTGCGAGGGCGGTTTCAATCGTGGAATGGGTGACAGGGTCTGAAAGACCATCAGAGCACAGCAGGATGCGGTCGCCCACCTGGGCGTCAAGCATCCCGAGGGTTGGCTCCACCGGGTGGCCGGTGTAGGCCTTGAGGATCAGGGAACGCTGTGGGTGCGTGGAGATATCCTCGGCATCCAGGGAACCTTCATCTACGAGGGATTGGACGTAGGTGTCATCCCGCGTGATGCGTTCCAGCTTGCCGTCCCGCAGCCGGTAGCCACGGGAATCGCCGACATGCAGCATCCCGAATTGAGTGCCGTCGAACATCAACGTGGTGCAGGTAGTGCCCATTCCTGCGGTTTCGGGATTGGATTTGATGCGTTCCGCGATCGACATGTTGGCATCGTCTGCGACGGAGCCCAACAGGGCGAGCATGTCATTGTCTGCGGGGTCAGCATCCAAGGCACGCAGGTGGTCAATCATGAGCTGGGAGGCTACCTCGCCAGCGGCGTGCCCGCCCATGCCGTCGGCAAGCGCGAGCAGGTAGGGGCCGGCGTAGGCGGAGTCCTCATTATTGCCTCGCACGAGGCCACGGTCTGAAGCGACGGTGTAGTTAAGCTTTAGCATTTATGGCTCCAACCTGACGGTGGTACGTCCAATTTTGATGTCGGTGCCAGGGCGAACACGTTCCGGCTGCTCGATGCGCATGCCAGCCACATAGGTGCCGTTGCGGGAATCCAGATCCTCCACGAACCAATCGTTGCCCCGCTTGAACAGGCGCGCGTGGCGGCCGGAGGCATAATCATCCCCGACAACAAAGTCCGCGTCTTGACTGCGGCCAAGGGTGAGATCTTGCAGGGTGCTGATGTCCATGTGAGAACCCATCAGTGGGCCCTCAATGACCTTCAGCAGGTGCGGGGCGCCCTTATTACCCAGCTTGGGCAGTGGCAGTGCGCTATTGCTCACCGCCGGGCCAGCTGCAACGTTGGCATCGGTGCGGAGCGCGCGCATGACACCCAAGATGAACAGCCACAGCAGCACGAGCAGGCCGATGCGGAAAATGAGC
Organism: Corynebacterium sp. H127; assembly: GCF_037482665.1. Taxonomy (NCBI): domain Bacteria; kingdom Bacillati; phylum Actinomycetota; class Actinomycetes; order Mycobacteriales; family Corynebacteriaceae; genus Corynebacterium; species Corynebacterium sp. H127. Next base: position 11,287 of record NZ_JBBHKY010000016.1, read on the forward strand.
AGAATACCGACATCCATGAGCTGCTATCCCTTCGTGATTCGGACTTCGATGCGCGAATGCCCCAGCGTAATCACGTCGCCATCGGCAAGCATCCAATTATCCACCTGCATGTCATTAACAGTGGTGCCGTTCGTGGATTGCAGGTCAGTCAGGACGGCGTCCGCGCCATCCCAGGAGATCTCCGCATGCTCGCGGCTCACCCCAGTGTCAGGCAGCCGCAGGTCCGCCTCCGACCCGCGCCCAATGATGTTGGAGCCTTCCTTCACCGCATAGGTGCGGCTGGATCCGTCCTGCAGCAACAGATTAAGGTGCTGGGTCTGCTGCGGTGCTTGCTTCTCGACGTCCATAGCTTCCTCCACACGTGGCTGCTTCATAGGGGTTGGTGCTGCTTTAACGGGAGGCGGCGCCGGCAATTCAACATCACCGTCGGACTCCGATTCCACCTTCAGTTGACCCGTCTTCAGTGACTCATCAGCCGCAATAGTGACCACCACCGGGCCGAGAGCCGTCCAACCCTGATTACGGATATGGCGGGCCATCTGATCAGAAAAATCTGCCGCCAGTGAGGGGTGATGCTCGTTTAAGTTCTCTCGATCCTGCTCGGATACCAGCACCCTAAACACATTCGGCGCCTCCACATAACCCTCATACGTATGTACGCGGTTATCCTCCGCCTCCTGTTTCAGCGCTTCCTCAATCTCCGGCGGCACAACGCGACCACCAAAAACCCTGGCCAGGCCGTTATCCAGCCCACGCTGCATCGCAGAATCCAAACGAGCGAATCGATCCATCAAACCCACGAGCACACCTCCCTTCTCTAGCTACAACGTGTCCAGTATAGGGGTTTGTTCCCCATGTCCTAACTTTCTCTTGGGGTTTTGTCATGCTGAACAGGCGATTTGTTGATTCTCTAAGGCAACATGCTAAATTAGGTGAGTCGCAAATGCTTAGGCTTTTGAGTCACTCGGGCGAGTGGCGGAATGGCAGACGCGCTGGCTTCAGGTGCCAGTGTCCGTAAGGACGTGGGGGTTCAAGTCCCCCTTCGCCCACAGTGAGCGGTTCACGAACCGCATGGACCGGAGATCACAAACTCGAAAGAGGGAGTGACCTCCGGTTTCTTTTGTTTTCGTGTTCACGAGTGTACCGGACTGGGGAGTGGGGACTTGCGGGTGCAAGTCCCCACAAAGAGTGGAAAAGTGCTGCCTTCTACTCGGATTTGAATGGAAGACAGTATCTACTCGATATCATGAGGTGTGTGGATTATGTCACTGGTGAACCGGCTGTCGTGATAGCTAGCCGAATTTTTCTTCCCGCATCTTCTGCCGTGTTTCCTCGAGAATAGGCAGGGCATACTCGTCACTGAGAATGTAGCCTTTCTCAGTTTTAGTGAGCACACCTTCTCGCTCGTGGAACATAAACCACGCTTCACATGTTCCAAGGTTGGTATTGAAGTTTGCTATTCCACCGGGGGCGACGAACGAGCCTCGGGACATTGAACTAAGATTTGGAGTAGGCATCTCGTTGCCTTCCGAATCAGGCCATCCAAAAAAGCTTGCCCCACTGTGGTGTGGCTGTACGTGTTGGACGGCCCAGTACAGTACGTCCAAGAAGCGTTTTCCTTTCGGATCATGCTCGATTCGGCCTGCAAGTGCCTTTGCCATCGGCAAACCTAAGTACCGGAGGATGTCTTCGAGATCATCGACCCCCGTGGCATCGATGACTGCTCGTAGTTCTTCATTGATGGGCCCATGCAAGACGCCTTCAATAGCAAGCCCTTTATAGTCGGGTGCTTCTTTGGACAGGTCTGGGTGCGGTGCCAGCATGCTAAGGAAATCCTCGAAGGAGTCAGCGATCTGGAGGATCTCCCCATCCGGGTCGGTGTCGATGTAGAGCACACCCAGCGGTGCAAACTCCGCTAATTCGTAGTTGATGGCGAAACACTGGTGCATGCCGTCTTCAGAAATGGCGCACAAAAGCACGCCATTGGGGAGGTCCCATTCGTCCATGAGGAATGGTGCGTACTCGGCAAGATCGAGGTTGGTGCCGCTGTCGGTGTGGCCGTTGCCGAGGATGCAGTCGATCATGATTCCTTCGGGGTCGACGTTATCTGAGTCGATGCCGGTGATCATGCAGTATTTTTCGGCCAATTGTCCGCCACCGGTTTGCTTGATCACATCACGGTATGCGGCAGGTAGTTCACGCCCGAGTGTTGCTTCGATGTCTTTGATACGTTTCGCGCTCGCTGGGGTGCCGAGGGAGTCGAAGTACTTCTTGTAGCGTTTAAACATTGGGTTCTCTTAGTGTGTGCGTTGGTTTTGGAATTTGGTGATGTAGTCCTTGAAGAATCCTTGTCGCTGGCGTGCTGGGGCTTCGCGGAGCTCATCAATTAGCTGGGCGCGGTAACCCGGCTCGAGAACATGTCCTTGGTCGGTTGGGATGATTTTGCCCTCTTTGAGCCGGAAGTCCCACCACCTTGTGAACACGATGTCCATTG
>NZ_JBBHKY010000017.1:0-11137 GCF_037482665.1 Corynebacterium sp. H127
GCCGCCAGGTCAGCATCCTTGCCGGCGGCGACTGCGGAGGCGCGCGCATCAGCTGCTGATGAGGCGGCTTCGTTGGCGGATTGGTGTGCGGCTGCGGCGTAGCTTGCTGCTTGGTCGGCGTTGGCTGAGGCTTGTGCAGCGTCGGCTTCTGCTTGGTTTGCTGCCGTGTGCGCGCGTTGTTGCTGCTCTAGTGCAAACGCTAGCGAGCCTTCAGCAGATTTCACATGTCCTGCTGCAAGGTTGGCGGAGTCTTGTGCTTTACCGGCCCAGGTGGCGGCTTCTTGTGCGTATGTGGTTGCTTTTGCTGCGTCACCTTGGGCTGCGAAGTAGGACTGTTGTGCTTTGGATGCTGCTTCTGCTGCGCGTTGCGCGGCGGCGAAGCCGCGTTGCAACAGTGCGTTGATGTGGCCGTCGTGGGTGGCACGCTGAGCATCGGCCGCACCTCGTCGGTACATCTCGATGCTCGCGAACTCGTCGAGTCCTGCTCGATCACCAAGCACCGCAGCTTCAGCAGCAGCCTTGACTTCAGGGGTGCCGGTGGTGGCTAGGTCGTAGGCGAGGCGGAGTTGGTCCTCATACCGCGCCCGATCAAACCCGCCACCATTGACGAAACCGTCGAGAGCGTCGTAGGTGTTCGCTTGTAGTGCTGCATCTGCTGCTGCTTGCACGGCAGCGCCGCCTTGGGCACGCAGTTGCCAGGTGCGCTGAATAAGTGAAGGCATGCGTAACTCTTGCACACCTTCGGTGGCAAACCAGTGCACCACATCTTCAGCAGCATTGGCGTAATACCCAGAGTCGAACCGGACGTCTTCATTGGGATCGGTTACCCACCATTGATCGAGTTGACCCCGCTCATCCATGCTGACTGCAGCGCGGTAGCCTCTAGTGGCGTACTGTTTGAGATCTGCATCGTTGCCACTTGATAGAGCGGTTTTTGCTGCTCCTGCAACTGCTGGACCCCCGACCATTGCTGCAGCGACAGTGGCTTGCCGCAATTGGTTAATGTCACCGGCAAACACTGCTGGATCGGTAGCCTGTGGGCCTGCTTCATCGGTAGTTGGAGTCCCGTCACCAAGTGTGTTGGCCCCCAGCTTTTTCATCTCGGCAAGTAGTGAGGCTTTCTTTTTGTCTTGTTCGGCTTGTGCGACATCGCGTGCGTCTTGGATTTCGCGGGCTTGTTTGGCTTGGTCTTTGAGGAACTCGGCTTCTTGGGTGAGGCGCCCATCGGCTGCAGTGCGGGCGAACTCGGCGGTTTTGGCTGCCAGGTTCATCGCGTCGATTGCCTTTGATGCCGCTGTTTGTGCGTCCTTCGCGTTGATTCCTGCTTTTTGTGCGGAATCCACGGCGTTGCCGGCGTGTAGGGCTGCTTCTTCTGCTGCCTGTGCAGACAGGCGTGCATGTTCCGCCGCTTCCCGCGCTGCAACACGAGCTTGCTCCACCAGTGAGGTGATCTGAACGACGAGTGCGTCAACTTCGTTTGCTGAGGCCCGCGCGCGGGAGGCCGCCGCACGTGCACGGGCTGCGCCGGCGCGGGCTTCTGCTGCTGCAGCGTCACCGGCACCGGCTGCTGCGGCGGCTTGTTCCGCGGCAGCGGCTGCGGCATCGGCATTGCCTGCAGCTGAGGCTGCTGCGCCACCGGCGTTGCGGGCGTAGTTGGCGGCGGCGTCCGCGTGGGCGAAGGAATTGGCTGCATTATCCGCAGCGGCAGCGGCATCGCGGGCTTGTTCAGCAGCAATTCGGGCTTGGTAGGCCATATTTGCATCCATCCCGGCAGCAGACGCACGAGCAGCGGCTTCGTTTGCGGCCATGCGTGCGGTTGCTGCTGCGGACGCTGCCCTGGAGAGGGCGTCGGCGGTTTGTGCTAAGGCCTGTTTTGCCTCTGCTGCTGCGGCCACAGCATTGTCAGCTGCTGCTGCCGATTGGGTTGCTAGTTGTCCTGCTGCCGCGGCGGCGTTGCCTGCGCGTACCTGTGCCCCGTCGGCGGCGATGGCTTCGTTTTTGGCTCGCTCGGTGGCTTGTTTGGATAGTTCTGTGGACCTACGTGCTTGGTCGGCGTTTTGGGCTGCGAGTGAGGCTGCTTCTTCTGCTTTGGCGGATTGGGTGGTGGCGATATCGACCAGGTTGGTGATATCCATTGTTTCCATGTCTTGGGCAGCATCAACGAATTGCCCATAGCGCAGGTAGGACACGATCGCAGTCTCTGTTCCTACCTGGATTGCTTCACTGGCGCCTTGTACGACGGAAGGAAATGGTGAGCGCGTGAGTTCGTAGACGTCGCGGCGTGCATCATGGGCGCGGGCGGTATCGGCGCCGGTGGCGGCGAATTCACTTAATGTCTCTGCTGTGCCGTCTTTCAGGGCGGCGTCTGCTGCAGTTTTCAGTGAGGTGCCTTCGGCGGCTTTGGCTGCTTCCCATGCGACTGCGCGGTCGTCGACGGTTTGGGCTTGTTGCCATCCTGTTTCCATGAACGTGGCCATGACCTGTGGGTCATTGGTGGCCAGGGCTTTGGCTGCTTCTTCTTGGACTTTTGGTCCGGACAGCTGGGAGATGGTGACGAGGATTTGGGCGAGGTCTTGGCGTTTGGCTGCCTCTAGCCCGGTGTTGGCATAGGCGGTGAGGTCGTTGTCCCCGCCGCGCAAGGCTGCTTCGGCGGCGCTTTTCGAGGCGGGGAAGGTGGTGCCGAGCATGTCGAGGGCAAAGCTACGGGCTTGCTCGTTGGTGGCTGCTTGTTCGGCCAGTCGTATTTGGTCGGTCTGGGCGACGGCAGCTGGGTCGCCGGTACCACTGGCCAGTGCGACGACGGTGATGGCGGTGAGGATCCGGGTGAGGATCGACGTCCACGTCTTTTTCCTGCTGTGATGTTCGGTTGTGGTTGTCATGACTGCTCGTTCCAGGTGTTTTCTTCAGGCGTGGCCAGTGGTGAGTGTGGGTTTTGTGGGTGGGTATTAGGGGCGTGCGAGGGCGGTGTCGACGAACCAGGCGGTACCGGTGGCTGTGGTTCCGGCTAGGGTGACGGCGCCGGTGGTGGTGGCGGCCAGTGTTTTGGTTTGGTCTGCGGCTAGACGTAGTTGTTGGGCGGTGGCTGGGGTGGCAGCTGGTGCTGGGCACCAGGTGGCGCGATTTGGTTGTGGGGTGTGGCTCAGCGACAGGGTGGTGGCTGTGGGTGCGGTGAGGTAGGTGCCGGGGTAGGCGGCGGATTCCAGGGAAATGCAGGATGAGCCATCCAGGGCGGGGATGACTTTGAAGGATCCGTCGAGGCGGTCGGTGAAGCCTGCGTTGCGGTCCATGGCGGTGGTGGTGATGCCGTTCCAGTTCACGCGGAGGATTCGCCCGGCGGTGGGGGTTGTTGCTTGGCGCAGGGAGATGTAGTTGGGTGCGGTGTCGGTGGAGGGGGTGAGGGTGCCGGTGGCCGGTCCGGTGCTGGTGGCAACGGGGGTGACTTGGATTTCGACGACGGTGGATCCGGTGCGTCCGACGTCGATGGTGGTGACTTTGCCGGGGGCGACGGTTTCTTGCCAGTACACGGCCCCATCGGGGAGTTTGAAGGCGATGTGGGCGGGGACGGTGAGGTTGTTGACGACGCCGTAGGAGCCGGTGATTTTGGTGGCGATCCATCCGGTGGGTTTGGCCATGCCGAAGCAGGCGGACATGGAGGGAAATGAGGAGGCGTCGATGCGAATTTGTTCGGTGGTGGCTCCGCAGGTTTGTTGGATCAGTCCTCCGTCGCCGTCGAAGATGGTGACAGTATCTGCGGCGTGGGCGGTGGGGGTGAGAGTGAGCAGGGTTGCTACCGACAGGGCTGCCAGGTGGCGGGCGCGGCGGGTGAGGGAGGTTCGACGAGTCATTGTGAGTGCCTTTGTTAGTGATGTTGGTGGTGATGCGTGGGTATCTGCGCGCACGTGGGGCAGCGTGCGCGCAGAAGAGGGTTGTCCAGTTACGGACAGGAGATGTTATGGGGTGACCTGGCCGTAGGTGGTGGTGGCGTTGTCGATGGAGGTGCGCAGCGTGGTGGCCATCTGGGAGAAGACTTGGGTGCCGACGTGGTCGGAGCTAAATGGTCCTGCCACTTTGGTGGTGGAGGTTTCTCCGAAGGCTTCGACGATCATGCGGAGCCAGGTTTTGTTGGAGCCGACGTAGGCTGATTTGATCGCTGGGTCGGTGAAGATCATGTCGTCTTCGGCTGAAGCTGGTGCGGTGACTTTATCGAAGCGGATGTTGAGGATGCGGCCGGCGCCTTCGGGGTGTCCGGCTCCTGTGATGATGGTAAAGCCGGTGTCGGAGATGCGGTCGACGGTGGCTGGGCCTTTCTCGCCGCCGGTGGTGGTGAAGGTGCAGGTGGCGCCGACGGTGAGTACTTCTGGGCAGCCGGTGAGGGGGAAGTAGGTGCCCATGTGCTGGGCGACTTCACGCATCATGCCTGCTTCGTGCCAGCGTGGGTGGTCTTTGGTGGTCAGGATGGGGTAGATCTGTCGGTAGCTGGAGTAGGGCTTGCCGTCGTATTTTTGTAGTACTTGGCCGGTGGTGGGGAAGATTTGGAGGCGTCCGTGTTGGAAGTCTTGGGTGGTGGCGCCGTTGAGTTGGTAGCGCTCTGAGGTGGGGAATCCTAGTTTTCCGGCTTCCCAGCCCTGTGCGCCCCAGAGGTCGAACATGTCTTTTTCTACTGTGTGGGCACCGGTTGATGGGGACCAATAGATGTGACCATGTTCAAAGCGGTTGAATTTACCGGTTGCCCCAGGGGTGGTGATTTCATCGGTTGCGGGGTAGCCGAGTTTTCCGGCTTCCCAGCCTTGGCGTTCCCAAGCGGTGCGGATGGGGCCTTGGACGTTGTGGGCATCGGTTGATGGGGACCAGTAGATGGAGCCGGATTGGAAGTGGTTGTAGCGTCCCTTGCCATCGGGTGGGGTCAACTCGTCGGTGATGGGGTAGCCTAGGACGGTGTTTTCCCAGCCAAGATCGCCCCATTTGTCGCGGATGCGTCCTTCTACGGCGTGGGCGATGGCGTTGTCGGCGTTGGGGTGCCAGTAGATGGATTTGCTGTTGGCGAAGTGTTGGTAGCGTCCGTTCCAGGCGGAGACGGATTCGTCGTTGAGGGCGTCGCCGAAGTGGTTCCATCCGCCGAGGCGGTTGTAGGTGGTTTCAATCGCGCCGCGGATCCAGTGTCCGTGGAAAACGTCGGCTGTGGCTGGTGGGGCGATGAGTGCTGCTGTGGTGAGGGTGGCGATGATTGTACGGTTGTATAACCGTTTAATAATGGTGCCCTGTGAATTCGCTGTCATGGATATAGCGTAATCCCATGATCCTGTTGCTGGTATGTGATTTGCGGCAAGAAAGCATAATTATTTTTGGGTCGCGGGTTTTCTTGATGTTGAGGTAGTCACGTGGTGCAGTGTGCTTGGTTTCGTTTTGGCTATTTTGCACCAAAGACTTGAGTGTCTGACTGTTGATAGTGAGTAATCTATGTTCCTTGTGGCGTTGGTGGCTCAACGCTCGTGGCATCGCTGGTTGTTCGGAGTGGATTTATCGGACTAATCTCCATAGCCATGACTTCACGATTCCGTCTAGATCGGCCATGACTATACAGGTCGCGAATCGATCTGGTTAGTGAATTCGCGAGGTTTGTAGTGAATGCTTGTGCTATTTTCTAGACATGTTGATTTTAGGTACCGCGTCCATGCGGTTGCGCACCAACCGCTAAGGCGGTTTCCTCACCAGTGTGAGTTGAAAACCGTCCCGGTGACATAGCCGGGCGGTGCTTTGTCATGCCCGGCTCCAATTTCAATAAACTGGAGCGATACCTAATGTCAGCCTATAGGCACGGCCGTCATGAGCATGGCCAAAATTTTCTTATCGACACCACTATTGTCAACGTGTGTGTCCAACATGTCGCTCGTACGAGCGGTCCCATTGTGGAAATCGGGCCGGGAAGTGGCGCGTTAACCTTCCCAATGAGTCGTCTAGGGCGACCCATAATTGCCGTCGAAATCGATGCCACAATGGTCAAAACCCTCAACCGCGCAAAATCGGGTGGAAGTATCGATATTCTGCATGCTGATTTCTTGAGTTATCAACTACCTACGTACCCGCACGTTGTCGCAGGAAATATCCCATTTTCGCTGACAACTGCGATCTTGAGAAAGTTGCTCCGAGCGCCTGGCTGGACTGATGCCGTCCTATTGATGCAATGGGAAGTTGCTCGTCGACGTGGGGGTGTGGGAGGTGTAACCATGATGACTGCGCAGTGGGCTCCGTGGTTTACTTTTGAGCTCGGTGAACGTGTGCCGCGTTCGGCGTTTAAACCACGGCCTAATGTTGACGGAGGGATTTTGTTGATCTCTAGGGTTGATGAGCCCGAGGTGTCTGTTAAAGACCAGAAAGCGTTTCAGGCTATGGTGCACTCCGTCTTTACCGGGAAAGGCCGTGGGCTAGCCGAAATACTCGCTCGGGCGCGGCTTTTTGAATCGAAAACTCGAGCCCGTCGATGGCTTGAATCGCGTGGTATCTCAGCATCGGCGCTGCCACCAAACCTGAGTCGCATCGATTGGGTTGACCTATTCGCTCAGACTGCGCAAACGCCGTCCCGAACACACCGTGCGTCCCGCGGAGGGGCCACACGTCAGGATGGAGGGTAAGGGCTAAGTTGTGCGAAGTGCTGCCTTCTCTTTGGGTTCGAGCGGAGGACAGCCGATAGAAAGTGTGGGTCTTGATTTCGCACTGTTCGGTGGCCACGCTGTCAGGCGGTGCTGTTGCAAAGTTGGGGCAGTAGGAAGAGCGACGTGAAATAATCACAGCCATGGGTATCTTCTCCGGTCGTCATTTCCCCCGTGACATCATTCTGTGGGCGGTGCGGTGGTACTGCCGCTACGGGGTGAGCTACCGCGATCTGGGGGAAATGATGACCGAGCGGGGCGTGCCGGTCGATCACACCACGATCTACCGCTGGGTCCAGAAATACGCCCCTGAGCTGGACAAGCAAACTCGGTGGTACCGGCAGGTACCTGACTGGCAGGCCAGTTCCTGGCGGGTGGATGAGACCTATATCCGGGTCGGCGGCAGGTGGTGCTACCTCTATCGGGCGATCACCACGGGCGGGCATACCCTGGATTTTTACCTGTCCCCAAAGCGTAACGTCGCCGCAGCGAAGCGTTTCCTGGCCAAGACCCTGAGGTCAAACGCGTCGGCCGGGTCCCCGCGGGTGATCAACACCGATAAAGCACCCTCCCTGGCCAGGGCAATCGCCGAGTTGAAGTCAGAGGGAATCTGCCCGCAGACCGTGGAACACCGGCAGGTGAAATACCTCAATAACGTCATTGAAGGAGATCATGGGCGGCTGAAACGGATCCTCGGACCGAAGGGGGCGTTCAAAAACCGGACCTCGGCGTACCGGACGTTGAAAGGGATGGAAGCGATGCACTCATTACGGAAAGGCCAGGGCGCGATGTTTGCCTACGGGCAACCGAACCCGGATGCGGTGATCGTCAGCCGGGTGTTCGAGGCTGCCTGAGAACGCCGACCCGCAGCGAGCATCAGAGGATGAAGACTGGGTCGTCACGGCTCTCCGCCTGAAGTTTGCAACAGCACCCCTGATCCGTGCTATTTGTCGGTGGTCTGGGGGCAAAAAGTCTCGGGAGTTTCGAATTTCCGCGGCGGGACAAGCAGTGCGGTTTCGCTTGTTGACTTGGATACGTGAACCGCACACAGTGAGCGGTTCACGAACCGCAAGGGCCGGAGATCACAAACTCGAAAGAGGGAGTGACCTCCGGTTTCTTTTGTTTTCGTGTTCGCGGTGGTTGTGGAGTGATGGTGTGGGGATTGCGGATGCAAGTCCCACTTTGGGCGGAATCGTGGGGGCTATTGAGCGAAACGTCCCTTAAGCCTGTTCGTGTCGTTTCTAATTGGCAAATGTTTTGCCAGTACATCAACCTGCTGTCGAGGTCTGCCCGAAACGGCTGCACACTCCGCGCAGGCCACGGCGATTCTCGGCGCCGGACAGTGCAGCGCACTCAGACCCGAGAGACTCCCGACAGCTCTACTCTTTAGGTGTGCAAAAGAACAACAAGTTTGAGCTAGCGCTTTTCGTTCAGGATGAGCGCACCGACTCTCCTAAGGAACGTTAGAATTCCCGCAGTGCATAAAACTTGAAGAAAAGCAAGTAAAAATCCCCCGAGAAGCACTGGCTCACTAAACCACCCACGCAAAAAGAATAGGCAGGCAGATGAAACTAAAGCTATGCCTATATCCCATTTAAAGTTGTTTATGGACACTATATTAAGCAATAGTGAAATAGGTATAGATAGCGGTATTACTCCAGTTAGATAGAAATAAATCCAGTGAGAGCCCTCAAACTCTGGAATAGCTACATCCAGGGAAAACACTCGATGAGCAATAAATGCAAGTAAAGTGATTGTTTCAAGTATTGGTATACGTAGAAACTTGACTCTATACAAAGGAGGATTTCCTACTGCCAAGGCCACTTTCCTTCTCCAACATTAACACCATCGAAGAGCACTTCCGAATGAGAAATGCAGTCTTGGCGAGTAGCATCCGGCACAGGCGCGCGCATGCAAACCTCTTTCAGGTCTACAAGAAACTGTGGGTTGCAGTTGCTTAGCCTGTAACCTTGATCGGTGTATTTCTCAAAACATTGATCATGCCTTGCACAGGGACCGCGGAAGTCTATATAGACGTTCGGAGCAGCATCTTCTTGTCTCCACATATCAGTTGACCACGTACAAAAATCGTGGACCTTTTTACGGGAATGGCCAGGATCGTAAATATAGTTCGATGGCCAAACCACTTTCGAACTAACTTGATACTCCTTGAAGCCACGTTTCCAGACTGTGTTCTGTTGAGGGACTATTTCATACAGCGGGATGTACCTCGAACTCTCGGGGCCTTCCATGAGCATATTCATTGACGGCGCTTGCGGGCCATCAATGCTGGAGTACTCATTCGGGGAAGGGAGATCGTTGAAGTCGATCCCGAGAACTTGAAGATTAAAATCGTACAGATCCTTGGAGTAATCCTTCCCCTTGATTGAAACAATTCCACCAGTACCGAAAAGGTCAGTAAGCGTAAGTCGTTTTGAGGAAAACTCCTGAGTAAGTCCCATTTCGGGATCGATATACGGGTCGCCAATTGGGTAACCGTAGAGGCTTCTCTCAAACCCACTCTTTGCCCAGATCGCCCCCAGAGCACCGGTAATTGTGTGTGCTCCAAATTGCGGATGCCAGTAGATCATTCCAAGTGCAAAACGGTTGTAGCGTCCAATGCCATCTGGGGTTCCTTCTTCGTCGGTAGCAGGGTAACCGAGTGGCCCTTTTTCTTCACCAGTTTCGATCCACTTTTCTAGGATTTTTCCTTCGATCGATACAACGCCAGAGAATGATCCGTAGATTCGGCCGCGTTGGAAGAATTGTTTGCGACCTACACCATCACCGGTGCCAATTTCATCGGAAATTGGGTAGCCCAGCCGGCCCACTTCCCAACCGCTGCGCTGCCACACCAAGGAGTTGTGGGTAGTGACTGACCATGCTCCGGTGTCAGGGTGCCAATAGATGAATCCGTTTTGAAACTGGGTGCGTTTCCCAACTCCGTCTGGGTTGGTCAGCTCATCGGAGATGGGGAGCCCAAGGAAGGATACTGGAGTTTGCCCTGCCCAGGAGACAGCCATGGACTCATATTTAGCACGAATGGCACCACAAACCTGGTTAGCGGATGGCCAATAGGAACGACAATTGTCAGCTGCCAACGGCTGCATGCGCTGCGAAGCGTCTGTAGTAATTCCCAGTTGCCGCGCTTCTTGGACCTCAGCAGCATCGGCTTCTTGTTTAGTCACGCCTTCTGGTAATTCGATGCGATCAGAGCGCATTTCCCCTTCGATAACCTGAGGCTTAGGTTCACCGAGATCATCCGGCAAGACTTGTTCAAGGTAGTGGTTGTCGACATTGTTCTTATTCATACCGGGTTCGTTAAAGTCCCAGTCTGAGGTGTCGACGTTACGGTAATGCTCCGGTTCATACGGCGGGATCATCATGGTGGAATCTTGTTGAGTCACCGTTTCTGTAGGAATAACAGGCGGGATGTTGGCCTGCGCTTGAGCAGTGGAAACCGGAAGGAATGCTGCGGTAGCAATTGCCGTAAGTGCTGCACAAAGCCTTGTTCGTCTCGATCGCATCTTGATCTCTGTTCTCCGTGCTTGGGGTTGAGGTAGGAACCGATAGAGGAAAAGACAGGCTTCTGGCAGCAACCTGTCAATAGTGTAAACCGATAAACGTACTTTTGTAAGGCGAAATGGAAAGAATTGCGATTGCAATGGCGGGTAACCGAACAGTCGTAATCTAATTACTCCCTGTAGATCGGCCATGACCGTGGAGGTCGCGAATCTATTTGGTTAGTGAATTCGGGAGGTTTGTAGTGAATGCCTGTGCTATTTTTTTGGCATGTTGATTTTAGGTACCGCGTCCATGCGGTTGCGCACCAATCGCTATGGCGGTTTCCTCACCAGTGTGAACTGAAAACCGTCCCGGTGACATAGCCGGGCGATGTCTGTCATGCCTGGCTCCATTTTCAACAAACTGGAGCGGTACCTAATGCCAGCCTATGGGCAGGGCCGTCATAAGCATGGCCAAAACTTTCCTATCGACACCAATATTGTCAACGTGTGTGTCCAACATGTCGCTCGTACGAGCGGTCCCATTGTGGAGATCGGGCCGGGAAGTGGCGCGTTAACCTTCCCAATGAGTCGTCTAGGGCGACCCATAATTGCCGTCGAAATCGATGCCACAATGGTCAAAACCCTCAACCGCGCAAAATCGGGTGGAAGTATCGATATTCTGCATGCTGATTTCTTGAGTTATCAACTACCTACGTACCCGCACGTTGTCGCAGGAAATATCCCATTTTCGCTGACAACTGCGATCTTGAGAAAGTTGCTCCGAGCGCCTGGCTGGACTGATGCCGTCCTATTGATGCAATGGGAAGTTGCTCGTCGACGTGGGGGTGTGGGAGGTGTAACCATGATGACTGCGCAGTGGGCTCCGTGGTTTACTTTTGAGCTCGGTGAACGTGTGCCGCGTTCGGCGTTTAAACCACGGCCTAATGTTGACGGAGGGATTTTGTTGATCTCTAGGGTTGATGA
>NZ_JBBHKY010000018.1:0-10967 GCF_037482665.1 Corynebacterium sp. H127
TGAACCGTCGTTATGGTTACCGGCGGGTGCACGCCCAGCTGCGCCGGGCAGGATGGGTCGTTAACCATAAGCTGGTCTACAAGCTCATGGACCAGCTCGGGTTGAAGTCAAAGGTCAGGATGAAGAAGAAGTACAACTCGTATAAAGACACGGTCAGTCACATTGCGAAGAATGTGCTGGATCGACACTTCACACCAGATACACCCAACATGGTGTGGGTCAGTGACATCACGGAGTTTCGTGTTGCTGGCACCAAGGTTTATCTGTCGCCGATCATGGATCTCTATGACCGGTCAATCCTGTCGTACAGCGTATCTACCTCACCAAATACAGCCTTGACATCACAGTCTCTGCGTGACGCCATCGCACAACAGTCACCAGGGCAAGGACTACTTGTACATACAGATCAAGGGTTTCAGTACCAGCATTCCAGCTGGCGTGGGCTCATCGCAAGCATCGGTGGAGTGCAGTCAATGTCAAGGAAAGGCAACTGCTATGACAATGCGGTGATGGAAAACCTCTTCGGGCACTTAAAGACTGAGATGTACCACGGTGAATCATTTACCAGCCTGCGGGAGTTCTACAAGGCAATCGATGACTACATCTACTGGTACAACCACGAACGACTCCAGAAACGACTCAAGGGTCTGACTCCGATGCACTACCGGAACCAGACCCTTGAACCCCTAACCGCCTAGAATTAAACCAGTCCAACTTTCGGGGGCCAGTTCAAAGCTGCCTCCGCGGGTGGTTTTCTTTAGCTTTTAGGCCAGGATCTCGTCCAGGGCCTGGTTGACCAGCTCGGGATCCTCCAAGATGAGCATGTGCCCGCAGCGATCCGTGCTGCGTAGTTCCGCTCGTGTCCATAGCTCCATGATCCGATTGCTTTGGGAAAGCGGTGTCACATGGTCATCATCGCCGACCAACACGAATCCAGGGATTGTGCTGAGGCGCTCCGCAGCACCCACCTCGGAATTTGTTTCCAGGTCATCGAAGTACCCCACGAAGGTAGCAAGTGGGGTCTCCTTGATCATGTCTGCGTGGAACTTCACTAGGTTGTACGGGGTGCTGAGGCGTTTAAACACGGTCGCTGCCAGAGCTGGAGCAAGTAGGTTAGCAATTTCACCCCGGAATTTATCCACCTCAGCCGGGGTATCCTCCATGGCGTTAAAGACCTTATCTGCCAGCTTGGTGGTCAGCAGGCGTGGCGAGCCTTGCGCGGAGAGAGATTCGATTGAGGTCGCGATCAGTAGCACACCGTGAATCCGCTCATATACCTCTGGTTGGCAACGCCTAATCAAGTTAAGTACCACGTGCCCGCCGAGAGAATGCCCCACCAAAATGATGGGGCCGGTTTTCGCGTAGGCCTCGATGACAGCGAGGACATCATCCGCTGCGCCGTCGATAGTGCACTGCTCTGGTGGTACTTCCCCTGTCTTGCCGTGCCCCCGCAAGTCCATGAGCACGCTTCTTACCTCAGGATGGTTGTCCAGCAAATGCTTGACCTGCAGGAAGTAGGAGTCAGCAGCGAGTGTGAAGCCGTGTACGAACACCACGGTGGCTCGCGGATGCTCTGGTCCCGCCACATAGCTGGCCACCTGGGTGCAGCTGACAGGCACGCTGCCGGGTTCGCAGAGTCCCTGCAAACCAGGAACATCAGATTTTGCGGGTATGATGCCGCGCGCAAACCGGGCCAAGAACTGGGGCATTGCCATGGGGTACTGCTTTCTATGGGTATTCTTGAGGAATCAATTTCTATGGCTAGAGGAGATCATCATGACCGAATCACAGCAGGATGCACAGAGCATCTTCACCGCGTTTCGAGACATCATCGTTGAAAGCACTGGCTACGATCCAGAAGAAATCACCTTGGACTCCGACATCGCGGGTGAGCTTGCCGTGGACTCCCTCTCTATTGTGGAAATTTCCGTTCGCGCCGAAGATTCCTTTGGCGTCCACATTGATGACGAAGCCGCCGCCAGTTTCCACACTGTTGGAGACGCTGTAACGTACATTCACAGCAAGCTCGCTTCCTAATCCACGATACTCAAGCGCAGTTCAAATCCCCAGGTTTGACGCAACTGTTCCAAGGCAGTGCCCAAATCTTCGATCTCGTGGGAATGGCCAGTGATCACTTGGCGAGTCCCCACCTTGGCAGGGCTGCTGGCAGAGCGTTCCCAGCGAGTAAACCAATCCACTGTCAGCGGGTCGGCACCTGGAATGTCCAACCCCGGCGGGCTTGGAATACAGTCAACCATGAGCTCTTCCACAACGGGGCGAAGCCGTCGTGGGAGTTCATCAATTGCGAGGACAGCCGTGCATGCGACGGCTTCCCTAGTCATAAAAGTTGTCACGGAGTTAGCCTTCAAGAATGTGGTGCGTAACTCGGCTTCTCCTGCCGAGCCAAGACGAGAACGTCTTCCCCAACGGACTCGATGCGCCTCTTGAACTGCGTTGTGCAACACCTGCATTCTTACGCACCACAAACACCAGCGACAACCCTAAAGTGCCGCTTGACTCCCCCATTTATTGAAGTTTTAGTTCAGGGTTAGCCACAACTTCTCATTGAAATCCGACCACAGGGGCTTGGCCCACTCGCCGAAGACGCGGTTCGTCAACACCACGCATCCCTGGTTTGTCTTCGGATGAATCCACAAGAAAGTCCCCGATTGCCCGAAGTGCCCAGCAATGTCCGCAGGCATTGTAGGCCCCGTCCAATGCGGCGACTTGGACCCCTTGAGTTCAAACCCAAGTCCCCACGGGCAGGGCACTTGGCGACCATACCCAGGGACGATTCCCGATAGTTCCGGGAAGTGCGGGCTCAGGGCGTCGTTAAGCGTAGTGGCGTGAATCAACTTTGGTTCCAACAGCTCTGCAATGAAGACCTGCAGGTCGCGCACCGTAGACTTTGCGCCATGCCCTGCCCACGCTGGCAACACAGTGTTAGTCATCCCGAGCGGCTGAAACACGGCTTCCTCGAGGTACTGGCCAAAGGGCATCTCCGCAAGCTTTTCGACGCCCTCCGCCAGAATCTCAAAACCCGCGGAAGAATAGATACGTCGATCCTCGGGTGCCCGTTCCACTTCATGCTTGGCAAAGGCGACCCCCGAGGCATGCGCCAGCAGATGCTCGACGGTGGCGGGCCACATGGGAGTGTCCAGCTCGAAAATGCCTTCTTCCAAGGCGATGAGAAACCCGTAGGCCGAGAGGAGTTTTGTCACACTGGCCAGCTCAAACACTCGATCAATGTCGCCGAAGGTATCCGAACTGCTGCCTACCATTCCAGCCGCAACGTCATCGACGGGCCAGTGCGCGAGTTCCTCAAAGACGTTCATGATCTAATAGTTTACTGCGCGTGGGCCGCGGCGGACGCGAAAATCCCCCGGTCCCAGATTCGCTCCCGCTTTGCGACGACCACCGGCACCAACGCCTGCCCCGTGACGTTTACCGCCGTGCGCCCCATATCCACGATCGGCTCGACTGCAAGCAGCAAGCCCACACCCTCCAAGGGGAGCCCCAAGGTGGACAGCGTCAGAGTCAACATGACCGTCGCACCGGTCGTGCCAGCAGTGGCGGCAGACCCGATGACGGACACGAATGCGATCAGCACATAGTCCGTCACGCTCAGCGGAATTCCATAGAACTGCGAGACAAAGATCGCGGCAACCGCAGGGTAGATCGATGCGCAGCCGTCCATCTTGGTGGTCGCACCGAGCGGCACCGCAAAGGAAGTGTACGAGCGAGGCACACCGAGTCCCTCTTCCGTGACACGCTGGGTAACCGGCATGACCCCCATGGAGGAACGAGTGACAAAACCAAGGCTCGTAACGGGCCATACCTTGCGGAAGAACTGCATAACACCGATCCCATGTAGCTTCAGCACCACCGGGTAGATCACGCCGATCACAATGGCCAAGCCTAGGTAGATGGCAAGCACAAACTTGCCGAGCGAGCCCAACGCATCCCAGCCATAAACAGCCACTGCCTTGCCGATAAGGGCCGCGGTACCAATGGGTGCGAGCCGGATAATCCACCACAAGACCTTCTGCACGATCTCGAGTAATGATGCCGCAAACTCGAGCACGGGCTCCGCCTTCTTACCCACCTGCACAGCAGCGATGCCGAAAGCAATGGAGAGCAGCAACAGTTGCAACACATTGAACCCCGGGGTCGCTGCATCTCCCTTCAGCGAAACAGTCAGCCCCATGATGTTGTTGGGCACCAACCCCTGCAGAAAGGCCCACCACGACCCCACGGTGCTGGGCGCCTGCGCGACGGTGGGATCGATGCTGGAATTCTTGCCAGGATTCACAAGCAATCCCACCCCGATTCCTGCAAGCACGGAAGCGAAAGCCGTAATGGCGAACCAAAGAATCGTTTGCCACGCAAGGCGCGCCGCGTTGGTTACCTCGCGCAAGTTGGCTATCGACGTCACAACCGCCGTAACAATGAGCGGCGGAATGAGCACCTTCAGCAAGCTGACATATGCGCCACCAACTTCTACCAGCCCCGTGGTCAACCAACTCCCCTCCCCCATTTCTCGGGCAATGAAGCCGAGGACGAGGCCGACGAGCAGACCGTAGATAATCTGTGCACCAAAACTGGCGAAACGCTTATTCATGCGTACTTCCCTAGCTCACAATAGACATATTGGTCTATAAAGTAGATTTTCTATTTTAGTGGAGATTACGCTGCTAGTTACGAATTGGCAAGCACACATCTAGACCATTCGGTCTATCGTTTCCAGACAAAGAAAAGGACCAGGCTGAAACCTGGTCCTTTGGTGGGGCCACCGGGGCTCGAACCCGGGACCAATGGATTATGAGTCCACGGCTCTAACCGACTGAGCTATAGCCCCAACTTCACAAGAAGCTAGCTCAGTATATCCAGCGGCCACCCACCCATAACAAATTGCCCCCAAACAGCCGTTCTACCTGCCGATTTGATTTGAAACAAGAGCCAGCTATATAGTTATGACTCGTTGCAAGGAACTGGACACAGTAACTAACAACACCAAAGCATTCCTCCATAGCTCAGTTGGCAGAGCATTCGACTGTTAATCGAAGGGTCACTGGTTCGAGCCCAGTTGGAGGAGCAAGAGAAAGGCCCGCTGGCAACAGCGGGCCTTTTTGCGTTCCCACTAAGTGACCCCTAACGCGCCCCACGATCATGATTTCACGATCATGATTTACAGGATCCCCCCCTATGCCGGATCCCCAAAAATTCAACCCCCACCTTGAAGATCATGGTCGCGAAATCATGATCGCCACGCCTCCCCTCGACCAAATTAAAGATGTATTTGAGATTCATGTTTTAATGGAATGGTTAAAACACTCACCCATTTTTGATTGGAGACACAGGCGATGGCAGTACAAGAAGCCACGCACGCCCCACAGCGAATGTCCCCACGAGACAAGCGATGGTGGACGGCACTAGCCGCGGTCATCATCGCTTCCTTCGTGGTACTGCTGTGGATGGGCCAGCAAATCAACGTCCACAAGCCACCAATCCCTGAAAAGGTCGAGACTTCTCAGGGCGAGGTGCTCGTCACCCACGACCAGATCATCAACGGTCAGCAAGTATGGCAGTCCATCGGCGGCCAGCAGGTCGGCTCGGTTTGGGGCCACGGAGCCTACGTGGCACCCGACTGGACCGCAGACTGGCTCCACCGCGAGGCCACCCACATTCTGGACACGTGGGCGCAGGCCGAAGGCGCCGATAGCTACGATGCTCTGGACGTCGAAAAGCAAGCCGCACTCAAGGCTCGCCTGAAGGCCCTCATGCGCACCAACGGCTACAACGCCGAGACCGGCACCATCGTGCTTTCCGACGCCCGCGTCGAGGCATTCGAGGCGAACAAGCAGTACTACGCTGACCTGTTCACCACCGGGCACGAGAACTACGCCATCCCCAAGGACTCCATCAAGGACGCGGGCGCTGCCCAGGACATGGCGGCCTTCTTCTGGTGGACCAGCTGGGCCGCCTCCACCAACGCTCCAGACAGCGAAGCCACCTACACGCAGAACTGGCCCCACGAACAGTTGATTGACAACGTGCCACCGCCGAGCAACATCCTGTGGAGCATCATCAGCTTCATCCTGCTGCTTGCCGGCATTGGTGGCCTCGTTTGGTACCAAGGCTGGAAGGGAGAAGAAAACGAAACGCCGGATGTCATTCCAGCAGAGGATCCACTGGTCGGTTTCGACCCAACGCCTTCGCAGCGCGCTACGCTCAAGTACTTCTTTGTGGTCGGCTTACTGTTTGTGTTGCAAATCGCCTGTGGCATCATTGCCGCCCACTACGGTGTGGAGGGAGGCGCGCTGTTCGGCATACCGATTGACAAGATCCTGCCGTACGCGGTGGTTCGAACTTGGCACACCCAGCTTGGCATCTTCTGGATCGCCACCGCATGGCTCGCCACTGGCCTGTACGTTGGCCCCGCAGTTGGCGGCAAGGAACCCAAGTTCCAACGGCTCGGCGTCAACGTCCTCTTCGGGGCCCTCCTCCTCGTTGTCCTAGGATCCATGGCCGGCGAATGGCTCTCCATCATGGGAAAGATGGGCTACGGCAACCCGATTAACTTCTGGCTGGGCACTCAAGGCTACGAATACGTGGATCTCGGTCGCGTATTCCAGATCGGCCTCTTCATTGGCCTCGCACTGTGGTTCATTTTGATGTGGCGCGCCCTGGCACCTGCCATCCGCAAGGCCAAGAACACCCCAGGAAAAATCGCCCCTACGCCGGAAGCCCCATTAGCGGCAGGCACGCAACGTTCCCTGACCGCAATGCTCCTCATGAGCTGTCTAGCAATTGCTGGCTTCTACGGCGCAGCCTTTGGCGTGAATCATGAAACGCACCTGTCCATCGCCGAATACTGGCGCTGGTGGGTCGTACACCTTTGGGTGGAAGGCTTCTTTGAGGTCTTCGCCACTACCGTTATCGCATTCCTCTTCGCCCGAATCGGCCTGGTGCGCCCCGCAGCTGCCACGACGTCGGTGATTGTTTCCACAACAATCTTCCTCTCCGGTGGCATCATCGGCACAGCCCATCACCTGTACTTCTCCGGCGCTCCGGCACACGTCATGGCGCTCGGAGCTGTATTTAGCGCCCTGGAGGTTGTCCCTCTTGCCCTAATCGGTGTGGAAGCCTTCCGCAACCTCAACCTGCTCAAGCTGCAGCCGTGGGTGGCAGGCTACAAGTGGGCGATCTACTTCTTCGTCTCAGTATCCTTCTGGAACATGCTCGGCGCCGGAGTCTTTGGTTTCCTCATCAACCCGCCGATCGCACTGTTCTACGTCCAAGGATTGAACCTCACGCCACTCCATGGTCACACCGCCCTATTCGGCGTATACGGCATGCTCGGGATCGGCCTGATGCTGTTCTGCGTGCGCTCGCTCATGCCCAACGCCCAGTGGGATGACCGGTGGCTGAAGTGGGGCTTTTGGGGGCTCAACGGCGGCCTGCTAGCTATGTCCTTCCTTTCCCTTTTGCCACTTGGTCTGGCGCAGGCATGGGCATCCATCGATACCGGCCTGTGGTACGCGCGCAGCGATGCGTTCCTCTATACGCCAGTGTTGACATTCATACGCTGGCTGCGGGTTCCCGGCGATGTCATCTTCGGAATCGGTTCGCTGGCCATCGGCGTCTTCATGGTGAGGTTAGTAACTCACAAGAAATAGCCGATGAAAGCGAGTTAGGAAAAGATCGCCGGGCCTGTGGCGATTTCGATCACGGGCCCGGCGGTTTGTTCCGTCTGGGCCATCGCTAGCCGCATAACGGCAAAACAATCATTATGACGCTAAAGTAGAGATCTACCGTCGTCGAGCAAAGAGGTGCGATAACCCCCATGATCCAATTAGTTGTTGGTGCAGCCGCTGGCTATGTCCTCGGAACTAAGGCTGGTCGCCGACGCTTCGAGCAGATCAAGAAGGGCTACGATCTAGCCGTGAACTCCCCAGCCTCTCAAGCTGCAATGAAGGCCACCCGACGCGCCATCGCAAACAAACTTGACCCCGAGCCACGCATGAAAGAGGTCAAGAATTTGCGTCGCGACGACGGCAGCCAAGTGCTCGAACCTGACCACGATTAACCCCACGATTTCGAGCTACTTAAACGCCCTGCGCAGCAGCTCTTTACGTGCCTGTTCCAGCGCCAGTAGATCAGCGAAGAGTGAGTTATAGGCTTCCTCATCGTCTGAGGGGCGCATGCGTTGCAGCTGCCCCTTGAGTTGCGCAATCTGATTACCGACGCGGACTTCTTGCAGCCTAGAAAGAACGCTGTCGGTATAGGCTTCGAGCTGTTCTTCCTCCACATTGATCGGCTCAACTGCTAGCTCGGTGAGCAGGGAGCGCAGCAGTAGATCAAGATGCTCGCCCACCGTTGGGAGCCATTCCCTTCCCAGCTCGAGCCCAGCAGCGGCTCCCCCCGCGGCAACAATCGCTGCGTTGATTTCGCGATACGCCTCGTTACGGAAAGAACTCTCAGACAGCCCATCGAAGTAGTCCCCAGCGTAGGCCGGATACTGCAACGCCAGCTTCAGTGATTCACGCTCTGGCCACAGCGAAGGATCTCGCGGGTTCGGTAATGGCCGAGCCGGTTCAGGTGCCACAGCGGCCGGCATATCGCGGCGCATCCGGCGCAGCTCTTTTTTGGGTTTCGGGTTAGAAACCGCATCGCGCACTTGCCGAACCACATCCATTGGTTCTGCCCATCCCACCCAGCCTGCTAGTTGTCGGGCATATTCATTGCGCAGGGTCTCGTCGCGAATGTCCGCGACCACGGGAACCGCACGGCGCAGCGCTTGGAGTCGGCCTTCCACCGTGTCGAGAGCAAATTCAGCGATGATCGCGCGCAGCACAAACTCGAACATTGGGATCCGCGACGCCACCAGTTCCCGCACTGCGGCTTCTCCCCGTGCAAGTCGGAGGTCGCAAGGATCCATGCCCTCTGGCGCAACGGCAACGAAAGACTGCCCGGTGAACTGCTGATCGCCTTCGAAGGCACGCATGGCGGCCTTTTGCCCTGCCTCGTCACCATCGAAGGTGTAAATCAACTCTCCGCGGAAGTAATTGTCATCGAGCATCAGTCGACGCAGCATCTGGAGGTGCTCCTCGCCGAAAGCGGTGCCACAGGAGGCCACCGCAGTGGTGATGCCAGCCGCGTGCATTGCCATCACATCGGTATAGCCTTCCACGACAACGGCCTGGTGTCTGGCTGCAATCTGCTTCTTGGCGAGGTCAAGACCAAAGAGCACCTTGGACTTGTTGTACAGCAAGGTGTCCTTGGTGTTCATGTACTTGCCGAGGTTATCGTCGTCGAAAAGCTTGCGGGCTCCGAAGCCGATCACATCTCCGGCCAGGTTCTTGATCGGCCACAGCAGCCTCCGGTGGAACTGGTCAATCGGCCCGCGTCGCCCCATTTTGGACAGCCCGGCAGCCTCAAGTTCCTCAAAGGTAAAATCCTTGCGGAGCATGTGTTTGGTCATGGTGTCCCAGCCGGCCGGCGCATATCCGCAGCCGAACTGATGCGCATGCTCTGCCGCAAAACCACGCTGCGCCAGGAATTCACGTGCTGGTGCCGCTTCTGGTGTTTCCAGCTGGGTCCGGTAAAACTCGTGGGCGTGACGGTTCGCCAGGACCAAGCGCTGGCGAGTGCCCGGCTCTTCTCGACGTCCCGGACCGCCGCCCTCGTAGTTGATGTGATACCCGATCTTGTCAGCGCAAATTTCCACCGCCTCGGGAAAGGTAATGTGCTCCATCTTCATCAGGAATGAGAACACGTCACCGCCCTCCCCCGAAGAGAAGCAGTGGAAGTAACCACGGTTTGGGCGCACGTGGAAAGACGGAGTTTTCTCATCCTTGAAAGGTGATAGCCCCTTCAGAGAATCTGCCCCGGCAGGTTTGAGCTGCACGTATTCCCCAACGATTTCCTCGATAGGTGTGCGTTCGCGGATAGCTTGAATGTCGCTCTCCGGGATCCTGCCTTTAGCCATGCTTACTACCATAGTGGGTTCATGAGAAGATGATCCTCATGGCATCTAAACCCAAAGCACTAGCGGGCATCGGCGGCGCGCTCGTCGTCCTAGCTGCCGCGTTCTTCGGACTTGATCTCGGCGACGGCGGTGGCACGAAATCTGCCACACAACCCACCGCCACCCCCACTGCGAAGGCTTCCCAAGCTCCTAAGCCTGCAGCCCCGAAAACTCCGGCTAAGAAGGCAGCCTCGGAAACAGCGGGCCAATGCCCCGTGGATACGCTGCCGGACCAGGTTGACCCCGTCATTGAGGGCATTGTGGCCGGCAAGCAACCGAAGTATCCGGACAATGACGGCGTCCGATTCGGAAACTACGAAGGCGTCCTTCCCAGACAAGACCGCAATTATTACCGTGAGTACACGGTGGACACCCCAGGCCTGAATCACCGCGGCGAACGCCGCATCATCACCGGCGGCGGCAGCAAAACCGACCCCGACGTGTGGTACTACACCGACAACCACTACGAGAGTTTCTGTGAGATCCCCGATGCCGAATAAGACATTGCTTATCGACGCCCGCCCGGCCACCAACCTCGCAGAGCTCTACGCGGCCCTCGCTGCAGGCATTAATTACCATCCGATCCCGCGAAACTTGGACGGGCTAGCTGATCTGCTGCGAGAAGCACGGTTGAATTGCCTAGTTCTCAGCCAATGTCGCCTGAGCATTGCAGACTATAAGAAGCTTGCCGATGTGTGCCAAGATCTCGGGATACGCGTGGCCACTGGCTAGGCCAGCTGCCTGCCTCCCCTGCGAACCCCTTTTGGCGAACTTCCCAGGTCAACACTAATGAACATCACTGACATCCAGGGCGGTGTCAAGCTGTGAATGCACCATTGAGTGTTTTCATCAGTATCTCACGAGGAGTGCACCCACCCAGCACGATTCGCGGAGTGTCATTGAGCTCATCTTGCACAAACTGGACATGCTCGGCAGT
>NZ_JBBHKY010000019.1:0-7493 GCF_037482665.1 Corynebacterium sp. H127
GTCCTTTGACGTCTGCTGTTCGCCTGGATCGACCAGCGTGGTCCTTTAACTTCGGTAATTCCCATAAAACATCGACAGACCGAGGCACACCAAGCTTTGCATTCGTTGCGCTCAAATGCTCCATTTTCCCATAGGCGACCCTACGGGAGGGGACCCAAGGCTGTCTTCTCAGCATTTTGAGCACGGCACACTTAATTCCCTTTCTCTTCCTATCGAATTAGCCAATTCGCTAGGCACTTATTCAATTGGTATTCCAGCACTAAATGATAAACAGTTACGAATAGAGGGAGAAACAGTCATTATCGAAGATGAAGCCTTTCTGATCAGATTACGACCTGTTTCACCTCTCGAAGTTTCTTACAGCGTAACTTTTAAAGATCCTACACATTACCCTGAATTTCGACTTGCCGTTGGCTTACCTCCCACCTTACATCTGGAGGCTAGGCTAAATTCACGAGTTGGGATCTTCGACCTAGAAGGGAATGAAGTAGCTGCCGTCGAAAATCCCATTGCTAGCCCCTCCAGTCCGTCCTGGATCGACACTTCCACTCGAGTTGAAGGAAGTGAAATCGTTATTAGGTATGAAAGTTCTTCGAACAATCCCAGTTTCGCAGCAGATCGTTCTATGGGAGATTCACCAGAAATTGGAGGTACAGCCGTAGGTGATCTTTACAGCAAATGGGAGACTAAACTTGGCGACACAGAACGTTCTTTTTGTAAAAAAGAATGGAATGATTGCCGACGCGTATTCCTGGATGGGGCCATTAGCCGTGCCGAAGAATTGGGTAAATCCATCGCATCTCCACCCTTCGATAATGAAGGGGACGCCGCTCGGCACTGTGCATGGCAAGGACTAATGACTGAAAGCGCTGATTCTGCATTTGCAGAACGAATGGGAAACGCTCATGAAGTTGATCACCCTGTTGCACCAGAAGGAGAGTTTACTGATGGTCAAGTCTCGGGGATGGATGCCTACAATAATATAACTGGACGTGCCGTAGGGTTGAGAAGGGAAGGAAATCAGGACGCGGTGATTGCTGATTGTAGAGACTACGCTAAGCACGCAAGGCTCACTTCAGACCCGGGAGCAGAGCAGCAACATGATGGATCTGACCTCATCGTCCTTAAAAAATCATTACCATAAGAACATGAGACGATTTCTGAATTTCACGGTACTATTTTTTAGCGGATTCGGAATCGGATGGACCATTCTATGGTTAGCGCATAGTTACAAGTACCTACTGTCTGTTTATGTGGGAAAGCTTGCTGCCTTCACCTTGGTAGACATCGCGATTCCGCTAGTTCTGTTGATTTTTGTGATTTTTGTTCGCAAACGTTCCAGAGTTTTTAGAAGTTTGAGTTGCGGATTATTTTCTGGTGCTGCCGCCTACGAATTAATCGTACTTTTTTTGATTTTACTCATATCCTATTATTAGCTATTTAGATAAAACTATGTTGACTGAAATAGAGACTTCAGCAGTTTTGTCTATGGAAGCCAAGCAAGTTCTAACGAATCGTGTCAAGAAGCTTGTATACGGGGCGTGATTGCTAGAAGTAGGGCTCGAAGCGGTCAGGGTAGGACACAACCATTTTGTTGGTTGCCTGCTTCCAGTTCGTTATCCTCCTGCTCTCGATTAATCGGCCACTGGTAGCCGCGACCGGTTTTCCTTGCTCAGTATGCTTGGTCGCCCGCTTATCCTCGTTGTATCAGATCCTCAACCGCGAGTTTTCATCCCCGGACAAGATCGCTGGTATGAGTGGGGGAGGTACCGAGCTTGTCGATCAGCTTTGCCCTCTAAGGATTGGTAAGCAGCTTCTCCTCGTTAGCTTCGATCTTGGCGGAGTCTTCTGGGTTTCGTCGTGCCACGGTTGTCATTCTGGTCTATCCTCTAATGTAGGAATGATTCCCACACACAATACATCAGACGCTCTCAAACCAACCGACCCGAACCGGGTCAACCGTGTGGCCCAAGACGCTGATGAGGTCGGACTCAACCGCATCTACACCATGGCAGACATCGAGAAGACGCTTGAAATCGCTGCCGGCCCTTCGGGCACACATGGCAAACTTAGCGGCATCATCGACAAGGGGGTCGCAGCGTTCACAGCGATGCACACCCAAGCAACGGAGAGTAGTGATGAAGAGACGCTCCAAAGCTTGGAGAAGTTCCGCTCGACGATACGATCTTATGTCAAAGCATACGATTTCCTGTCTCAAATCGTTCCCTACGACCTCGAGATGGAAGCACGAAGCATCCCTTCATGTCCTTTGACGTCAGCTGTTCGCCTGGATCGACCAACGTGGTCCTTTAACTTCGGTAATTCCCATAAAACATCGACAGACCGAGGCACACCAAGCTTTGAATTCGTTGCGCTCAAATGCTCCATTTTTCCACCTGGTGGCAAGGGATTCCGCGGGGGCCACTACGTAAATCTTTCAACATCCAATGTTCGTAAATCACCTGA
Source organism: Corynebacterium sp. H127 (assembly GCF_037482665.1). Lineage (NCBI taxonomy): Bacteria > Bacillati > Actinomycetota > Actinomycetes > Mycobacteriales > Corynebacteriaceae > Corynebacterium > Corynebacterium sp. H127. Next base: position 2,467 of record NZ_JBBHKY010000019.1, read on the forward strand.
TGTGAAATACATTTCTTTCGAACGGCATCACATTGTTGCCCAATCAGTTATGAGAAAAGTACACCCGGATCTTCCCACCGGGATGAACGAATACAAAGGCCCCGCCATTCAGATGCTCCCTGAAGACCATAGGCTAACGCTTTCCCATGGACGGTCTCCTGAAGCCACTGCGTATCGCGCCCGCCAAGAAAAACTGATTCAGGAAGGAAAAATAGACGAGATTTATGAAATAGAATACAACCACCTAGAGACACTGTTTCCCGGCAAGTACACAGCAGCTCTTAATGAGATGCTGGACTACGCTCTAAGTAAGGGATACATGAAAGTCGACTTCAGAACAACGCTGACATAAGGAGAACATCTATGGATTTCCAAATCGGTTTTTTTGAAAAACTCAATCCCGGCAACGAACCACTATCCTATGAAGATCGCCTAATTGATCTAAAGGTTGAGGATTTGACCTGGATTGATCCCTCTTTAGGGTCACGAGTTTTAGGCCACCTGGAAATAGACGACAAGAAGCGGCTCATTAAAGGCTCAATAAGGGATAAGAAAGTTGTCGCCATGGAGCTTGCCAACATCGAACCGGGTGACTTGTTTATGGGGACTGATCTCTCGCTTCGTGCAGTCCCTTTTTTAAAGGCATTGCGGGCTCAGGGAATTGCAGCAGACTTTGACGGTGAAAGTGTTGTCCTCAAGGATTGCCCTATTGAAGTTTACTTCGAAAAAGGTAAGGTCATTTCAATCGTGTGGACAGAATTCAATGACCGTCAGGTCAATTCATGAAGTTTTTGAGATTGAATACCGCGATATCGAAGCAAAGTTCCCTGGAAAGTACACAGATGCTCTAAATGAGATGCTGGACTACGCTTTGGAAAAGGGTTTCATGAAAAAGGACTTTAGAACTACAGAAGTTTAGGAGACTTCACAATGGATTTTGAACTCAGCTTCTTCGAAGCACTCAGCCCAGGAGAATCACCAGAAAGCTACGCATCATGCCTAGCCAAAATCGACATTGAGGATCGAACATGGATACACCCGAAACTCGGGGCTGTTATCAGAGGATATACAGAAATCGAAGGCAAGCAACGACTCCTTCAAGGCTCGATAAAGAACCGAAGAGTATTCGACCTTGAGCTCTCTGAATTCGAACCCAATGACACCTTGCTCGGAATTCCCCTCAAACTCAGGGCTATCCCGTTTCATAAGGCCCTGTACGCACAAGGGATACCAGCGCATATCGACGAAGAGAAGATTAGCCTAGATAACGCCCCCATCGAGATCTACTACGAAAAAGGAAAACTCTCCTCCATCGTCTGGACAGCCTTTCCCACCACACAAGGAACCCCATGAACTTTACCACCGACTACACGCTGCCGTTTCCCCTCGGCGGCACACTCGACGACGCCATCAAAGCCTGCCTGGACAGTCAACAACCAGCAGACGACGAACTCGAAGCCTGGATTGACATCCCCGACAGAGACAACGACGAAGAATACTCGTTGGTAGTCAGCCGAATCGAAGACAACACCTGCGTCACTGTTGCCCTCACCGACATCTACCGCGACACCTTCCTCGGCCTGTGCCTTGATCCCCGAAAAACAACCGATGAAGAGTTCGCCGCTGGCCTTAAGAGCCAAGGGATCAACGCGATAGTTCAATTCGGGGAAATCATCCTGCCCGATCACCTGATTACCATTGTCCTCAACGAAACGATCACCTGGTGGGATCCGAATTATTGGGGCGCAGAGGGCTTCCGAAACGAAACAATCGCTGAGTAACCCTGACCATGCCCTGCCAAGCCTCTACCTCTCACTGATTCCTAGGTGCCGCCGGTATCCAGAACCGAATAGCATTGGTTCCAGATACAGGCGGCTACTCTATTTCCCACGTGACAAGAAAATTTAAATGGTCGACTTTACAAAACTCCTCAGCACATGTGCTGAACCTTGCTCACAACAGCGGCTTGAAGTGCCCCAGGTTTTGTTCCGCTTGAGTAGATGGGAAAATCTGGAATATGCCGAGGAAATTTGATCAGGATGCGAAGGGTCGCGTCGTTCGTTTGGTAGAGGATCGCATCCTGGCGGAGAACCTTTCGATACAGGCCGCGTGTCAGGCCGTTGCCCCGAAACTAGGTGTCTCGTGGCACACCGCCCGCCAGTGGGTTCAACAAGCCCGCCGGGATGGGGTTATCACTCGTGTTGAAGAAGACGTGATTGCTGAAAACGCCAGGCTACGTCGCGAAAACCAAGAGCTGCGAGAGACCAATGAATTGTTGAAAGCCGCTTCGGCTCTTTTCGCATCGGAACTCGACCCACAACGTCGGAGATGATCCGTATTCATTGATGAATACCGGGATCGTTTCACAGTCGAGTTCATGTGTGCGACGTTGAAAGATAATCGTGTAGGCGGTTTCATCACCTCTCGTGGGTACCGCCAATCTAAAGCCCGCGGACTGAGCGCCCGCCGTCTTCGTGACGCTGCCCTTGTGGAGCACATTCGACAGGTTCACGCTGACAATTACGGCGTCTACGGTGTGCGGAAAATGCGGCACGCGCTTCGTCGCGACGGTATTGCTATTGGCCGTGAGCAGACTGCTCGGCTGATGCGCCTGGCCAACCTGTCCGGCAAGGGCAAACGTCGCGCCCCTGTCACCACCCGCACACCGAAGAGCCCTGATCTGCGGCCTGACTTGGTCAATCGTGAATTCAACGCGCCACGGCCTAACACATTGTGGGTGGCCGATATCACCTACGTGCGGACCAGGAAAGGATTCGTCTACGCCGCGTTCGTTACCGACGTGTTCTCTCGCCGCATCGTCGGGTGGGCTTTGTCTGATTCGATGCGTACAGAGTCGTTGCCGCTGCAGGCGCTGAATCAGGCGATTGCAAGCGCCAATGAAACCGCAGGTCTGGTCCACCACTCGGATCACGGCTCCCAGTACGTCAGTATCTCCTACAACGAGCGGCTCACTGAGTATGGGATCTTCTGCTTCTACCGGGACGGTCGGCGACTCCTACGACAATGCCCTTGCCGAAAACGTCAACGGGTCCTACAAGAATGAGCTGACTAATACCCGGTTATTCAATGACGCCACCGACCTGGAAATCGCAACGTTTGAATGGGTGAATTGGTGGAATGACTCGAGACTTCACCAAAGCCTCGGCTACCGCACACCGGCAGAGGTTGAGGCGGAGTTTTGGAGTCACAGCCCGGTTCACAAAATAATGGAAATCAAGGCACACGCCTAGGAACAAAACCCGGAGCACTTCAAGCAAACAAACACTTTGGTATGACTCCTGAAGACCAACGCGAGGCAAAGATTACCTGCCATCATACGGAGGAACCTGGCGTACTTATCGGTGTCCCGTCAGACATCCACCGGGAAATACGTCACACTGGTGGCGAAGCCATCTGGGGCGCCGGATCACTCAAACACCAATCAAATGCCTAGGAAAGAAGTACACACGATGAACTACAACCATTTCTTCGATCGAACCGGCACACCCTGCACTGACGCAGACATCCAAAAGATGGAAGCAGAACTGGGTTACTCATTTCCCGCTGACTATACGCAGATGCTCAAGGAAACCGGAGGAGGTTTCCTCGCCCCAGAAACTACCGTGATCGAAGGAGACTTCTCTAAATTCATGTGGGGAGAGGGCCTGGTTATCGACGTGATTTACGGAAAAGGAGAACTGACCAGCAAGCGATCCAACAACCTGGTCAAAGAAGCCCGCTGGCACTGGGATGAATGGGAAGTAGACCACAGAGTTCTCCCCATCGCCACTACAGCGCAAGGCATGCACGACTGTATCGCTATCAACTACGCCCTACCTGCCATGGTTGAGGGAAGCATCGTTTATCTAAACAGTGATCATCCAGACGAGCCCGTTCTCCTCGCCCCCTCGTTTAAGCTGCTGATGACGTCTTTGGTTGAAGACGAAGAAGCGGTAGAAGAAGGCGACACACTTGATGCAGCCGAGCAACGGTCACTGACCGCAAAAGCAAAAAGTGTCGCTTGCTCCCTACACGAGCCGTTCAACCCCATTGTGCAAAGAGTGCTAGCTCTAACGACGGAGCCAGCGATCGATCGGATCCTTCGAGCAGCTGAGCTTCAATTGTTTTCACAAGACGATTCCACCATTTGGCTGAACTTCTCCGAACCGGGCAAAGCCTATCTTGATCTCACTTTCTGGCTCTCTAGTCTTGAAGGCGAGGTGCAGAGCTTTGAGGATTTCCTCCGCAGACCAGCACCAGGAACTGAGTTCTACGGTGCTACATCCCCAGCTAATTTCATGACGCTGACGCCTTTTACCCTTGGTAGGGACGGTTGGCGTCCGAATATCACCTACATGGACATCATTTTGACCAGCTGGTGGGATGATCGAACAACCAACGGCATCATCGTTGACACCGGCACTGGGCTTATTCTTGACCAAGCACATTTCCACGATTTGAAGGATTCACTGCTTGCTTACTTAGATTCCAATGAATCAACACAAGAGGCTTGGTCCCAGCAGATCTTGAAGCAATAATTACCCATAAGCACGGACAGATTCAGATTCGTCACTACGCGGCTCGGTGATTCAACAACCTGGTGGGATCCGAATTATTGGGGCGCAGAGGGCTTCCGAAACGAAACAATCGCTGAGCAACCCTGACCATGCCCTGCCAAGCCTCTACCTCTCACTGATTCCTAGGTGCCGCCGGTATCCAGAACCGAATAGCATTGGTTCCAGATACAGGCGGCTACTCCATTTCCCACGTGACATGAAAGCACAAATAATCAGCTTCACAGAACTCTTCAGCACATGTGCTGAGCCTTGCTCACAACAGCGGCTGCAGGACATCGAATCAAACATCGGCATGACCCTGCCCGAGGACTATCGCCACATAATCCACACAACAGGCGGGGGGAAACTCGCCTACGAAAAGCGCTTCTTCCCGGCCCAGCTAGATGCCTTTGGATTCCCGGATGGTTTCGCACTGTGGGGTTTCTTCGGAAACGGATCCTACACTGGCAC
>NZ_JBBHKY010000020.1:0-5701 GCF_037482665.1 Corynebacterium sp. H127
TAACCATGATGACTGCGCAGTGGGCTCCGTGGTTTACTTTTGAGCTCGGTGAACGTGTGCCGCGTTCGGCGTTTAAACCACGGCCTAATGTTGACGGAGGGATTTTGTTGATCTCTAGGGTTGATGAACCCGTGGTATCTGTTAAAGACCGGAAAGCGTTTCAGGCTATGGTGCACTCCGTCTTTACCGGGAAAGGCCGTGGGCTAGCCGAAATACTCACTCACACACGGCTTTTAGATCGACAACTCTAGTCCGTCGATGGCTTGAATCGCGTGGCATCTCACCATCAGCACTGCCGCCAAAACTGAGTCGCATCGATTGGGTTGACTTGTTCAATCGACGTGAACAAGAACCCTCGCGTACATCCCGCGGAGTTTCTAAGCGTAGACGCAGAGGTTGATATTGGATAGTGATTTAGTACCAGACTGAAGCCTGCTTGCCTATTATCTGGCAAGCACCTAGTTGAGGAAAGAATGAAATGCTTTCACCTTCTGGATAGGTGACGTCACTCGGCTAATGAATATGTATCCCTAGATTGATGGCCGATCCGGAGGCTTTCAGTTGAAGATTTTGCGTTAAAGCCAAGGCTCATTGGTGAGCAGATAAACAAATCCTAGTCCGGCTTTGCGGGTCGCTTCATAAGCATCGTCTACTCAATCCACGATACGAAACGCAGGATTCACGGGACGTGTTAGATCCTTAGCTATGAGGCTCAGTTGCTTAGATCGATCTTCAGCTCCGATAGTTGCTTTCCGCCTGTGGTACATCAGTATGCTCATTCCGAGGGTGACGCAGTGCTCATGAATAGCTGTTTGGAGATCTTCAATCGTTAAGGGAACATTTGAACATCGGAGCTAGATTTTCCCACTCTTTTATGACGATAAGATACCTGTTATTGCGAACCTACAGCTGCTTTTAGTGCCACTTCTCTTACGAGTCTTTAAGAAGTTTGGTAACTGACCGAGACGTGTAGTAATGAGCGTCGATCGTCCCGAGAACTCGGCTTTGGAACTTCGGAAATCGTTGATTTCCGCGACCGGTTTCTGATATCAGATAGAGGTTTCGGCGGGCTCGTGAGGCAATGACGAACATGAGTTTCTTGGCCGCATCCTCTTTTTCATTATCCGGTTCATTAAAGTGCGGAACTTGGCCTTCTAGCAATCCAAAAGCAATGACAGTGTCGAATTCTGCTCCTTTGATGCCGTGGATGGTGGATATGACGATGCCAGTCCTGGGCCGGAAGACAGCCCGAAAGGTTTCAAGATCGTCGCCATCAACACTTTCATCGTTTCGTATGCGTCGGAGCCGGTTTGTCATTCTGTCGAAAAATCCTTGACGCTGAATTAGTAATTCTGAGTCTGGAACGACAGCAATTTGAAATGCCTTGATAAACTCGTCGAAGTATTGTGCAAGGTACTCAGTTCCGCTAGTTGCCTGTATACGGATACTGTTGGTGGTCTTGAGGAATTCTCTGGGGCTTAAATTGCTTTCATGTCCAGCTTGGTAAAGCTCATCTAAGATTTCTTTGGCCCATCGGATCCTGCGATGGAAGAGGTCGGGCGCGGAGTCCGTTAGGGAAATTCGTGCAACTTTGTACCAAAAATTGTCACGATTCTCGCCAAACGGGGATAGCCCAGGGCCATTTAAATTGTATCCAGGAAGGGCTGCAACGAGTGCTCTTGTCATCGAGGCGAGGTGAATCCACCAGGGGGCCACGATGCAAATCTGTTCAGGTGGAATGCCTAAGGTCTCAGTGTTGTGCCGAATGAGCGCTGCAATTGCTGGAACCAGTTCCGATTTAGCAATCGTGATGTCGTGAATCAGATCGCCGCGCTCGAGCTTGCTAGGACCCGCCGCCTGAATCTGCAAAGGAGTAACTGCAAAATAGCTGAAGTAGTCAACAATTTGTTGTGAAGATCGGTAGTTGCTATGCAATGCTAGCTGTTCAATTTGCCGACCGGTCAAAGCGCTAAGTTCGTTAGCTGACTTGGCGATACCACCAAGGGATCCATAGATGGCCTGGTTTGGATCTCCCACAACGAACAGCTTGGGCCTATACTCCTTCTCACGGAGGATTCGAGAAACAATCGAGTACTGTATTTCTCTCGTGTCCTGGTATTCGTCGATGGCGATCATACTAAAGAGCTGGCTGAGACGTTTAGCGATGGGACGATGTTCCGATATCAGGTCATATGCGAATTTGAGGATCATCTCGAAATCGATCTTCTTTTGCTTAAGCAGTTGCGCGTGATATTCACCGATTGACGCCTCCACAGCCATTATGTTTGCTGCGGGAGTACTTTTGTCAGGCGAGAATCCGCTTTCGGTCGCATAATATTTGCACTCGAACCGGGACTTCAGTGGTGGATGTTTCTTCGTGAATTCGTCGAGAAGCTCTTCACTTTCATAAGTGTCGACAACGCTGAATCCGTTCTTGAGATCATCATGGTAGATCGCGTAGGGACGAAGTATCCAAGTCAAGCAAAAACTGTGAATGGTACCGATCCAGAGCTGGCTGGTGTCGACCCCCAACGTTTCTACACGGTCTCGAATCTCTTCGGCCGCTACGTGAGTATAAGTCAGCGCGACGACGAAGTCTCGATGAGAGGTGACTTGCGACAATTCCTCAGCGATTTTATGTATGAGAGTGTACGTCTTGCCACTTCCCGGGCAGGCCACCAGGAGAACGTCGCCTTCGGTTGCTACAGCTATTTGCTGATCCTCGTTTAATTCTCGCACAGTAGCTTCACCGACAAAATGCCTGGATGAGCCGCAAAAGCTGTACATCAGTGTCGGTGAAGGCTTCTATACGTTCGCGTAGGCGGTCGACCGTACACTCTTCGTGGGTGCAGATCTCAAGCAATTCCAACCAGGCGGAAAGTTGGTCATTAGGCATGCACGACGATGCCTTCCGCGACTCGATGCGATAAGCAATGACTCGTGCCCATGTTTCCGAAGGGAGTTCTGAGGCAGTAAAGGCGAGGGCATTGAGGATGTAACCGGGAAGTACAGGTCCGCAACTTTCATCAGCAACATCGAGATGATTGCTAACCATCAGGGCGAACCAGCCTTTCCCCACCTTATTGGCCAGGCTCAATGCTGCTTGGCCGTATTGAGACATAGTTGAATCAGTCAGGGCCTCCTTGATCTTTTGTTGGCTTGACGTTCGACGGTAGATTTCGGGGACTGTGGCGGCCAGAATTATGCGGTTTGCCTCAGAAGCGTCCGCGAAATCGACTTCGAATGTATGCCGGGCATACATAATTTGGACGTATGGATTGCCGGACGAGAACTCCTCGAGCATCGCCTTTCTGTTTTGTCCCGATTCGGCTGAACGAGCAGCTTTCATCTTGCGATTGGCTATTCTTTCTGCAGCATCTTCATGAGGAGTTGTGTCGAAAAATGTGGCATCCAAGTCGGTTACGATCGCGCAGCGCTTGCGAAGACGGTCATTGTGGAATAGATTGCCGAGGTTCTTGAATCCTGTACTACGAACATTTATCAAGCTCACGCCGATTTCATCGAGCCTGATTCCATAGATCTTCTTTAGAAGATTTGGGATCAGGATCTCTTCTGCGTCACCTTCTACGAGGAGAACGCTTCGAGAGAAAAGCAGGTTTGAACGGATGGCATCGAGGAATCGCTGGGCTGATTTTACTTCGTCTGCTTTTAGGTTTGTTGAAGGTTGGAGCGCAACCCACGAACCATCTTCAAGCGAGAGCACATTCACGCTTTGAATATCGCTGACCTCGGATATATGGGTGGAATGTGTTGAATAGATAATCTGGGTGTTTTCGAATGCGACCCGATCGAAAAGGGTCTTTTGCACGTGGGTGTGGATGTGAGCCTCTGGCTCTTCGATGATGAGAAAGTTTGCAATTGCTTGACGTTTAGCCTGGTACTCAAATTCCAACAATTTCAATGTTAGATAGACTAGGTTGGCACCGCCTAAGCTCATCTCCTGCAGTCGCCTGGGCGAGGCATCTCCGTTTTCGCTTACATATAATTTGAGTGATTTGAAGAGATCGGATGCTTTGACAGGAAGTTCTGAGTGGATTTTCATGGATGTAGGCGAGTAGGTTTCGCCCACTGCCTCCTTGAAAGTTGCTTGTATACCTTTTGTTATGTCTTGAACATCGTCCCTACCTTCAATGCTCTTGTTGAGCTCTTCGACTTTTCGAATAATATCGTCAAGGTCACCTGCGGGAATGTGCTCGCTCTTTGCCGACAAGAGCGTTCGCAGTGGGTTTTTCCAGGGGTCATTAAAGTCGGCGACGACGTTTCGAAGAGCCGGCACATATGTGAATGAAAATTCGCGCCATAGCGACATGTCTCTTTGGATGGGGATTCCAATTTCAGTAGCGAAGTCCGGCGTAGTTCCATTTGAATTTGACGGAAAAACTGCGTTGTCGAAGTCTCCTACGATTGCAGCGTACTGATTTGGGTCGGTGAGATCAGCACTCATTTTTCCAAGAAGTACCCGTTCGTAGTCGTCAAGGGTGACCGTTTCTTGTAGGGCTGACAGACCAGTATGGTCTCCTTTTCCCAGGTTGGCAAACTCATTCCGCTTCTGTTCGTTCGGTCGAAATACCAGGGCGTAGGTTGCACGGCCGCAATCTTGTGTAGATTCGTCAGCGGTGTGCTGGAGAAGCAGTGATTGGACTGCTTCGTCGTCGCTGAGGTCGGCAAATTCAATCATGATGACGATCCAGTGTCCACGCCAGTCGCGCAGTCCTCGGTGAAAATCTGTGTCCTTCAAATCGTGACGGCGCGTGGCGAAAGCATCGTCGAGGAGCAAGCGAATGGCACGAAAGAGATTTGATTTTCCGGAACCATTTTCACCGATGATGGTATTGACTCCTGGATTGAGGAGGACGTTTGTCCGCGCGAAATTTCGATAGTTAACTATCGAGATACGTGACATGTGCACGTTGCTGCTTACTCCCTCTTGTCGGAGTGGTGTATATCGTTCAGCCACAGAGTGGTAACTGTGACGAGGCTAGAGAACGGAACGGATACTACCCTCTATGAATTCCAACTATATCTCAATTGCTGATGGAAATTCTCACGCTGACCAGGGTTCGGAATCCTTCTTGATCTATTGATTCAGAGAGTTTTTCAAAGGGTTTTCATCTGTGTGTTGAGTTTCTTGAATGGACATTTGGGGGGCATCTAATTCTATAACGATGGCGTTGAGATCACTTTTACTTTCTTGGGGGTCCGGGGCGATTTGTGGCAACTGGACACCAATGCTTGCTTTGAAGAGTTCGGGAGGTGGGGTTTGCTGACCTTACTGATTACACAAGGTTAATAGGGTTAGAATGCTGCAGGATTAATGCTGACACCAGGAGATTTGGTTATCGCAACTGAGAGGTGAAGACGTTACTCGTACAGTAGATAACGAACCATCTGCTCGATATGATCGAAAGTTCATGGGCGGCTTAACCCATCTGTAGTCGCACCAGAGTCGGGAGGGTGGCAGCTGCCGTCGTGATGTTCGTTTATGACGAATCGCGGCATACCGTGGCTTTCTAGAAAAAAACCAAACTTACCCCGCCACGCCAATTGGGATGTTTGGAGTGAAGTGCCCCGGGTTTTGTTCCTAGGCGTTTGCCTTGATTTCTATTATTTCTTGTTCTGGGCTACTCATCCAAAATTCGTGCTCGACCTCAGCCGGCGTACGGTAGTCCAGGCTTTGGTG
>NZ_JBBHKY010000021.1:0-5403 GCF_037482665.1 Corynebacterium sp. H127
AGGCCGGCGGTGACCTACTCTCCCACACCCTCCCAGGTGCAGTACCATCGGCGCAGAAGGGCTTAGCTTCCGGGTTCGGAATGGGACCGGGCGTTTCCCCAACGCTAACAACCACCGACACAATCAACAACACAAACACACACAACATGTGTGCTGTGTCAGACACTGCACAATGAACACGAACAATTCTTTTTCTTTATTTTCGGCAAGACACGTCACATAATACTTTTAGCGTTACCCACAATGGGGTTTTGTCTTGGTCAATTAGTACCAGTCACCTCCATGAGTTGCCCCACTTCCAGATCTGGCCTATCAACCCCCTAATCTAGAGGGAACCTCAAAAGAAACCTTATCTCGAAACAGGCTTCCCGCTTAGATGCTTTCAGCGGTTATCCCTTCCGTACGTAGCCAACCAGCCATGCACCTGGCGGTACAACTGGCACACCAGAGGTACGTCCGTCCCGGTCCTCTCGTACTAGGGACAGCCTTTCTCAAGTTTCAACGCGCGCGGCGGATAGAGACCGAACTGTCTCACGACGTTCTAAACCCAGCTCGCGTGCCGCTTTAATGGGCGAACAGCCCAACCCTTGGGACCTACTCCAGCCCCAGGATGCGACGAGCCGACATCGAGGTGCCAAACCATCCCGTCGATATGGACTCTTGGGGAAGATCAGCCTGTTATCCCCGGGGTACCTTTTATCCGTTGAGCGACACCGCATCCACAAGCCAGTGCCGGATCACTAGTCCCGACTTTCGTCCCTGCTCGACCTGTCAGTCTCACAGTCAAGCTCCCTTGTGCACTTACACTCACCACCTGATTGCCAACCAGGCTGAGGAAACCTTTGGGCGCCTCCGTTACTCTTTAGGAGGCAACCGCCCCAGTTAAACTACCCACCAGGCACTGTCCCTAACCCAGATCATGGGCCGAGGTTGAGGTATCTACTACGATCAGAGTGGTATTTCAACAACGACTCAACAACACCTAGCGATGCTGCATCACAGTCTCCCACCTATCCTACACAAACCGCACCAAACACCAATACCAAGCTATAGTGAAGGTCCCGGGGTCTTTTCGTCCTGCCGCGCGTAACGAGCATCTTTACTCGTACTGCAATTTCACCGGGCCTGTGGTTGAGACAGCAGGGAAGTCGTTACGCCATTCGTGCAGGTCGGAACTTACCCGACAAGGAATTTCGCTACCTTAGGATGGTTATAGTTACCACCGCCGTTTACTGGGGCTTAAATTCTCCGCTTCGGCTAATAGCCTAACAGGTCCTCTTAACCTTCCAGCACCGGGCAGGCGTCAGTCCGTATACATCGACTTATCGTCTTCGCACGGACCTGTGTTTTTAATAAACAGTCGCTTCCCTCTATTCTCTGCGACCACAACCAGCTCACACCGAAAAGATGATCACCAGCCATGGCCCCCCTTCTCCCGAAGTTACGGGGGCATTTTGCCGAGTTCCTTAACCACAGTTCACCCGAACGCCTTAGTATTCTCTACCTGACTACCTGTGTCGGTTTAGGGTACGGGCCGAATATGCACATCGCTAGAGGCTTTTCTCGACAGTACAGGATCACCAACATCAACTTAAAAAGTCTACGCATCACGCCTCACCCAAAATGCGGTCCCGGATTTACCTAGGCCGCGGGCTACACGCTTACACCACAATCCAATAAGTGGCTCGGCTACCTCACTGCGTCACCCCATCACTTAGCTACTACCAGATCAGGCCCCACGCATCCACAACACCAGACCAACAAAGTTGGACCAGATATGCTTCAGGGCGGTTAGTATCACTGATTCACCATGGTCGCACACACTCGGGTACGGGAATATCAACCCGTTATCCATCGACTACGCCTGTCGGCCTCGCCTTAGGCCCCGACTCACCCTGGGAAGACGAGCTTGACCCAGGAACCCTTAGTCATCCGGCGGATAGGATTCTCACCTATCAATTCGTTACTCATGCCTGCATTCTCACTCGCGTACACTCCACACCAGGTTACCCGGATGCTTCAACGCAGTACACGACGCTCCCCTACCCAACATATAAATATATTGCCGCGGTTTCGGTGGTGTGCTTGAGCCCCACTACATTGTCGGCGCAGAACCACTCGACCAGTGAGCTATTACGCACTCTTTCAAGGATGGCTGCTTCTAAGCCAACCTCCTGGCTGTCTAAGCGATCCCACATCCTTTTCCACTTAGCACACTCTTAGGGACCTTAACCGGCGATCTGGGCTGTTTCCCTCTCGACTACGAAGCTTATCCCCCGCAGTCTCACTGCTGCACTAACTTAACCGGCATTCGGAGTTTGGCTGACGTCGCTAAGATTGTAGTCCCGCTAAACCAACCAGTAGCTCTACCTCCGGCAAGCACCATACAACGCTGCACCTAAATGCATTTCGGGGAGAACCAGCTATCACGGAGTTTGATTGGCCTTTCACCCCTACCCACAACTCATCCCCTCAGTTTTCAACCTAAGTGGGTTCGCGCCTCCACAACCTCTTACAGCTGCTTCACACTGGCCATGGGTAGATCACCCCGCTTCGGGTCCAAGACATGCCACTAAACACACTAGTTAGTATTCGCTTTCGCTACGACTACCCCACAACGGGTTAACCTCGCGACATGCCGCTGACTCGCAGGCTCATTCTTCAAAAGGCACGCCATCACCCCAAAAGGGCTCTGACGGATTGTAAGCACACGGTTTCAGGTACTATTTCACTCCCCTCCCGGGGTACTTTTCACCATTCCCTCACGGTACTAATCCGCTATCGGTCACACTGAGTATTCAGGCTTACCGGGTGGTCCCGGCAGATTCACAGCAGATTTCACGAGCCCGCTGCTACTCGGGGAAAATTATCACACAACAACCAGTCATTTTCAGGTACCGGGCTCTCACCGTCTACGGCAGGCGTTTCCACACCACTTCCCCTAACAACCAATCCATCATGAGTGGCACGGCAGCACCACAACAATAAAACCCCACAACCCCGCACACGCAACCCCTGCCGGGTATCACACGCATACAGTTTAGCCAAAAATCCACGTTCGCTCGCCGCTACTAACGGAATCACAATTGTTTTCTTCTCCTACGGGTACTGAGATGTTTCACTTCCCCGCGTAACCTCCACACCCACTATGAATTCATGGGCAGGTAACCACACATCACTGCGGCTGGGTTTCCCCATTCGGACACCCTCGGATCAACGCTCTATTGGCAACTCCCCGAGGCTTATCGCAGCCTTACACGTCCTTCATCGGCTCAGTATGCCAAGGCATCCACCGTGTGCCCTAAGTAACAAAACACCATAAAGGCAACACAAAAATACTAAAACACTTACAAAAAATAAAGATGAAAAATTGCTCGCGTCCACTATACAGTTCTCACACAACACACCCACCCACCAACAACCACCACACACAAAGCGCAGCAACCATCACCAGATGAATCAACAGGAAACAACACAAACACATGTCATCCCAGACACCCAACAGCATGCCAAGCACCCACAACAAAGAATTTTCTGGTCGCACCACACGCCACCTAACGGCACGCGGGTTGGTCTCCACCCGATTCAAATAAACCAACAGCAGAACACTCGCCCACTACATTGGCATATCAACGGCCTACAACTGCAGGCCAAAAAGCTCCTTAGAAAGGAGGTGATCCAGCCGCACCTTCCGGTACGGCTACCTTGTTACGACTTCGTCCCAATCACCGATCCCACCTTCGACAGCTCCCCCCAAAAAGGTTGGGCCACTGGCTTCGGGTGTTACCGACTTTCATGACGTGACGGGCGGTGTGTACAAGGCCCGGGAACGTATTCACCGCAGCGTTGCTGATCTGCGATTACTAGCGACTCCGACTTCATGGGGTCGAGTTGCAGACCCCAATCCGAACTGAGGCCGGCTTTCAGCGATTAGCTCACCCTCACAGGCTCGCGACGCGTTGTACCGACCATTGTAGCATGTGTGAAGCCCTGGACATAAGGGGCATGATGATTTGACGTCATCCCCACCTTCCTCCGAGTTAACCCCGGCAGTCTCTCATGAGTCCCCGCCATAACGCGCTGGCAACATAAGACAAGGGTTGCGCTCGTTGCGGGACTTAACCCAACATCTCACGACACGAGCTGACGACAACCATGCACCACCTGTACACCAGCCACAAGGGAAACTACATCTCTGCAGCGATCTGGTGTATGTCAAGCCCAGGTAAGGTTCTTCGCGTTGCATCGAATTAATCCACATGCTCCGCCGCTTGTGCGGGCCCCCGTCAATTCCTTTGAGTTTTAGCCTTGCGGCCGTACTCCCCAGGCGGGGCGCTTAATGCGTTAGCTACGGCACAGAAGTCGTGGAAGACCCCTACACCTAGCGCCCACCGTTTACAGCATGGACTACCAGGGTATCTAATCCTGTTCGCTCCCCATGCTTTCGCTCCTCAGCGTCAGTTACTGCCCAGAGACCTGCCTTCGCCATTGGTGTTCCTCCTGATATCTGCGCATTTCACCGCTACACCAGGAATTCCAGTCTCCCCTACAGCACTCAAGTTATGCCCGTATCGCCTGCACGCCCGAAGTTAAGCCCCGGGATTTCACAGACGACGCGACAAACCACCTACGAGCTCTTTACGCCCAGTAATTCCGGACAACGCTCGCACCCTACGTATTACCGCGGCTGCTGGCACGTAGTTAGCCGGTGCTTCTTATACAGGTACCGTCACAAAAGCTTCGTCCCTGTCGAAAGAGGTTTACAACCCGAAGGCCGTCATCCCCCACGCGGCGTCGCTGCATCAGGCTTGCGCCCATTGTGCAATATTCCCCACTGCTGCCTCCCGTAGGAGTCTGGGCCGTGTCTCAGTCCCAATGTGGCCGTACACCCTCTCAGGCCGGCTACCCGTCGACGCCTTGGTAGGCCATTACCCCACCAACAAGCTGATAGGCCGCGAGCTCATCCCACACCGCACAAGGCTTTCCACCCCCCACACTAAAGAGGAGTGAATATTCGGTATTAGACCCAGTTTCCCAGGCTTATCCCAAAGTGTAGGGCAGATCACTCACGTGTTACTCACCCGTTCGCCACTCGAGTACCTCCGAAGAGGCCTTTCCGTTCGACTTGCATGTGTTAAGCACGCCGCCAGCGTTCGTCCTGAGCCAGGATCAAACTCTCCATAAAAGAACAAATGATTAAATAATCAGTGCTATGAAAAGCCCAACTACCTAGCAAAACAAACAACCAGCAAAAAAATAAAGCTAGATTGTCCAAAAAAGTGATGACCGACAATCCGACGAGGAAAAACCCGCCACCACAAAAAGTTGAGTATTAAATGCTTACACAGACCCCTCCGGGCCTGCCGGCACCAACACACAACCAAAAAATCAAAAGATACAAAA
>NZ_JBBHKY010000022.1:0-5088 GCF_037482665.1 Corynebacterium sp. H127
CGACCACAGTTACCCGTCGGCCGGCAAGCACCGAAGCCACCGCATGGTCCCTTATCTTCTGTGTTGATCGTTGAACCACCACGAACCACCTTTCTGGTTTGTGGTGCATTCACAGCTTGACACCGCCCTGCAGTTTTCGAATTCTCGAAGTAGCGGCGGGAAGAGACACCCTTCTTGGGACCTTGCCCCACCGGGAATCGCTCGCTTCCCCCGGCTAGCGGGAGCTCTCCTCGAATCCATGAACTCGAAAACCCAAGCAAGCTCAAATCACGCCTGCACCGCTCTCCTGCAGTTTTCGAGTTCTCGAAGTAGCGGCGGAAAAGTACGCCCCACGAAAGAGCATGTTTAAGCCAACCCACTGACATGAAGCTGATCCCCTTTCCAAAAGGCAAGCACCCGGAGTTGCTCATAGATCAGATGAGCAATGGCGTGGTGAACGAACCGTGAGTTGTGGCGCCATTCATCACCACCCAAATGGAGCCCTCCCTAAGACCGAATATCTACCCGGCGCAGCCACGCCACGGACGTGGCCCAGCCGAGCGCTGTCAACAGGGCAGATGCGATCAGGAGTGAGATCAACGTCGCGGCGTCGAAGCTTCCGGCCGTCGATACGGCGGTGCTGCCGGTGGAGAGCGTGTTGGTGACCAGCGCGGACGGCAGGATCCACATGAGCTGTTCGAAGCCGGCGCTGATTGCGCCGAAGGTGAGGATCGTGCCGGCCAGCGCGATGGCGACGGGGGCGGCGAAGTTGCGGATGATCATGGAGAAGAAGGATTGCCAGGCGGCGACCGCAGCTGCCGGGATCACCGCGAGCACGATGCCGGCGAGGTTGACCCACGGGATGGTGCCGGGGATGCGCAGCGCAAGGCCCACGCCGAGGCTGAGGGCCAGGACGATGAGCTGCATGATCGCTACGAGGACCACGATCGCGCCGATCTTCGCAGCGATGATCCCGCTGATTCCGCGCGGCACCGTCATGAGCTGGTTCCAGTTGAAGCCGCGGTGCTCGAGTCGCCAGGCAGCGGCGGCGAGGATCGCGGTACCGATAGTCATGAAGAACAGGCCGTAAAACAGCACCACCTGGGAGAGGTAGCTGGACCAGCCCGCGGTGAGCATTTCCCGGTTGGCGGAATAGTTTCCGGCACCGTAGGCGACCGAGATTAGCGGGATCAGCACCAATACCGTCCACACGTGGGAGCGTCGGAACTTGAGCAGTTCATTGCGGAGCAACATGGTTAGTATTCCCTTGCGTTGAGTCGGCGGGTGAGGACGAAGAAGCAGATAGCTGCGAGCAGCACATACAGCGCCCACGGCAGCCACGCCTGCTGCACCGGCGCCACGCCCGCATCAGTGAAGGTGTACGGGGTGAGCACCGCGAAATAGCCGAAGGGGTTGATCATGGTGAGCCACGGCGGCGAGAGCATCCCCCAGATACCGAGGAATCCGCCGAGCACGCCCACGCCCAGCACCACCAGCTGGGATTCGAAACGCGCAGCGAGCCACATGAACAGGGCGAGCATGGCGGCGCTGGTTCCCAGCACTCCGAAGGTGGAGCGCAGCCAGGAATCCCAAACCTGCGTAGCGGGTCCGGGAGCCCCCAGCACCAGCGGCGCCCCCACGATCGCTGCCAGTTCGACTGCGCGCAACAGACCCAAAATCGCAGCGAACACCAGGAACTTCCGGCGCAGTAGCTCGCCCGGCCACGTGCCGGCAACGGCATTGAGACGCCACCCGCCGGCCAGGTGTTCGGGGTCCACCGCGCGGCTGGCCAGTAGCGCGAGCTGGATCGGAGCCAGCAGGGACAGCACCATCAGGTAGCTGATCAGATATGCGGACCAGTTCTGGTCCGGGTCGGCCGCAAAGGAATCGATTTTCCCGGTTTGTAGCAGGTTCATGCTGGTGAACAGGATGATGCTCATCGTGAGCCCGAGGCCAAAGAGCAGCACGCGAGAGCGACGCAGTTTGGCTACCTCGATGGCAAGATTCTCCATCATTGCAATCCCTCCCTACCGGTCAGTCCAATGAAAACTTCTTCCAGGCTGCGGTGTTGCCGCACGACCTGGGTGATGGGCACGCCCTGCTGGACCAGGCGGACGCACATGTCCGAAACGTCCTGCTCGCTGAGGTTTCCGAGTACGACGCCGCCGGGCACCAGGACGGGCTGCAGCGCTTGCAGCACGCGGGCCGCCTCCGCGGCCGCGGTGGTTTCCACGAAGACATCTGGCAGCTTGGTTTCAAACAGCTCCCGTTGCGTTCCCTGAAATACCAGCTGACCTTGGTGGATGATGCTCAGCTCCGTGGCCATCTTCTCGATCTCGGAGAGCAGGTGGCTCGACACCAACACGGTGCGCCCCTCATCCCGCGCCAGGCTGACGATGAGCTCACGGATCTCCTCGATACCAGCCGGGTCAAGGCCGTTCGTGGGCTCGTCCAGAATGAGGATCTTCGGGTCACGCAGCAGCGCCAGCGCAATGCCGAGGCGCTGCTTCATGCCCAGCGAGTAGTCCTTGACCAGCTTGTCCATGTGCTTTTCCAGGCGCACCAACTCGATCGCGCGCTCAACGTTCGCCGGTTCCGCGCGCAGCAGCCGGGCGGCGATGCGCAGGTTCTCGGCGCCGGTGAGGTGCAGGTAGGCGGAGGGTTGTTCGATGAGGGAACCCACCTGGGCGAGCACCTGCCCGCGAGTCTGGCGATTCATCGGCTGGCCCAGCACAAAAATCTCGCCCGCGGTGGGCCGGAGCAGCCCGAGCATCATCTTCATGGTGGTGGACTTGCCGGACCCGTTCGGCCCCAACAGCCCGTGGACACTGCCTTGGGTGACCGCCAAATTCAGCTTATCGACGACAGTAGCCGTCCCATACGTTTTGGTGAGATTCTTCGTCTCGATGATCGTTGTCATACCCATCATGCTGCCGCCGCCGGCCCCTGAACTCATCGGCGCGGAGCACGATTTCTACCTCATACCCAGGCATGACGCCCGCTAGGAGTCGAGCAGGTCTTCTCGGGACACCAGCCCGGCGCGATAGGCGAGCAGCGCCACATGCACCCGATCCCGCGACCCCGTCTTGGACATCACCCTGCCCACGTGTGTTTTCACTGTGGGCATGGAGATAAAGAGGCGCTCGCAGATTTCAGCATTGGTCCAGCCCTTGGCGATGGCCACCAGTATCTCTTGCTCTCGGTTGGTCAGTTCACCTAGTAGTCGCTGGTCCGCGGCGGAAGTCGGCACCTGGTGCGGTGCTTGCAGCCGAGTGACAATCCGGTTGGTGGCCCGCGGGGAGATCACCGCATCCCCGTGATACACCGTGCGGATCGATTCGAGCAGCACCTCGGGTTCGGCGTCCTTGAGGATGAATCCGCTGGCCCCGGCGGCCAAGCCACCGAGGACGTATTCCTCGTCATCGAAGGTGGTCAGGATGATGGTCTTTGTTTCGGGGGCCGCCTCGGCGAGGCGTTTGGTGGCGGCGATGCCGTCGAGAAGCGGCATTTGTACGTCCATCACCACCACGTCGACGGGGTCAGCGGCGGCCTTGTCCAGCGCCTCGAGCCCGTTGGTGGCTTGCCAAGCGACCGTCATGTCGGGCTGGGAGGTGATGATTTGGTTGATACCGTGCAGGAAGAGGAGTTGGTCGTCGACAAGCGCGATGTTCATGCGTGCGCCCCTAGCGGAAGCGTTGCCAGGACGCGCCACTGGCCAGACTGCATGCCCGCCTCACAGGTGCCACCGCAGAGTTCGGCTCGTTCACGCATGCCGGTGATGCCGTGGCCTAGACCCGGAGTGCGGCTGTCACATGGATTTTGAACCCGAATAGTTGCCTGTTCAGGCCGCCAATCGATGCCCAAAGTAGCACCGCCCACGCCGTGCTTTTTCGCATTTGTCAGCGCCTCCTGCGCAATCCGGTACATCGCCAGCGACACTCCATCGGGTACCTGCTCTGGCGGCTCACCGGTCACGCGATAGGAGATGGCGAGCCCGCTACTCGACGTCTGCTGCACCAGATTGGCGATGTCCACGTAGCCGATGCTTGGCGACGCCGCATGACTTTCCCCTTCACGTAGGAGGCCCACCACCGATCGCATCTGCCGGAGAGACTCCCGCCCAACCTTTGAAATCGCCACCAGCGCTTCCTCTTTCGCTTCTGCACTACCGGCGTAGCGCCCGCCATCCGCCTGAGCAACAATCACGGTCAGCGAATGCGTCACTAGATCATGGATCTCCCGGGCAATATGGTTGCGTTGTGAGATCTCGCGCTTCTCAAATTCCTCACGTTGGGTCTCCAGCGACTTCTGTAACGCGATCTCCTGGGCTTCCAACGTGCGTCTGCGCAGCTCACCCATCAACCCACACGCCATGAGGGTTGTAACGCTCCACGTCACGTAGACAAGCCGTTTAAACAGGTCGACTTCTGTGAGACCTGGAGTGAACACAAAAAGGCCAACGATGTCCCCGAGAAGCAGAGTGACCGTAGCGATTGCCCGCAGCGGTTCAGGCAAATCCCGACGCACGATGTAGGCCGCCAGCCCTGCGACCAGAATGCATGCGATGGTGATCTCGACACGCAATGCGCATGCCACAAGGATCCCCAGCATCACAATGACGGTCGACAAAGGCCAACGCTTCCGGCACAGTGGCACCACGAACAGCGTGATCGTCAGCCACAGGTCCCAGTCCCACACAGCGGAAATCGACGATCCCAAGAATGATAGCGAAACCAGCACGCCAGCAGCTATGACATCAACCGCCCGAATGTTCTTCACCTCACCGACACTAGTCAGCAAGCTAAGGCAATCACATCATGCTGCAGTATGACTCACAGTGCCTTTTTCATATGCCATGTTTAGGGATTGGATTCCACGCGGTCGAGGCATTCTGGTGCTCCCAGAGTGGCTTGTTGGGGCGGCGCTTTCGAATCCACTCGCTCGAATCGGTGAACGCGAATTCATGAACTCGAAATCCCAAGGGCGGTGTCAAGCTGTGAATGCACCACAAACCAGAAAGGTGGTTCGTGGTGGTTCAACGATCAACACAGAAGATAAGGGACCATGCGGTGGCTTCGGTGCTTGCCGGCCGACGGGTAACTGTGGTCG
>NZ_JBBHKY010000023.1:0-5042 GCF_037482665.1 Corynebacterium sp. H127
GCCGCCAGGTCAGCATCCTTGCCGGCGGCGACTGCGGAGGCGCGCGCATCAGCTGCTGATGAGGCGGCTTCGTTGGCGGATTGGTGTGCGGCTGCGGCGTAGCTTGCTGCTTGGTCGGCGTTGGCTGTGAAGCCTCGAGACACCGAATAGGAACTATGTCATGGAACCAGACACCCCTTCGCTCACAGTGAGCGGTTCACGAACTGCAAGGACCGGAGATCACAAACTTGAAAGAGGGAGTGACCTCCGGTTTCTTTTGTTTTCGTGTTTTCAACTGCAGTTATGACATGTATGGCAGTGACCCTAGCTTCCGTGGTCAGGTCAACATACCCGGGGTAAGGTTCAGGCCCATGGGCATTGAATTTCCGAAGGTTGTCGACAAGGCGGCGTTGGCCCTGATTACATATCAGGATTATTGGTCACGTGAAGTGGCGTTTCGCCCCGAAGAGACTTTCGCGCGTCTCGAGTCGGGTAGGCCTCTTGAAGACTCTTTTCGAGCTCTGCTTGGGCGGGACAAGACATGGCTTTTCCTGCTGTCGTCTCCGACGGTTGCCGAGGAAACCGCAAGACAGCTGATCGCTGCGCTGAGGTGGACAATCGACTCCGGCTTTCACGAGCTCTATGCGCGGCAACTTTGCGCAGGGCTTCCCGTAGAGTCTGGTCCGAGAACCGAGCTGGTTACGTCATTTGCTTTAGACAGGGAGGAGTCGCCAGTTTACGAGGAGAACTTGCTTGCCGACGAGCTCTTCGCCCGAGAATTGGACACCCTGTTGGCCTGGAAAAAGCAACAGAACTACCAAGCAATGGAATTCCCCGGTGGCTTAGACTTAAATGCGGTATCGAACTATGTGGGGGAGCGAACTTCGTTACCGGAGCCATCTGCACGCTTGTTATTTTCGGCGGTGGCCAATGGTGGCCTGCGAACAGAATCTAAGTATGAAAAGGCTGACTTAAAGAAAACTGGGTTGACTCCAAGCCAAGCAGCGTCTGCTCAATGGTTCTATGAGCCAGACGGGCTGGAACCTCCTCGCTCCCTACTGCTTGGCCTGACTTGGCATCCCGGGTATTTCCGGAGTGGCCCAAACCTTGATGCCTTTGTGGAGTGGTGGTGCCACCGCTATGGTCCCAAGTGGATCAACCTGACAAATGAGCAGTTCTGGGATTATCTCACTACCGCAGAGTCTGCCTATGGCACATATGGAGAAATCGCAGTTGTCCGTTCCCTCCTGCGGTCGTCTGGTTATCAAGTGGATGGCTCAATTCGGAAATTGACATCACTTTTGAATATTGCGATGTATGTAGCTCCGCAATCCAAGGAAGCGCTTGAAATCGCAGATGCTTTAGCTCGTGAGTCAATTCCTTCACCTGACCCTTTTCCAGACTCACCGGGTTCACTGATGAAGAAAGAAATGCTAGAAAATCCCTTGAGGAAGGATCCAGAGGCGACGATTGTGGAGGTGCTTGAACACACCGCAGATTTTCAGGATCCGAAACTGAGTGGCACAACAAAGTATTTGGGGACCTGGGGAGTGCAAACTGGAAAAATCGATGAGTGGTTTGAGTGGCTTCGAAATGGTACCGACCCCCAATTAACTTCCCGTGATCCCCGCTTGTCTGCTCCTGAAGCGTTAGCGAAGATTCAGCAGAGGTTCAATCTCAGCGAAGATGCCGCCTGCTACTACCTGCAAATTGCAGTGCTCACAGTTCCCAAGGATATTTGGATCCGCCGATGGAACGATTGGTCTGCGGCTCGACTTAAAGAGGCATCTACCGAGCTTATCGACGCCAACTTAGTCATCCACGAAAAGCGGACGAATGCCGGACGGACAGTGTTCCTCCCAGGCCGGTGGCATAACCGCAGCGACACTGGTCCTGCTATGGAGGCCCCAAAACTCGAGCTCTATTTGGCGTGGAAATCGGTGGCGTCTCGACCACTTATTGAGGGTGCTCCTCCGTGGAAGCCACTCGGATTGATGTTTGACGAAGTCGCTGGGTATCTCGTCGGCGCAGAGTAATTGCAGTCCGTCAGCCGACTTGTTCTTGCCAAGTGGATAATCTGGCGGTTAGTATGCGGATAATCTGGCGGTTAGCATGAAGATATTCTGGCGGTTAGTGTGCTACGGTGCTGGTTATGGCACTGAAGGACCCTGGAGAAAGCAGATACCTGAGTCGGTACATTGATATTGAGCTCGACGAGTTGACTGGCGCGCCGGCGATTGCTGTTGATGGTGCGAAGGGTGTGGGAAAGTCGGAAACCACGAAGCGCCGTGCCACGAAGGTCTATCAGCTTGATCGAGTGAACGAACGGGAGCTGTTGCAGGCCCGTTTAGACGACTTACTATCGGTTGCGGAAGTGCTTTGTCTCGATGAATGGCAGCATCTTCCGGAAGTGTGGGATGTGGTTCGTCGTAAGGTGGACGATCGAACGGTGACTAAGTTCCTGCTTACCGGAAGTGCAACACCTCGAAGTGATGCGGACACGCACTCCGGAGCTGGGCGGATTTTGAGCCTGCGCATGCGTCCTTTGACTGTTTCGGAGCGGGACGAAACCGAACCATCGGTGCTGATCAGCGAGATGTTCGAAGGTCGAATGAACGTATCCGGCACCACGAGCTGGGGGTTGGTTGACTATGCCGAGGCTATTTGTTCCACTGGGTTGCCTGGAATCTATAAGTTGAGTGGCCGTGGGCGTCGACAAGCAATTGCGTCATACATTCAACGCGTCATCGATAGAGACATCCCAGACCAGGGCTTGATGGTGCGTAAGCCGGAATCCATGCGGGCGTGGTGGGCAGCCTATGCAGCAGCTTCCTCAACGACGACCGCATACAACAAGATTCTCGACGCAGCCACGCCCGCTGATACTGGAAAGATTTCTAAGGATGCAGCGCTGGGGTATCGAGACGCGCTGACATCGTTGTGGTTACTTGACCCCGTCCCGGCTTGGTTTCCAAATCGGTCTCCATTCAAGAAACTGACTACCGGTCCGAAGCACCAAATTTTCGATCCCGGTGTCGCGGCAGCACTGCTTGGAGTCACTCCGCAGATGCTGGTGTCGCAGGATCCCGGAACATGGGAGTTGTTTGGTCAGCTGTTTGAATCGCTGGTGACTCTGACCGTTCGAGCAGCCGGGCAAGCAGCGGAGGCCCATACTGCCCATCTCAGAACCCAAGGTGGCACCCATGAAGTCGACTTGATCCTCGAGCGCTACGACGGCAAGGTCATTGCGTTCGAAGTCAAGCTGAAGCCGACCCCGACTGATAGCGATGTTCGCCATTTGCATTGGCTCGGCGAGCAGTTGGGGGATCGGTTGGTCGAAAAAGTTGTGGTCACCACAGGCACCGATGCTTATCGACGAACGGATGGTGTCACTGTGGTGCCTCTAGCGTTGCTGGGGTAGGTGGCTCTATCGGCATTCTTGCTTTTGGGCAATTAATGACCTCGTCACTTTTGTGCTTCTTAGTGAGTGCGGCTTTGTGCCGATTTTGATGCTGCGGGCAACCCCATGGTGGCCACGGCATCGGCCAAGACAAGGGTGCGGTGTTGGATGTTCTCCCACTCCCCTGGGCTAACCCCGCAGGCGACAACACGGTCAACGCTAATTGTCGTGACTTGTCGCAGGGCACCTTCGAAGTAATGGGCGTCGAAACCTGGATCATAGTCCTTAGCCAAGTGCATTAACTTAGGTAGGCAGTAATCGCCAGTGTTCATGATTGCTTCGAGATCAAGGAAGTCGCGGGCTTCAGTTCGACCAAAGACAGCCAGAACTTTGTTAGTTACCGCGTCGTCTTTGTGTAGAACGGGGCCGACTGAAGTGCCCCGGGTTTTGTTCCTAGGCATGTGCCTTGATTTCCAATATCTCATGGCTCGGGTTGCCGGTCCACAACTCTCCCTCGACCTCAGCCGGCGTACGGTAGTTCAGATTTTGTTGAAGCCGTGGCTGGGGCGGCAAGTGGAGTCCTGGATGTTGCGATGAACACCGCCGGCATCAACTACCAGCAGCGATGTGGCGTGCAGATACTCTCCAGGCTGCATGGCGGTTACAGCCTCGGGGTGCTGGCGGGTGCTGGAAGCGCAGTCATCGCCACTAGCGCAAAGGCAAGTGTTGTCGAGCATTTCTGCGTTATGGCGGCGGCGCTCGCAATGTTGGTGGCGATTGCCGCCCCTGCGTTGTGGCAGTAGCCAGCTAACGACGCGGTGGAGATGACGGCGCAGCGCGTTCAGCCAGCTTTGCTGCCGACGTCGATAGGCGTGCTCGCGGTGTGTGGGCTGCTAATCGAAGGGCTCATTACGGACTGGTCGGCGCTGCTCATCACGCGCGATTTTGGCGGGCCTGAGTCTTGGGGCGCGGTGGGATTGACGATATTCAGCGTCGCCATGTTCATTTCACGCTCGAGCGGGGACGTTGCTATTGCCCGCCTCGGGGAGTGGCGGCTGCTCGTGCTGAGTGCTGCGTCGATAGTGACCGCGATCTTGTTGAGCATTGGTACGGGCGACCCGCTGGTCATGGTGCTGGGCATCGGCATTATTGGCCTCGTCCTCGGGCCGCTGTTCCCACTAGCGATCGCCCGAGCCAGTCGCGTTGCCCCCGGTCAGGAAGCTACGATGACGGCTCGAGTTAGTGCCGTCGGCTACCTCGCGTATCTATTGGGGCCGCCCATGATTGGCGCTATTGCCGACGCCCTTGGCCTGCCAACCACGCTGGGCCTGATTGTCTGTCTTGCATGTGCGGGGATTGTGGCGGCGCGCGCCTCCACTTCTACTTGGTGAAAGCCAGTGCAACCTTTTTCGGCATTGGGCACGGGGGCTTGGAATGGGAAGCGAATCGGGGTTTGGGTGCTTTCGAATCCGTCACTACTACTTCAAGAACTCGAAAAGCCCAGGAGGGCGATGTAGGCCTGATTCGAGCTTGCTTGGCGGTGTCAAGCTGTGAATGCACCATTGAGTGTTTTCATCAGTATCTCACGAGGAGTGCACCCACCCAGCACGATTCGCGGAGTGTCATTGAGCTCATCTTGCACAAACTGGACATGCTCGGCAGT
>NZ_JBBHKY010000024.1:0-4347 GCF_037482665.1 Corynebacterium sp. H127
CCGGCACGCCACGCACGAACCCAATCCTTGACCAGTTGATCCGAAGACAAACCAAATTCCCTGGCGAGTTCCATCATGGACTGGCCAGCGTTGAATCGATCAACGACGTCTTTCTTCACCTCAAAGGGATACTGCTGCTTGGTTGGCTTCTCCACAAGGCATAGCTTGCCATGAAGCTTGAACCGGCGGGCAAGCCTCTTCACCGGATAGGGGCTAACCCCTAAACGATGGGCTGCCGCGTTATAGCCCAGCCCCTGTTCAAATAACTCAACGAGCTGCTCCCGCTGTGCCTGACTCAACGAACTTCGTGCTCTCAAAAGAAAAACTCCCCACTAGTCGGAAACTGATTTCTCAGTCCAACTAATGGGGAGCAGTTCACTTTCACTGCGCATCCTGCGGGCGGTTGTTCTTTAGTCGGGGATTAGACGGAGGTTGGGTCCGTCAGTTTGTACTTAGCGGCGGCGGCATCGGCGACGGAGACGTCGATCTTGCCTTCACGCGCCAAGCCTGCCAGCACTGCAACGACGATGGACTCGGCATCGATGTTGAAGTAACGACGCGCCGCAGCGCGGGTATCAGAGAAGCCGAAGCCATCTGCACCTAGCACGGTGTAGTCGCCAGGCACCCACTTGCGAATCTGCTCAGGGACGGCGGTGGCGAAGTCGGAAACTGCCACAAACGGACCAGAAACCCCTGAGAGCTGCTTAACAATGAACGGTGCTTCCACCTCAGTAGCAGGGTGGCGGAGCTGCTCGAGATCGCGGGCAGCTCCCTCGCGGGCCAGTTCATTCCACGAGGTGACCGAGAAGATGTTCGCGGCCACGCCATAGTCGTCGCGAAGCAGCTCAGCAGCGCGCAAGGCTTGCTGCATACCGATGCCCGAGGCAAGAATGTTGGCTGTGTGGCCGGAGCCTTCGCCAGCACTGTACTGGTAGATGCCCTTGTGCAGGCCTTCAATATCCAGGTTCTCAGGCTCAGCAGGCTGGGACACTGGCTCGTTGTAAATCGTCAGGTAGTAGATGACGTCATCACCGCGGCCAGGGCCATACATGCGGTCAATGCCCTCACGAATCAGGTGCGCGACTTCGTAGGCGAATGCCGGGTCGTAGCTAACCACCGAAGGGTTAGTGGAGGCGAGCACAGGGGAGTGCCCGTCCATGTGCTGCAGGCCCTCACCAGTAAGTGTGGTGCGGCCAGCCGTAGCACCGAGCAGGAAGCCACGCGTCATCTGGTCTGCGGCAGCCCAGATTGAGTCGCCGGTGCGCTGGAAACCGAACATCGAGTAGAAGATGTACAGCGGAATCATGGCGTGACCGTGCGTCGCATAGGAGGTGCCGGCGGCGATGAAGGATGCCATCGAACCTGCCTCGTTGATGCCCTCGTGCAGGATGTGGCCGTCGGTGGCCTCACGGTAGGAGAGCATCAGATCATGATCCACCGGGGTGTAGTTCTGTCCGTGTGGGTTGTAGATCTTGAGCGTAGGGAACCACGAGTCCATACCGAAGGTACGTGCCTCATCAGGGATGATCGGCACGAGGCGCTCCGCTAGCTCCTTATCGCGCATGAGCTCCTTGAAGGTACGCACCACAGCCATGGTGGTGGCTACCTGCTGCTTGCCGGAGCCCTTACGCATGGACTTGAGCTGATCAATATCTGGGACCGTGATTGGCTCGTAGCTGCTGCGACGTTCCGGCAGGAAGCCGCCCAATTCCTTACGACGCTCCAGCAAGTACTTGATTTCGGGGGCATCAGCACCTGGGTGGAAGTATGGCGGCAGGTAAGGATCCTTCTCCAGTTCTTCGTCGCTGATCGGGATCTGCTGCTTATCGCGGAACTGCTTCAGATCATCCAGAGTCAGCTTCTTCATCTGGTGCGTGGCGTTGCGGCCCTCGAAGTTGTGGCCGAGGCCGTAGCCCTTGATGGTGTGAGCGAGAATGACGGTCGGACGATCCGTCTCCTCCATCGCACGCTTGTATGCTGCATAGACCTTGCGGTAGTCGTGGCCACCGCGTGGCAGGGCCCAGATCTCTTCGTCGGTCATATCTTCGACCAGCTTGAGGGTGCGTGGATCGCGGCCGAAGAAGTGTTCACGCACGTAGGCGCCATCGTTGGCTTTGAAGGTCTGGTAGTCACCGTCAGGCGTGTTATTCATGATGTCGACAAGGGCACCGTCCTTGTCCTTTTCCAGCAGGGCATCCCACTCGCGGCCCCAAACCACCTTGATGACGGACCAGCCGGCACCACGGAAGAAGGACTCGAGCTCTTGGATGATCTGGGTGTTGCCGCGCACCGGGCCGTCGAGACGCTGCAGGTTGCAGTTGATCACAAAGGTCAGGTTGTTGAGGTTATTCAACGCCGCCATCTGGATCAGGCCACGAGACTCTGGCTCGTCCATTTCGCCGTCGCCAAGGAAAGCCCAGACATGCTGCTGGGAGGTGTCCTTGATGCCGCGGTCTTGCAGGTAGCGGTTGAATCGCGCCTGGTAAATAGCGTCCATAGGGCCAAGGCCCATAGAGACGGTAGGAAACTCCCAGAAGTCCTTCATGCCATGCGGGTGCGGGTAGGACGGGATGCCGCCCTGCTCGCGGGAAACTTCCTGACGGAATCCGTCCAGGTCATCCTCGGAGAGACGCCCCTCTAGGAAAGCGCGGGCATACATGCCTGGGGAGGCGTGGCCCTGGAAGAAGATCTGGTCGCCGCCGCCGGGGTGGTCCTTGCCACGGAAGAAGTGGTTGAAACCAACCTCGTACAGGGGGGCTGCGCCAGCGTAGGTGGAGATATGTCCACCGACACCGATGCCGGGGCGCTGGGCGCGGTGCACCATGATGGCGGCGTTCCAGCGCATCCAACGGCGGTAGCGTTTCTCGATGTCCTCATCACCCGGGAACTCAGGCTCTTGAGTCGTCGGAATGGTGTTGACGTAGTCCGTTGAGGTTAAAGCAGGCAGCTCAACCCGCTTGGCGGTGGCGCGCTCAAGCAGACGAAGCATCAGGTAACGGGCGCGCTCAGGGCTGGACTCTTCCAAAAGGCCGTCCAGTGAGTCCATCCACTCCTGGGTTTCCTCCGGATCGGAGTCATTGAGGTAGGACGCAACACCGTCACGAATCAGTGCGATGTTGGAGTCGTCAGTTAGATGGCTACCGGGGTTCGGCTCAGCTGCATCAGCCATGGCATTCCTCCAATATGAATTCTTTGGTCAATCTTCGGCATGCGTGCATAGCTGCGCGCTCCGACATGTCCCTCCAGAATACGGGTTATGCAAGTTCAGTGTTGCATCCGCATAGGAAACTACTGGTGACGTGCGGAATGTTTGCAGAAATTGCAAATCTTCGGGGTATAATTCACAACAGTTTAGAAGCTGATTTTCGAGCCTAAATTTCCTGTGAAACTGCGTGGTTTACCTCTAAAATCCCCCTAAAGTCTGTAATTTCCCAGGAGAACTGGTATTTTCGACGATTGAATCAAGTTTTTGCTTCTGGATGCATCAGCGCCACAAGCGCAGTAAAGAGGAGGACAGATACAGTGGTCGACGTTCCGGGCGTGACTAAGTCAAACGCCCAGGATTATGCTCAGGTTCTGGGTATCGAAGCAGGTCATATAGTGCAGGAAGTGGGCTGGGACGAGGATTGTGACACCGCAATCAGCGAAGCAGTCGAGGATCGCATCGGCGAGGAGCTTCTTGATGAAGATACTGACGAAGTCTGCGATGTTGTACTGCTGTGGTGGCGCGACGACGATGGTGATCTAGTGGACGGCCTCGTGGATTCGATCCGCCCACTCGCAGAAAGTGGTCGCATTTGGTTGCTCACCCCTGGTGCCGGCAAGCCGGGCCACCTGGTGGCCGGTGAAATTGCCGAATCCGCAAAACTCGCCGGCTTGGTGCAAACCACCGCAACCCGTGTTGGTCAGTGGCAAGGTTCCTGCCTAGTGCGCCCGGGAAGCAAGAAGTAAAATCCTTTCTGAGCTGGTGATTTTGGAAGCCTAATCAGGGCATGATACGCTTTTCCGAGTCGCACAGCGATGAAAGTTTGCGCCTTTAGCTCAGCTGGAAGAGCAGCTGGTTTACACCCAGCAGGTCGGCGGTTCGAGCCCGTCAGGGCGCACAGGTATTAACGCTCCGGATCATTTGGTCCGGGGCGTTTCTGTTTTGCGGGGGAAATCGTGCTCGGAGCAAGCAAGTATGCCGTGTTGCAGCGAACCTCTTTTGCCGAACTTTGCAGGGCGGTGTCAAGCTGTGAATGCACCACAAACCAGAAAGGTGGTTCGTGGTGGTTCAACGATCAACACAGAAGATAAGGGACCATGCGGTGGCTTCGGTGCTTGCCGGCCGACGGGTAACTGTGGTCG
>NZ_JBBHKY010000025.1:0-2062 GCF_037482665.1 Corynebacterium sp. H127
AGATTCTCCGCCAGAATGCGATCCTCAACAAGACGGACCACGCGGTCCTTCGCATCCTGGTCAAACTTCTTAGGCATGTTCCAGATTTTCCCATCCACTCAAGCGGAACAAAACCTGGGGCACTTCAGGAGAGCATTTCTTGCAGTTGGCTTCTCGCCTCTTTGTAGCCGACGCATTAATCTATCGGATATGGATAATGACTGGGCACGAGGCAAGCTGGAACAGTTTCTTGAGAGTTGTGAGGAACATGATCGGCTTAGCGACCGCATACCGGCAGGCCAGTATTGGGACGAGAATCTGATGAGACCCATCACCAATTCTGTAGAGGATCAGCTGCCTACAGTCCAGCAGATTATCAAGGTACTGGACCCCTCGCTAATTACCGACACATTTGGTATTTCCGAGTTGTACAGTGGGCTTAGGGCAACTGCAACCGCAACGCGGAAAGCTCTCGCTGTGCTGCGAGATCAAGATGAATGGAAGAAGAAGCTCGCTCCGCAGGGACCTTCATTTGTGGCGGACGAGCTACATGAGTGGGTCTGGGGTGCCGCAGCGCAATTTTGGCAAGCGGACCAGTTTGAAGTCGCGGTCGAGTATGGTGCAAAGTCGCTTACCGCTCATATCCAGAAGAAGTCTGGGATGGACACCGCTGACCGGGAACTTGCTAGTGAGGTGTTCTCGCCGAAAGTAAGCCCAAAGAGTGTACGTCTGTGGTTGCCCGGACCGCGTGATTCGGATACGTGGAAGTCACGTCAAGATGGGCTGCATTTGTTAGCTATGGGCGTGTTTGCAGGGATTCGTAATGTCGTTGCGCATTCGGTGGCACCTGGGTGGTCTCAACAGGAGGCTTTGGAGTATTTGGCTGTCTTGTCGGTTGTGGCACGTTGGGTTGAGGAGACAGAAATTGTAAAGCCAAAGAATCAATCTTGATGACCTATCGGTCTGATTACTTGTTGGTCCGTCGAGAATTCATAGTGTCCTGTGGCTGATACAACTTACAGCAGGTGGCGGTCGTCCGACAGATGCAGACATGCTGTGGATAAGTTCATTAACTTTGAGGTTAACTGCAGTGATGGTGCCAAGTCGGCGATTGGTAACCAGGCCTGCTTTTCTCTGGGGCTATCCGAGATTCCGTAGCAAGTAGCCAGCTTCTTTCGCATTCACAGTGACTTACTAGGGGCCAGCGGATCAGTCTAAGTAGAATTTTCGTCGTAACATCGGTTGGTCTCTTAGCAGGGCTAATTTGTACCGAATCTGTCCCCAAGGACCGATGTTGAGGCCGCTCTTTTTCGTGCAAATTGCCACCATCTGGTTGGTGCATTTGCAGACTTCAGACATGCACTCCATCGCGATTTGCGCTTGTGCTCGTTGTGGGGGTGCTTGTGGAGGGCAGTATCGAGAAATATCAGCTATAGCGTCCCTGGGCAGGACTCCTATCAACATTGACTCGACAGGGATACCGCACCGGTAGTGTGCTCTGATAATTTCCAGTTGCCCAAGGTGAACGAGACGGCGTAGCCTCCAGTCCCTGGTGCTAAGTTGCACCCTATTCAAGTCCGTAACGGTTTGTCCAAGCCAGACTAAAGTATCTTCGTCGCCTGTTATTCCTTGATTGAACCTGGTGGAAACAGCCTCATTACAGGCCGTAGCGGCTTCAAATTCGGCGCGGATTCGTGGGAGCGGTTCACGAACCGCAAGGGACGGAGATCACAAACTCGAAAGAGGGAGTGACCTCCGGTTTCTTTTGTTTTTGTGTTCGCTAGTGTATCGGACTGGGGAGTGGGGACTTGCGGATGCAAGTCCCCACAATGAGTGGAAAAGTGCTGTCTTCCACTCGGGATATGAACGGAAGACAGCACCTATTAGGTGTCTTTATGTCGATCTTGGAACCTGGAGATGTAGTCCTTGAAGAATCCTCGGCGTTGACGGGCGGGCGCTTCGCGGAGCTCATCAATTAGCTGGGCGCGGTAACCCGGCTCGAGAACATGTCCTTGGTCGGTTGGGATGATTTTGCCCTCTTTGAGCCGGAAGTCCCACCACCTTGTGAACACGATGTCCATTG
>NZ_JBBHKY010000026.1:0-1777 GCF_037482665.1 Corynebacterium sp. H127
GTGCCAGTGTAGGATCCGTTTCCGAAGAAACCCCACAGTGCGAAACCATCCGGGAATCCAAAGGCATCTAGCTGGGCCGGGAAGAAGCGCTTTTCGTAGGCGAGTTTCCCCCCGCCTGTAGTGAGGATCATGTGGCGATAGTCCTCGGGCAGGGTCATGCCGATGTTTGATTCGATGTCCTGCAGCCGCTGTTGTGAGCAAGGCTCAGCACATGTGCTGAAGAGTTCTGTGAAGCTGATTATTTGTGCTTTCATGTCACGTGGGAAATGGAGTAGCCGCCTGTATCTGGAACCAATGCTATTCGGTTCTGGATACAGGTGGCACCTAGGAATCAGTGAGAGGTAGAGGCTTGGCAGGGCATGGTTAGGGTTGCTCAGCGATTGTTTCGTTGCGGAAGCCCTCTGCGCCCCAATAATTCGGATCCCACCAGGTGATCGTTTCGTTGAGGACAATGGTGATCAGGTGATCGGGCAGGATGATTTCCCCGAATTGAACTATCGTGTTTATTCCTTGGCTCTTAAGGCCAGCGGCGAACTCTTCATCGGTTGTTTTCCGGGGATCAAGACATAGGCCGAGGAAGGTGTCGCGGTAGATGTCGGTGAGGGCAACAGTGACGCAGGTGTTGTCTTCGATTCGGCTGACTACCAACGAATATTCTTCGTCGTTGTCTCTGTCGGGGATGTCAATCCAGGCTTCGAGTTCGTCGTCTGCTGGTTGTTGACTGTCCAGGCAGGCTTTGATGGCGTCGTCGAGTGTGCCGCCGAGGGGAAACGGCAGCGTGTAGTCGGTGGTGAAGTTCATGAATTGACCGCACTATCGGGAAACTCGGTCCACAAGATAGAAATAACTTTACCTTTCTCGAAATAAATTTCAATAGGGTAATCCTTGAGGACAACAGTTTCACCGTCGTAGTCCGCCTCAATCCCTTTGGCGAGCAATGCTTTCAGGAAAGGAATTGCGCGAAGGGAGAGATCAGTCCCCATAAAAGAATCACCCGGTTCGATGTCGACAAGCTCCATGGCGACAACTTTCTTATCCCTTATTGAGCCTTTAATGAGCCGCTTCTTGTTGCCTATTTCCAGATAGCTTAAAGCTTGTGATCCTAAAGATGGATCAATCCAGGTCAGATCGTCAATTTTTATATCCATTAGGCGACCTTCGTAAGAGAGTGGTTCTTTACCGGGATTGAGGGCTTGAAAAAAATCGGGCTGGAAATCCATAGACATTCTCCTTATGTCAGCGTTGTTCTGAAGTCGACTTTCATGTATCCCTTACTTAGAGCGTAGTCCAGCATTTCATTAAGAGCTGCTGTGTACTTGCCGGGGAACAGTTCCTCTAGGCGGTTGTATTCTATCTCATAGATTTTGTCTATTTTTCCTTCCCGGATCAGTTCTTCTTGGCGGGCGCGATAAGCAGCGGCTTCAGGAGACTGTCCATAGGAAAGTGTTCGCTTATGGTCTTCGGGGAGCATCTGAATGGCGGGGCCTTTATACTCGCTCAGATCACCGGGAAGATCGGAGCGCACATTCCGCATAACCGATTGGGCGACAATATGATGCCGTTCGAATGAGACGTATTCCACACCAGGTGCTTTACGAACATTGGATGTTGAAAGATTTGCGTAGTGGCCCCCGCGGAATCCCTTGCCATCAGGTGGAAAAATGGAGCATTTGAGCGCAACGAATGCAAAGCTTGGTGTGCCTCGGTCTGTCGATGTTTTATGGGAATTACCGAAGTTAAAGGACCACGCTGGTCGATCCAGGCGAACAGCAGACGT
>NZ_JBBHKY010000027.1:0-1280 GCF_037482665.1 Corynebacterium sp. H127
GGCGGTGTCAAGCTGTGAATGCACCACAAACCAGAAAGGTGGTTCGTGGTGGTTCAACGATCAACACAGAAGATAAGGGACCATGCGGTGGCTTCGGTGCTTGCCGGCCGACGGGTAACTGTGGTCGCAGAAGAAGTTGGATACAGCGCCGATAGTGTGTACGCATGGCTGAAAACAGCTGGTGTGAACTGCAACGCCCAGGCTAACCACCGCGTGATCCACACAACCAAAGGCTTACGCAAGCAATGGAGTCCGCGCCGCAAACAGCTCAACGACCGGGTGTGTGAACTAGTCAACGAACACGGCAGATCAGCCCTGTCCGTGGCCAGGGAACTGGGACTAAGCGATCAGACCGTCACGCGGTGGGCCCGCCAGGCCCGGCTTGCAGCAATGCCCGGTGCCACCAGGCGTGAGCTTATTGCTCGTGGTACCCACCTGTCTCTATCGGGGTTCGCACCTTGGCACATCGCGACTGAGTTAGGTGTGTCGCCAGCACAAGTTGCGACGTGGATTGATGATGGACTCATGCCTGTAGCACCTGCGCATCCAAGAGCTGTTCAAGCTGGTCTTGACACCAACAGTATCGTCACCACCCCAGTGGGGCGGGGGCGGACCCTGAGCCTGGCCGATCGTTGTCAGATCCGTTTACTCTCGCGGAAAGGTCTGTCCTGCCGCGAGATCGGTAAACAGATCGGTCGTGATCACACCGTGGTATCGCGTGAGATTAAACGCAATGCGCTCCTGGTGGCCTACGACCAAGGCGACGAAGAGAAGGAGTATGACCCGGATATTGCTCAGTATCAGGCTACACAGCGTAGGAAGCGCCCTAGGCAACGAAAACTTGATCAACCTGGCCCTTTGCGTGCCGAGGTGTTGGCGATGTTGGCGCGGAAGATCTCACCGGGGCGTATTGCCTGTCGACTCAAAGCTAAGCACCCACACAATAGAGATATGCATATCTCTCATGAAGCGATCTACAGTGCCTTGTACATACAAACGGCAGGAAGCCTGCGCAAAGAACTAGAAGACCTCATGAACACCAAACAGGTGCTCATTCGCGCGGAACAGACCCGTACACCTCGTAACCGGGTAGCAGGCCTGCACAATAAGAACTGGGTGTATGGGTCGGAAATCACCACACGCCCACCTGAAGCAGATGACCGGGCGATTCCGGGGCATTGGGAAGGTGACCTCGTGCTGGGGAAAAACCAGCAGTCAGCGCTCATTACATTAATCGAGCGACGCTCGAGGTTTACCCTGCTGTATCACCTGCCGGACAG
>NZ_JBBHKY010000028.1:0-1044 GCF_037482665.1 Corynebacterium sp. H127
CTCATCTGCTCGCTCATTGCCGCAGTAGAAAGCCCACGCGTCAACTCCCTCATCTGCTCGCTCGCAAAATCAGATGAAGAATTCGTTCTTCTAATTAAATCGCTGACGTAACGGTCGAAGCGTTCCTCGCTATCTTCCTCAGCTTCAGCCTCCTCCTGGCATGCTTGTATCAATTTCTGTCCGGAGGAGACCCCATACGTTGATGCCGATTTATCTAGCTTATCTGCGAGCACACTTAGCCTTACACCTTCTTTTCGTAAACCATCCACCACTATCATCGCCAAATAGTCAAATTCGATAGCCTTCTCTGCTAAATCGCATATAGTTCGCTCCACTGAGGTAACAGGCAAACCATCAACATTATCTATCTCACCCGGCATCAACTCACGATTGATATGGATATGAATATCCTTTTGAGCCGACTGCTTTCTCTTCTTTGAAGAAAACGAATACTTATTTGGAATCAAATTCCCTATTTGATGAATCAAGGATGCCGATTCGTGAGAGACACTGACAATATGGGGGGAGTCCCACCTTTCAGAGGGAAGGACACCAGGATCGAGCGATACCCAGGCAATTTGAATATCCATTAGGGGACCATATTGCGCTGACGGCAACAGATAGATTCCCCGTCGCACCCGTTCTAACATTCCCGATTCCGTCAAGCGGCTGAGCTGCAGACGAGTAACACCCTCTCGCTGCGCTTGCGCAGCAGTGATAATCCCCCACTGCTCAGAGGCGACTGCCTCCAGCAAGCCCAAAACTTCTATCGACTTCATTTGTATCACTCCTTTACTTCACTTGTATCACACTGGACGATACAAGTGAAGTAAAGGAGTGATACAAATGAAGTGCCCCACGGTCACCGGCGATCTCAAATCTATGAGATACTTGAAGACGACGACTGTCGAGGACGATAGTGGCCGTGCGTCACGGAGTTTCAGATCGTACTCACGGATAGTAAGGATCAATCAACCTGGTGGGGGGGGGGGGGGGGGGGGGGGGGGGGGGGGGGGGGGAAGGGGGGGGGGGGGGGGGGGGGGG
>NZ_JBBHKY010000029.1:0-869 GCF_037482665.1 Corynebacterium sp. H127
GCTTCGCGGAGCTCATCAATTAGCTGGGCGCGGTAACCCGGCTCGAGAACATGTCCTTGGTCGGTTGGGATGATTTTGCCCTCTTTGAGCCGGAAGTCCCACCACCTTGTGAACACGATGTCCATTGATCCAGGGCCCGCGATTGTTTTCCCGGGAAGAGTGAATCTGAAAAGTGCTGTGGCTATTTGCGGGAAGTCATCAATGCGGCGACTGGAAAATTCACCGTGTCTTCGGAGAATATCCAGCTCGCTAACCTGCCGAGAGGAAGTCACAAAGTTGAGGGCTACCTCCAGCACGTTGGTATCACTTTGTCTTACACGTATGGGTTTTTCCCTAGTTGGGAGATGAAGCTCTCGAAATCATCCGCAAGGCACACGATGTCCTTGATTTCTGCATCGACGAAGAGGACTGAATTGGGTGGGAATTCTGTGCGGTTACGGTTGAGTGCGACGAAACTGGAGGCAGAGCCGTCTACGAGGGCGATGGGCAGAACACCCTCGGGCAGCTCCCATGCCAGTGCCATGTAGGGGCCTTCTTCATCGAGGTTGTTCTTTGTGCCAGTGTAGGATCCGTTTCCGAAGAAACCCCACAGTGCGAAACCATCCGGGAATCCAAAGGCATCTAGCTGGGCCGGGAAGAAGCGCTTTTCGTAGGCGAGTTTCCCCCCGCCTGTTGTGTGGATTATGTGGCGATAGTCCTCGGGCAGGGTCATGCCGATGTTTGATTCGATGTCCTGCAGCCGCTGTTGTGAGCAAGGCTCAGCACATGTGCTGAAGAGTTCTGTGAAGCTGATTATTTGTGCTTTCATGTCACGTGGGAAATGGAGTAGCCGCCTGTATCTGGAACCAATGCTATTCGGTTCTGGATAC
>NZ_JBBHKY010000030.1:0-849 GCF_037482665.1 Corynebacterium sp. H127
GTGAACTGCTCCCCATTAGTTGGACTGAGAAATCAGTTTCCGACTAGTGGGGAGTTTTTCTTTTGAGAGCACGAAGTTCGTTGAGTCAGGTACAGCGGGAGCAGCTCGTTGAGTTATTTGAACAGGGGCTGGGCTATAAGGCGGCAGCCCATCGTTTAGGGGTTAGCCCCTATCCGGTGAAGAGGCTTGCCCGCCGGTTCAAGCTTCATGGCAAGCTATGCCTTGTGGAGAAGCCAACCAAGCAGCAGTATTCCTTTGAGGTGAAGAAAGACGTCGTTGATCGATTCAACGCTGGCCAGTCCATGATGGAACTCGCCAGGGAATTTGGTTTGTCTTCGGATCAACTGGTCAAGGATTGGGTTCGTGCGTGGCGTGCCGGCGGTGATGAAGCTTTGCAGCCGAAGCCGAAGGGACGCCCGAAAGGTAGTTCACCTGTGAAACCGTTAACTGAGGAAGATCAGTTGCGTCGCGAGGTAGAGAAACTGCGGGCGGAAAACGCGTATTTAAAAAAATTGCGGGACTTGAGGAACCAACGGCGAGGCTAAAAGCCGAGGTCATCGTCATCCTCAAGTCAACTCACCGATTGGACGATCTGCTAGGTGCGGCAGGTCTTGCCCGGTCAACATTCTTCTATCACCAACAACGCCTCACCATGGGCGATAAGCATGCCCAGCTCAAACAAGCAATCATCGAGGTCTTCGAGCGTATGAACCGTCGTTATGGTTACCGGCGGGTGCACGCCCAGCTGCGCCGGGCAGGATGGGTCGTTAACCATAAGCTGGTCTACAAGCTCATGGACCAGCTCGGGTTGAAGTCAAAGGTCAGGGTGAAGAAGAAGTACAACTCGTA
>NZ_JBBHKY010000031.1:0-655 GCF_037482665.1 Corynebacterium sp. H127
CAGCCAACGCCGACCAAGCAGCAAGCTACGCCGCAGCCGCACACCAATCCGCCAACGAAGCCGCCTCATCAGCAGCTGATGCGCGCGCCTCCGCAGTCGCCGCCGGCAAGGATGCTGACCTGGCGGCACAAGCCGCAGACGAGGCTTATCGGATTGCGATGGACAAATGGCATGCCGAGCAGGCAGAGATTCAAGCAGCCCAAGACCAAGGCGCAGATACAGGGGAAGGTATTGAGGCCCCTCCTGGGGTTCTTGAAATCCTCAAAGAGCAGATCGGTAAGGAAGCACTCAATCTAATCCTCGATTTGATCGGCGTGACCGATGCAATTAACTGCTTCAAGGGCGACATTGCCGGATGTTTGTGGACAGCAGTGAACTTCTTACCCGTTGGAAAGCTCCTCAAGGCTGGTAAAGCAGTTTCAGCGGTAAGGAAGCTGCTGGGCCAAGTGCCGGAAATCAGGAAGGCGCTTGAAGCAAGGAAGGTATGGACTGCGAACAAGCTCGAAGCAGCACGAAGCATCCCTTCATGTCCTTTGACGTCTGCTGTTCGCCTGGATCGACCAGCGTGGTCCTTTAACTTCGGTAATTCCCATAAAACATCGACAGACCGAGGCACACCAAGCTTTGCATTCGTTGCGCTCAAATGCTCCATTTT